>CAUJCM010000002.1 GCA_963169655.1 Patescibacteria group bacterium | reverse complement strand
AAAAGAAGTTCTTTTTTGTATTTAAAATATATTACAAAATAAATTTATTGCGACAATTTATTGAAACATCACTTCCTTTATCTGAACAAAACCTCACTAAAATTATATTCATCGTCAAGTTAGTTTTCGATTGTCCACTTGATTATCCAAAATCTTTAATTAATATAGAAATACAGTAAATCTCTATTTAAACTATTTCATAATTTAACTAGTCAAACTATGGCTGAAACCATGTATTCAATCCAAGAAGCAGCTGAGATATCAAATAAATCAGTTCAAACAATTCGTAGAGCTTTAAAAGCTAAAAAGCTTCAAGGTAAAAAACAAAAAACACCACAAGGTTTCAACTATTTAATTGGAGAAGATTCGCTATTTAAATTATACAAACTTGAAAGAAATCACAGTACAATTAAATCAGATCTTAAAAATTCAGAACAAACATCTTTAATCACAGAATACGCCTCAAAAGAAGATTTGATGGAACAAAAGAAAGTATTAGATCATTTAGTTGATGAAAATAGAAAGGATAAAGAAACCTTTATGCGTTTTGTAAAAGTTTTCCAAGAAAGATTTACTTCTCTTGAAAGCCAAGTAAAACTTCTTGAAGAGCCAACAGCTAAAAAGAAATGGTATCAATTTTGGAAATAATTATTTCTCTCCTTAAAAATTATAAAAGTCCAGCACAATTCTCACGATTCAATGCCCAAGAAAATAAAAAGTCTTATTTGGAAAATAATCTTACCCCTCCTTATAAGCTTTTTTTTAATTCTCATTTTTTCCTACATCTTTATCGCCTACTTCCTTGAAATTCCAGACGATTTACATCTCCAAAATCAACATATTTCTACCAAAATTTACGATCGAAATGGCACACTACTTTATCAAGTCCTTGACCCAAAATCTGGTAAAAAAACTTATGTAAATTTAGATCAAATTCCACCAAAATTTATTCAAGCTATTATTTCTGCTGAAGATAAAGATTTTTTTGAACATCAAGGTATTGATTTGCAAGCTATTTCTCGTGCCCTTTTCTATAATGCTTTAAATCAAAAAATTACTAGCGGCGCATCTACAATCACTCAACAATTAGTTAGAAATTTACTTGGTACTAATCGTCAACGGACTTTAAAAGAAAAATTAATTGAAGCAATTTATGCAATTCGCATCAGCCATTTGTACACAAAAGATCAAGTTTTAGAAAAATATTTAAATACTGTTTATTTTGGCAATTTATCTTATGGAATTTATGAAGCATCACAAAATTATTTTGGCAAAAATATTCAAAATCTAGATTTAGCAGAAATGACTATTTTAGCTGGACTTCCTCAATCTCCTTCCTCACTAAATCCTTTAATCAACCTCCAAGCTGCAAAAAAAAGACAAAGCTATATTTTAGCAAAAATGCTAGAACAAAAATTAATTACCCAATCTGAAAAAGAGCAAGCTGAAGAGGAAATTTTAGTTTTTAAAACAGTTAAAAATCCGATTCAAGCTCCTCATTTTGTCCATTATATTTTAAATCAATTAGAAGAAGAATACGGACCTGATTATCTTTACAGTGGCTTAAATATCACCACAACTTTAGATTTGAATTTACAAAATAAAGCCCAAGAAATTGTTAATTTCCAATTGGACAAATTAAAAGAAAAAAATGTTACAAATTCTGCAGTTTTGGCTGTCGATTTACCTAGTGGACAAGTCTTAGTTTGGCTTGGAAGTAAAGATTATTTTGATCCAAGTGTTTCAGGACAAGTGGATATTATTGCTTCTCAAAGACAACCAGGATCTGCTTTAAAGCCATTTTTATATTTATTAGCTTTGCAAAAAGGTCATACAATGGCTGATATTTTAGAGGATTTACCTTTAAGTTTGAAAACAGATACAGGAATTTATTCGCCACTAAATTATGATTTAGATTTTCATGGGCCCGTAAGGATGAAAGAAGCTTTAGCTAATTCATTTAATATTCCTGCTGTTAGACTTCAACAACAGCTTGGAACTGATACCTTTTTAGCTTTTTTAAGGCAATTAGGCTTAACCACATTAAATCAAGATCCAGATTTTTATGGATATTCATTAACTCTTGGAGGAGGGGAGATTAGGCTTCTAGATTTAGCAAATGCTTATTTCACTTTATCTAATTATGGCAATCAAAAAAGCTTTTCTACAATTTTAAAAATTACTGATAGCCAAAATAAAACTATTATTAACTGGTCGAATCCGCCTTCTCACAATATTTTTGGTCAAAATGCCAAACAATATGCTTTTTTAATTATTGATGCTTTAAGTGATAATAATGCTAGGCTTAAAAGTTTTGGTGAAGATAATGTTTTAAATTTACCTTTCCCAGTTGTAGCAAAAACAGGGACTACAAGGTCTTTTAAAGATAATTGGACTTTCGGTTTTTCCAGGAATATTTTAACAGCAGTTTGGGTTGGAAATAGTGATGCTTCAGCTATGCAAGAAATTTCTGGGATTGATGGAGCAGGGCCAATTTGGCATGATTTTATGCTTTATTTTGATAAATATCAGCTAAATCGACAAAATAAAGATTTTATTATTCCTGAAAATATTACTCAAATTTCTATTTGTGCAATTTCTGGTTTACTTCCAACTAAAAATTGCCAATCACAAGTTTTACAGTATTTTTTAAAAGGTACAGAGCCAAAAAAGTATGATTATTTTTGGCAGGAGTTTAATTGCGATCCAGATAATGGAGCAGACCTTCCCCTCTTGAGGGGTGGCAAATCCGAAGGATTTGACGGGGTGGACAATTCCCCTCTTGAGAGGTGGCAGCCAGAGGCTCTCGGGGTGGACTCCTCAACAACCTCCAAATACTTCATCTCCTACCCATACCCATATCAAAATTGGGCAGAAGAAAGAAATTTCCAACCCCCAAGAGATTGTAAGCCTGTAAATAGCTTAAATTCCAAACAATCAAGCCAAAACCAAGTAATACAACCCATCCAATTTATCTCCCCATTAAATAATGATACTTTCCAAATAATCCCAGAAATTCCATTGGAAAATCAAAAAATAACTTTCAAAATGATTATTCACCCTCAATTATTCAATTCAGATGCTCAACTAGTCAAAATTTCTCTTGATCAAAAACCTTTTAAGGAATTTACCATAAAAAATCAAAACCCGCTTGAAATAAAAGAAAAATGGATTCCAATCACGGGTAATCATACTTTAAAAATTGAAATTTTTTCTGCAGAACAAAAATTAATTTCTACTAATCAAATTTCCTTTTTGATTACTTAAAAAAATAACAATGAATACCACAAAATATTTTCAAATGCTGTCATCTATATTATTGAAACAATTTGAATTACAAAAAGTTAATATAATTGCTTATCTGTGAGAAAAACACTGGCCAAGTGTCAAAACTGGCTTCATTGACAATAAAACACTGATAATGTAAAAGATTTCCGCTATGAAATTAATGGCAAAATAGCCTTTAAGTATTGCATTTTAAATTTTAGAATTTAAAAAATAATCTTAAGCGCTTGATAAAGCCAAAATAGCAGTATCAAGTACATTGAAAAAAAGCAGGTAATTTCTTATCTTAATATTAATCATAATTTTAAGGTGGTCTTTACAGCATTTGCATCGTTGGGTTTCCCCCCGGGAACAAACTTTATGATGGCTATGCAAGGATTTTTCAAGTCACAACCTGTCTAAAAGGTTTGTTTTCTCTCCATTTTTTACTCCCAAAATAGGTGTAAAAAAGAGGAAAGATCAAAAAACGCGTGAAAAGTTCTTTAATCGTATGTTTATTTATCTATCTATCAATTGCAATTAAGCCGCCGGGTTTAATTCCAGTTGAATTTAATTTGAAAGTTTTTTTATAAACTTTATTCGCTTTTACTCAAGTTAAAAAGGCGAAAACAACAACCTATATATGCGGTCAATCCCATATATAAAATTTTATTTTGTATTTTTTATTTAAAATTATGAATTTATTAACAACATTTGCGTCACTTCGCAAACAGGTTGCTGGTATCAGCATCGTTGCTCTAGTTGCAGGTTTATTTGCAACAGGAGTAGCTACTGCTGCCACTACAAATACCTTTGCAGATGTGCCAGCTAATGCTTGGTTTGCTGCTCCAGTTAGCAACCTAGTTAATGCAGGTATCATCGACTCAACACAAACAAATTTCCGTCCTGGAGATTTTGTAAATCGTGCTGAAATGTCAAAATGGGCTTTCTTTGTTTCCGGTTTACCACTTGAAACAGCAACAGCAGCTCCATTTAAAGATGTAGCCATGGGAGAATGGTATACAAACTATATTTATACTTTAAGCAAGAACGGAGTAGTTTCAGGAGACAAAGATAGTAATGGTGCTCCAACAGGAACATTCCGTCCAGGCGACAACTTGAACAGAGCTGAAGCTTCCAAGATGTTAGTAAATGCTGCTCAAATGGCAGAAAACTTATCTGGAGCTCCTCACTTCCCAGATGTTGCTTCTGGTGCTTGGTATTATAACTTTGTTGAAACACTATACAACAACGGTGTTATCAATGGTTACCCAGATGGAACATTCCGTCCTGGTGATAATATCAACAGAGCTGAAGCTGCAAAAATGACTGACTTAAGTATGAACCCTGCAAGTCAAGGATTCAGACTTCAATCAGCTGCTGCTTCATCAAAAACATCAGTAGAATTAATTTTCTCCAAAGATGTAGAAAAAGCTTCTGCTGAAAATAAAGAAAACTATAAAATTACTGATTCAACAGGAACAATTTTAGCAGTTTCTGCTGCTGAACAAACTGGTTCAGATACAGTTAAATTAACAACTAATTCACAAGCTGAAAATAAAACTTATACAGTTACAGCTAAAGATGTTAAAAACACTGATGGAGAAGACTTATCCAATAATGATGGTGTATCATTCTTAGGTTATGGATCAGATGTTAGTGGAGGTGCTTTAACAGTATCTCTTTCAACTACAACTCCAGTTGCTGGTTCAGTTCCACAAGGTGCTACTGGTGTAGTATTTACTTGTTGGGATTTCCAAGCTGGTGCTGAAGCTGCAACAGTCAAGTCATTACAAGCTCACCGTGTAGGTCCAGGATCACAAACTGCATTTACTAATATTTACCTTTACAGAGGAGATGCTCGTTTAACTACTGGAAGATCAATTAACAGTGAAACTCAAATGGTTGAGTTTAACAATATCAATCAAAAGATCGCAGCTGGCGAGAATGCTAAATTATGTTTAGTTGGTGATCTTGCTGCTGATGCAAGTGGAGGTGTCCATGCTTTTGAAATTCTTTCCGCTGCTAATGTATTATCAAATTCATCAGCTTTAACTGGATCATTCCCACTTCGTGGTGCTGATCAATTAATTACTACTGCTAATGTTGGACAAACTACAGTTTATAAAAATGGGGTTCTTGACGAACTTACAGTAGGTCAAGCTGGTGGAAGAATTGCACAGTTTGAATTAGAAGCAGATGGATCAGAAGATCAAATGTTAAATAGAATTGCTTTATATATTCGTGGTTCTGTTAATACAAGTGATATTAAAAACTTAAAACTATTTGTTGAAGGTCAAACTTCAGCATTAGCATCTGCTGATGGTGTAGGTCAAAAAGATCTAGTCACATTTACTTTAAGTTCACCATTCAAAATCGGAAGAGGACAAAAGAAAATTTTCTATGTAACTGCTGATTTAGCTCCTGGTAGAGATGGTGATACTATTAAAACTTACCTAGACGAAACAACTGATGTTTTCGTTACAGGTGTTACTTACGGTTATGGAACAAAAGTTGTTAATAATACAGTAGGAACTGGATACAATGGAGCAGGAGCATGTCCAGGTGCTGGATGTCAAGCTTCATATGTATTAGTTAAAGGTTCAACATTCAACTTAGCATTTACAGGTCCTGCTGCTGGTGAAGTAGCAGTTGGTCAAAAAGCTGCAAGTTGTTTAGATATGACTATTACAAATGGTTCAGGATCCTCAGTTGAAATGAAAAACTGGGTAGTCTCAATTACATCTACTGATGATGATGATAATAACGATGCTACTGGTCTTTATAACAATGAGACTGCAAACCTCTCATTAGTTAAATTAGCTAGAGTTAATGAAGATGGGTCAGTTAGTGGTTCATTATTAGGCCCTGCAGAATTACCAGCATTTGGTCATGATGACAGTGCTAATGTGACTTTAACAGGTTCAAGTACAATTAATGCAGGGGAAGTAGTTAAAGCTTCTGTCATTTTTGATGTTGCTAACGTTCCAGGAATGGAAAATACAAAAGTTAGATGTACACTTAATAACTTAACAACTACACCTGATTCAGTAAGAGATGAAAATGGAGATTTCTTAACAGCTTCATCAATTACTCCTTCAAGTAATATCGTTGGTAACTTAATGACTGTTAAAGCTTCCTCTTTAACAGTAAGTACTGCTTCTTCACCTTCTTCAACTACCTACTCAAGAGGAACAGTTAGCGCTCCATTACTAGGAATTCAATTAAAAGCTGGTTCCGCATTAGATCAAAGAGTTAAAACTTTGGTAATTACTGTTAATGCAACAGGTGTTGCTATTCCAAAAGATGTTTTAGACAGTGGATTAGCTTTATATGACAGTGCAACAGGTGGAACTCAACTTTCAACATTCAAGAATCTAAGTTCAGGATCACCAACTGCCACAGTAATGTTTACAAATCTTGATATAAATGTATTGAAGAACCAAACTAAGACAATTTACTTAAGAGGTAATATTTCTAATAGTGCTGTAAATACTAATTTAACTGCCTATATTAATGCCTCAGCTGATGTAATTGCTCTTGATCAAAATGGACAAACATCTACAGGAATTAATGTAGCTAACATTGCTCAGATAAATGCTCCTGTCATGGTTGTTTCTCAAGCTGGTACAGGAACAGTAGCTCAATCATCTACTGGTAAAACTGTAGTTGCTGCTTCAGAAAAAACATTTGAAGCTGCAAGATTCAAGTTTACTGCAAAAGATGGACAAGCTACTTTACAAGATTTAGACTTCCTAGTAACTAACGGCAATTCAGCTGCAGTTAAAGAAGTTAAATTACAAAAATTAAATGGTTCAAGCTGTGAAGATATCTCAGGTTTAGATGCGGTAAGCCCATTAGGAAGTGGAATAGTAAGCTTTAATAATGTAGGTATTAACCTATCAAATTCAAGTGATACAATACTTTGTGCTATCGTAACTACAAATGCTGTACAATCTAGTGGTGAACCTACTTCTGGAGCAAATGTTGGATTAGCATTACTTAATGTTTCACAAGTTGATAGTGGATCAGGAGATAATGTGGCTCCAAGATATGCAGGTGATTTAAATATGGACGGTGTTGGAAATCCAGCATTCTTATTTACTGCTTTAGATAGTGTTGCTGCACCAACTTTAGATATGAATGGACCCCTTATTGTAAATGGGTCAGTATTATTGATTGGTGATGAAATGATTTTGGTCACTAATAGTACTGATGCTGATGTATCAGGAACTGAATACAGACCAACCGGAGTTATTAGAGGATTTGCTGGTACAACAGCAGGTTCACATCCAGCCGGATCTGAAATTAGTCTTTCTACTGTAACTAAGGCCGTTGCATCGTTAACAGATATTAAAAAAGGAGATGTTTACTCTAATGGTAATAGATATATGTTAGCATTAAAAGATAATCCTACTAATTTAGCAGATCGTGTAATTCTACCATTTGGAGCAAATGTAGACTTAGCTCCTGCTGTTGGTCAGGTTAGATTCCCATTACATGGTACATTGAGTAAATTATTCAGATCAGTACCAGTAGTAACTCTTGAATCTTTACCTTCAAATTCTTTATCTGCAACTACTGTTGTCTCTAAATTTACTATTACTCCAGAAAACAGCTCAGTAACATTTAAAAAAGACGCTACAAAAGAATTAATAATTAGTTTTGCAGCTTCAAATGCTACAATAAATGGTGAATCTTGTACTTTAAGAGAGTTTGGAGGATCTGATGTTGATACAACAACTGCAGGTGCTGGGGTCATTGAATTTGACTTCAGTGATCAAGCTACTGATTATGTAATTTCAGGAGCTAGAACATTTGAAGTACAATGTAATGTAACTAGCATTTCAACTCCTGCTTCTGTTGCAACTCAATTTATTGGAGCAGCTGATCCGGTTAAATGGTTTGATGGTAATATAGATGTTGCTGGTGTTGGTACTGCTTTATTCCCATCTGCAACTTCACCTCAAACTACTTCATCTAACTAATTGATTTTAGTTATATTGAACGCTTAAACTCCGTTAAAAGTTTAGATTGAATGACTTAATCATTTAAAGAAAAACCGCATGGACCGAGGATTTATCCCCGGAACCCAGCGGTTTTTTTGTTCCCTCAATTCCCCTCTTGAGGGGTGGCAGTCGAAGACCACCGGGGTGGACCCTCCCCTTCTGAGGGGTGGCAAATCCTTCGGATTTGACGGGGATGGACATCTTTAGAAATTACAAAAAAGTTTATCTATCCAAGAATGGGTGACATAGCTTTAGCTCCGGCGCACTAATTCCCCTCTTGAGGGGTGGCAGCCGTAGGCTGGCGGGGTGGCTAAATCATTAGCAATGAGAATTTAGTAAAGATACAACCGGATAAAAAAAGAGGATAAAGAATAAAGGAAAATATATACAAAAACAGTTTATATACCTTTGTTGAAAAGAATTAAATAAGTATTGAATAGATACAGAATAGAGTAAAAAAGGAAAAATAGGGGTCTAGAGGGGCTTTAGCCCCGTTCCCACACGCGCGGCGAACAACACCCCACACGGAGTGTAAAGAGAAAAAAATTTACTAATTTTTAATCTTTAATTTAAACCTTTTTGCTAATTTCAATTTAACTGATCAACAGTTAAGAATATGGCAATTAAAAAAGATAAAAAATCCGCTCTCCTCGATTCTAGCGTTTGGATTTCTTACCACTTACAACAAGATATCTTCCATTTTGATGCACTTAAATTAGTTGGAAAACTTATGAAACAAAACTATTTGATTTATGTCCCAGCTATAGTTTTTTATGAAGTTATCAATGTGCTATTTCGTAAAACCAATTCTCTAGAATTAATCAAAACTTTTCACTCTTTCTTAAAAAAACATCAAAATAAATTTCAATTAATTGAGTTTTCAATTGATCAACTATACCCAAATTTTGAATCCAACCTCTCTAAAGCTAGCTTGAAAACAATGGACTATTTAATCTTCTGCTATTATACTAAATTAGAGACGGATATATTGACTAGCTATGATGAAAAACTAAGTATTGCAGGCAAAAATATCAATAATCTAAACTTAAAAACATGATTGACGAAGAAACAAGAAAGAAAATCAAAAAATTATTAATCAAAAAGGATTCAAAACCAATTTTTAAAATTACACCTGAAAGCGTTATTAAAAAATACAGGAAAAAGGGGATTGAAATGCCTCCTTTTACAATCGATTTAGGTTATCCAACCAATTCTGTGTATATCGTAAGAGATATGAGAGGAACTCTTTACGATTACGATGATTTTGACACTGTCAATACAGTTGATCCAACAGGTAGATCTTATATAGTCGGCTCCCAAGAAAATATCGACGAATTATTGAAAGATGATGATTAGAAATGTCATTTAAACTCAATAACTATGAAAAAAACAGTTACAAAAGGGACTTCAAAGAAAGTAGCCACAAAGAAGGAAATAAAGTATCCTACTTTTAATATTGATACTTTAAAAAAGAATAAAACTTCTAGTTTGCTTAAGTGGATGGACAAAAATGCAATTGTTACTGGTAAGAAAGTTGATGTTTTAAAAATTTTAAAGAAAGTTAGAGGGTAAACTATGAAAAAAACAGTTACAAAAGGGACTTCAAAGAAAGTAGCCAAAAAGAAGGAAATAAAATATCCTACATTTAATATTGAAACTTTAAAAAAAGACCCAAATTTTAATTTTCCAAAATGGATTCGAGAGAATGCTTTTGTAACTGGTAAGAAAGTTGATGTTTTAAAGATATTAAAGAAAGTTAGAGGGTAAACTATGAAAAAAACTATTGCAAAAAAGACAAAAGCTAAAACTAGAACAGAAATTCTTTTAGAAAGAGAGAAAGTAGCTAAAGACAGCAAAAAGTTTTTCGTAGAATTAAGAAAGGTCAAAAAAGACCCAAACTTCGATTTACTTAAATGGATGAGAGAAAATACTTTAGATTCAGGTAAAAAAGTCGATGTTTTAAAGATGTTAAAGAAAATTAGGGGGTAAGATTTTCAAAAAGAGCTTTTTATTTACATAGTGGAATTCCCACACAGAGTGTGAAGAGAAAAAATTTACTAATTTTTAATCTTTAATTTAAACCTTTTTGCTAAATTCAATTTAACTGATCAACAGTTAAGAATATGGCAATTAAAAAAGTACTATTAGACTCATCCATTTGGCTTTCATCTATCCTAAAGGAGGATGTGAATCATAAAAAAGCTGATAAAATTTTTGAAAAATATCTGAGTCACGAGTACCAAATTATCGTACCTCAACCGGTTCTTGTGGAGGTAATTAATGTTTTATATCGAAAAAATGGAAGCTTTCATAATATAAATGGTTTTTTAAGAGAAACCTTTAAAAATGAAAATATAATAATGAGTACAATTAATAATTATTACATGACAAAATCAATTGCTGAAATTCTTAAAATAGGAAATATCCGTTCTCAAGACTTATATATCCTTATCTACTGCAAATATTTAAAAATAGATATTTTTGAAACATTTGATAAAAAACAGAAAGACTATTATATTAAAAATGTTATTTAAAACTCAAATACTATGAAGAAAAAAATAACAAAAAAAGTGGTTAATAAGGTTATTCCTCAAAAAGACGAGGATAGACTTATTTTTAATCCCAATACTATCAAAAAAGACCCTAATGCTGATCTGCTTAAGTGGATGAGAAAAAATGCTATTGTTACTGGCAAGAAAGTTGATGTTTTAAAAATTTTAAAGAAAGTTAGAGGGTAAAAACTAAATTTAAATACCTTTTTCAACTCATTGACGAAATATTCAAAAAGTAGTATAGATAAAATCTAGGTTCTTTTAAATTTCACAACACCTGTTCGAGGTTTGGAAACGATTTCCACAAAGGAGTTTCACAAAGGAGTTCCACATAGGAGTCCCACAAACGATTTCCACAAAGGAGTTAAAATGACAAAGATCACGACTATCATCACAATTTTTTTCTTAACGATGTTCACCGCTTGTTCGGTGGACTCTGAAGGTATCTTCGGTGACGGCGGTACTTTCATCACCGAAGGAGGTAGCAACGCAGGCGCTGGTGGCGAAGGAGGCTCTGCTGGTCAAGGCGGTTTTGCCGGCCAAGGTGGTTCAACCACCGACTCCGGTACGGACACCTCAACCACAACTCCACCCTACAGTACTTGTATTGCAGAGGGAGAAGGCCGTATAACCACCTACACCGTCGGTGGCGACTCGCTCTTGGGCTCATTACTTTCCCTCCCGGAAGGAAATGAGTACTACAATTCCTCGAAGTCCTATACTCAGGGCTTCGAAGGTGTTGACCTTCCGGGTCAGCTAGTCGTTGCAGCCAAGGACTCAATTGCCTTCATCTTGAAAGGTGACAGCCCCAAGCCCGTCAAGTTTTTCACCGTCTCTGGTGTCATGCCGGAGGCACAGTGTGGGGGAGCAAGCGGATATATGAGGCAGGAATGCCTCAGTTTGATTGCCAAGGCATACCGTTGCTCCCACAACGGTTTATTTGGCGAAGACAACTGCCCCGAGCCGGGCATTATCTTCACGGAACAGCCTGCCACCCTGCAGTATTCAAACTTTCAGACAGGGTGGCAACTGTTTTTGATCCCACTCGACTGTCCATAACAAAAGCAGTCACTTAACCAGAAAGGAGAAAATCAAAAAAGAACCATTGGCAAAAACTTCTTTGAAATAGGAGGTTGAAGCCAGAACATATAATAAACACCCTACTTTTAATTAAGTGGGGTGTTTTACTATTTCAATACTTTTCAATTTATTTTTATAGTAAAACAAGCTTCTTAAGTGGGATGTTTTGACTATCCATACTTTCAAAAACTTCATAATAAAACTTTAATTATTTCTCATTTTCACTTAAAATTTAAAAAACTTTTTAAAAATAAAGCTAATAAACTCCTCAAAACTCAAGAAATATGAAGCAAAATCACAATAACTTATCCATCATCGCTCAACTCGTCAGAGGGGAATTTAAACTTCGCTATAAATCTTCATTACTTGGTTATTTTTGGACTTTATTTAAACCATTAATGCTTTTTGGTGTGATTTACCTAGTTTTTTCTGTCTTTCTCAAAAGCCCAATGCAAAATTATGCAATTTATTTACTCCTTGGAATTATTCTTTGGACTTATTTTGCTGAATCTACTCAAAACGGTATGAATAGCCTCATTTCTAAAAGAGATTTAATTACTAAAATTTATTTTCCTCGTGAAAATTTAATCATTGCAGCTAATTTATCAAGTTTAATCACATTATTTTTAAATTTAATTATTTTTGCTGTCTTTTACATCTTTAGCGGCATTCATCCAGGCTTAAGCATCTTACTTTTTATCCCTTATTTATTTTTATTATTTCTTTTTACCACTGGAATTTCTTTTATCCTCGCTACAATTTACTCTAAATTTCACGACTTATCACATATTTGGGAAGTTTTACTACAAATCCTTTTCTGGATTACTCCAATTATTTATGACTTATCTTTTGTTCCAGAACCATATCAAAAACTTCTCTACTTAAACCCAATGACTCAATTTATTTCTTTTTCCAGAAGAATTTTTTTAATTAATCAAGTTCCTTCACTCAAACAACACATTGTTCTCCTTTGTATCAGTATTTTTACTTTTTTAATTGGTCTTTATTTCCTCAAAAAGAAAGAATATCAAATAGCAGAAACAATTTAAATGACTCAAATTACCTTACAAAATATCACTAAAAGCTTTCTTGTTCCTCATCAAAAGAGGACAACTTTAAAAGAAAGTTTTACTGAATTTTGGAAGAAAGAAAATCTAGAAATGTTCACAGCACTTCAAGATATTTCTTTACAAATTCAAAAAGGTGAATTTATTGGTATTATCGGTCCAAATGGTTCTGGAAAATCTACATTACTTAAACTCCTCGCTAATATCTATTCACCAAATCAAGGCCAAATCCAAGTTAATGGAACTGTAGCACCTCTTCTTGAGCTTGGAATAGGCTTTCAACAAGATTTAAGCGCTCGAGATAACATTTACCTTAATGCAACTTTACTCGGTCTAAAAACGGCAAAAATACATCAAATTTTACCGCAGATAGTTGAATTCGCAGAGATAGGCCATTTTCTTGATCTCAAAATTAAAAATTACTCTTCAGGAATGAGACAAAGGCTTGCTTTTGCAATTGCTATGCATCTGGATGCTGATATTTATCTTTGTGATGAAGTTTTTGCAGTTGGTGATCAAAGTTTTCAAAATAAATGTTTAAAAGTTTTTGAGAAATGGAGGGAACAAGGCAAAACTATTATTTTAGTCTCTCACAATATCAATCAAATTGCTGAACTTTCTGATAGAGTCTTTTTCTTACAAAATGGTAAATTAATCGCTCAAGGAGAACCTCAAGAAGTTGTAAGTACCTATCAAAAAATTATTTTACATCAAGAAATCTTTGATTTTTCTAATTCTCCAGTTCGCATTAAAAAATTGGAGATGATTAATCAAGCTGGTAACTCATCCAATTCCTTTAAAACTGGAGAAAAAATGGATTTACGAATTTATTTTGAAGCTAAAGAGCAAGTTGAAAACCCAGTTTTTGGTATTGCTATTCACCGAGATGATGGAACTCATATTACTGGACCAAACACGAAAACTTCTGGTTTAAATATACCTCACATTCCAAAAGGAGAGGGCTTTATCCAATGCACTTTCCCATCTATCAACTTACTTGCCGGAAAATACCATTTTAGTGTTTCAATTTTCAATTATACATTAACCCAAGCTTTTGATTATCTCGACAAGCGATTTTCCTTTATTGTCGAAGAAAATAATGCTAATCAATATGGCATAATTGACCTTTCGCCAATTTGGCGCCTACCATAAAGTTTTCTCTTAAATTACGCAAAATTACCTTTAATGATTAAAGAATCTCGCAAAAATCGTTTACCTTCAGATTTATTTTCCAGGAATACTTTATTTGGCTTGTTAATCCAATATATTCAAGAAAATTTCCAGCAAGAAAACTCAAATCAAGAACTTAAAATCCTCGATATTGGAGGTTTTGGTAGTAAATTATCTTGGTTTTTGCCTCATGGCACAAAATTAACAGTTTTAGATTTAAAAGAGGCTCCTGAAAACCATAAAACAAATTATGTACAGGGAGACGCTAGAAAACTTCCTTTTTCAGATAATACTTTTGATCTTGTTTTAAGCTCTGATATGCTAGAACATCTTGATCAAGAAGATAGACTTAAAGCTCTTCTTGAAATGGTTCGAGTTTCTAAAAGATTTTTCATTTTAGCTGCTCCATTTAATAGTATTTATAACCGCAAAGCTGAACAATATATCAATGATCAATTTTTAGAATATACAGGTCAAAATCATCCTTTTCTAATTGAACATATTGAAAAGGGCCTACCAGATCCAGTTTTAACAGAAGAATTTTTTAATCAAATTAATTTACCTTATCTCAAAATTGGAGAGGGAAATATTTACAATTGGTATTTACAGCAATTAGCTAGCATTACTTGCTTTGGAGAAGATACAAAAGATCATCAATTTAATAGTTTTACAGAATTTTTTAATCAGAATCTTTTTGAATTAGGAAATTTCAAGTCTCCAACATATCGCACAGTATTTTTTGCAGATAAAAAAGGAGAAATTAATGAAAATCATATTCAGAATTTAATTTCTGAGCATAATAATTTTCACACCACTACTTATTTTGAGGCTTATAAAAAGGCTTTTGATCAAGTGAGAAATATAATTAATCTCAAAAATCATCAAGTAAAAATTACAGATCAACAAATATCTGATTTAAAAGGAGAAATTGACCAGCAAAAACAAGAAAATCAATCAACAGATCAACAAATTAATTTGCTTAATTCTCAAATTAATGAAATTCAAGCTGTTATTAATGAAAAAGAAGCTGAAATTACAAATCTAAACCAAAAAATTTCTCAAATTGAAGAAAATTTCACAAAAAAACTTCAAAAAAATCAGGAAGAATTAAAACTTTTAGACAGACAAATTCGTTCTCAAGATTTACTTGTCACTAGACTTAAAATTGAACTTGAACAAAGCCAAAAAAATGAAGAAGAATTAAAAAATCTTACACTTTTAAAAGAGCAATCAATTCATCAAAATCAAATTGAAATTGCTCAAAAAAATCAACAAATTCAAGATTTACAAATCTCACTTAGTGAATACAAAAAAGAGCTCGAAACTGTACTCACTTCCAATTCTTGGAAATTGGTTAAAATTTATGGTTATTTTAAAAATATCCTTTATACAAGACCAAAATACTTATTGAAAACTTCTTTGCAAGTCTTATTTAAAATGGGACCTAAAGAATTTTTCAAAAGAGTTCATCGTAAATTATTTAAAAGTAAAAAAGTTTCAGAAAATACAATTAGCGACTATCAAAAATTCATTGAATTAAATCAGCTTTCAGATGGAGATATTAAAAATATCAAAAAAGAAATTGAAAATTTTGAGTATCAGCCAATGATTTCGATTATAGTTCCTGTTTATAATGTTGAAGAAGTCTGGCTTCGAAAAATGATTAATTCAGTTTTAAATCAATACTATCCAAAATGGGAATTATGTTTAGCTGATGATGCTTCAACCCAAAGTCATATTGCTCGAATTTTAAAAGAATATGCTGCCTTAGATAGTCGCATTAAAGTACAATTTAGAAGTCAAAATGGAGGAATAGTTAAAGCTTCTAATACAGCTTTAAAAATGGCTAGAGGAGCTTATATTGCACTTTTAGATAATGACGATGAAATTACACCTGACGCACTTTTCCAAGTAGTTAAAGCACTTCAAGATCAAAGATATGATTTAATTTATTCAGATGAAGATAAATTAGATTTAGACGGAACAAGAGTAGAACCTCATTTTAAACCTGATTTTGACCAAAATTTATTATTTTCTTGTAATTATATTTGTCATTTCTCAGTTTTTAGAAGAAAAATTATTGAAGAAATTGGAGGTTTCAAAGAAGGCTTTGATGGTTCTCAAGACTATGACCTTATTTTACGATTTACAGAGCAAAAAAGGTCTATTTATCACATTCCAAAAGTACTTTATCACTGGCGAAAAATCCCTGGTTCTACAGCCTCAGAAGTAAATGCAAAACCTTATGTTTTTGAAAGTGCTAAAAAGGCATTAAGAAATACTTTAAAACAAAGAAATATCGATGCAGAAGTTGAAGATGGTATTTGGAAAGGCTCTTATCGCATAAAAAGAAAAATTAAGGGAAGTCCTTTAGTTTCAATTATTATTCCTTTTAGGGATAAAGTTGATATTTTAAAAACTTGTTTAAATAGTTTTTTTGAAAAAACAACTTATCAAAATTATGAGATTTTACTTATTGATAATGCTTCAGAACTTCTTGAAACTCGTGAATATATGCGAGAAATTGTCAATTGTCCAAGAGTAAGATTACTTCATTACAATGCACCATTTAATTTTTCAGCTATTAATAATTTTGCAGTAGAAAAAGCAAATGGCGAGTTTTTAATTTTATTAAATAATGATACAGAAATAATTGCTCCTAATTGGATTGAAGCCATGCTTGAACATGCACAAAGAAATGACGTTGGAGCAGTAGGGGCTAAACTTTTATATCCAAATAATTTAATTCAACACGCAGGAGTGGTTGTTGGTGTTGGTGGAGCTGCAAATCATTGTTTTGCAAAATTACCATCAGATCAAAATGGTTATTTTGGGCTTTTAAATGTGATTAGAAGTTATAGTGCTGTTACAGGAGCTTGTATGATGATTAAAAAATCTGTTTATTTAGAACTAAATGGATTGGAAGAAGATAATCTTGCAGTTTCGTTTAATGATGTAGATCTTTGTCTCAGACTTCGTGAAAAAAAATATCAAATAGTTTATACTCCTTATGCTGTTTTATATCATCATGAGTCACTTTCTCGTGGTTATAACGTAGCTTTCAATGAGGAATATTATCTTCGTCAGAGACATCAAAGTATTTTTGAAAAAGGGGATCCTTTCTACAATCCAAATCTCTCTCGAGATAAACTTGATTTCTCACTTAATTTATCATCAAAGGTAAAAATCAATTAATTAGCTTAAATGCCAGATAAAAATCAAAATTCAAAAGATTTTCCTTTAGTTTCTATCGTGATTCCTTGTTATAATGGCATGAAATTTTTACCGATTTCTTTGCCAAGTATTGCTGAATTAGATTATCCAAATTTAGAAGTTTTAATTATTGACGACTGTTCAACTGATGATTCAGTAAAATACATACAAAAAAACTTCCCTCAATTTAAATTAATTCAAAATGAGGTAAATAAGGGTTTTGCTTATAATGTGGAAAAGGGCTTTTGGATATGCAAAGGAAAGTATTTCTTCATGGTTAATCAAGACACATTACATAGCAAAGACTATCTTCAAATTGCCATAGAAAATCTTGAAAAAGATCCTAAAATTGCAGTTTTTGGAGGAAAAATTTATAAATATGATTTTGATAAAAAAGAAAAAACCCAAATCATTGATACAATTGGTGAACAGATCTTTAAAAATAGACAGGTTGTTGATATTGGACAAGGCGAGTTAGAAATTGGACAATTTGATTTTCAAAAAGAGGTTTTTGGTATTTCAGGGCAAAATCCTATCTATCGAGTTGAGGCTTTAAAAGAGGTAGCAATCCCTCTTAAAAATACAGAAAACCCAGAAGTTTTTGATCAAGATTTTTTTATGTATAAAGAAGATGTTGATTTGGCTTGGAGATTACAGCTTTTCGGTTGGAAAGCCTTTTATGATTTTCGAGCTGTTGCTTGGCATGGTAGGGGAACAAGTGCCGTACTTCGAAAAAAGAAATTTGAAATCTTTAAAAATCGTAAATTACTTTCTAAAAATCAAAGATTTTATTCTATTAAAAATAGATATTTATTGATGGTAAAAAATGATTTTTTAAGTCTCTATTTTCAACATTTTTTCCATATTTTCTTTAATGATTTTTTATATTTTTTCTATAATTTAATTTTTGACACCAAAAATATTTCTGCATATTTCAAGTTTTTACAACAATTACCAAAGGCTTTAACTAAAAGAAAATTTATTATGCAAAATAAAAAAGTTAATGCCACTGAGTTTAAAAAATGGTATAAGTAAGTTACAAATATTTATAAAATGCCAAAATCAAAAGACAAAAAAGACAATTTGATTGATAGAATTATTAAATTACACCTCTATTTATTAATACTATTCATCCCATTAATATTTTTTATTAATACTGAAACTATTTTCTCACTTCCAAAATTAATAGCATTAAGAGTTTTCAGTATTTCAGCAGTCTTTTTTATTTTATTTAAATACTTTAAAACTGAAAAAATTGTCTTTAAAAAAACAAAAGGTTTGTGGATTTTGGGACTTTGGACTTTAAGTTTAGTTTTATCTACAATCTTTTCAATAAATCATTTTACCAGTATTTTTGGTCAATATGGTCGATTTCAAGGATTTTTAACTATCTTTAATTTCCTTTTAATTACAATTTTTGTCACACAATTTTTCCAGAAAAAGGATTTTGGTAAAATTATCAATTTCTCAATATTTACTGCAACTTTAGTGGCTCTTTATGGGCTATTACAGTATTTTAACTTTTTTGATTTAATACATTTTAATGGACTTTGGAGTGATTCCCCACAAAATCGGGTTTTCTCAACTGTTGGGCATGCTAATCATCTCGGAGCTTATCTCTCAGCTCACTTATTACTTTTGATTTATTATAAAAATCCTCAAACTTTAAAAGATAAAAAATACCTAAAAATAGTTTCTTTACTTCTTTTAATTGTACTATTTATCACAGTCATCATACTTACAGCTAGCCGTGGAGCATTAGTTGCTTTAGTTATTTCTACAATTTTCTTATTAATTTTAAAATTTATAAAATATCGTAACCATTTCAAACCTAAAACTTATAAAATTTTGATTATTAGTTTTAGTATTTTAGTTTTAGTTGGACTAATTACTTATATTTATAAAGATAATCTTCAAAAGCTATCAATTGTTTCTAGGACAAATCAAACTATTGAAGTAATTCAAAAAGGACATATTCCTGATCGTATAAGCTTTTTAGAGAGTGCTTGGAAAATTTTTATAGATCACCCTTTGCTTGGGACAGGTCTATCAACTTTTAGGGATGCTTATTCAATGTATAGACAAGCTAATTTTTATATTGAAGGTCCAGGAAATGCGATGTATATCACGACTCCAGAATCTGCACACAATTTATATGCTGATATTTTAGCTACTCAGGGGATTTTTGGCTTAATAGCTTATTTAATTTTAATTGCTTTTACCTTAGATTTTTTCATTAGGAAATATCATCAAGCAAATTTAGAAGATGAAAAATATTATTTGGCTTTAATTGGTGCTTTATCAATCTTTTTAGTACAAACTTTACTTAATTTTACAGACCTGACTAATGCCTTTTTATTTTATTTAATTATTAGTTTAGCATTTTCAGAAGCAAGTGCGGTGGTCGAGAGGAGCAGAAATTTTGAATTAAAAGTACCATCTTTCTTGGTTTATATCAGTACTTTTATCTTCCTATTAGCTTTATTAATGATATTTAATTTTTCAGTTTTAAGTCCGGCTAAAGCTGATTTTTATTTGAAGAAAGCTAATATGGAGGTATTACAGGGACAGGCTGATTTAGCAGATTACTATTATCAAAAAGCAATTGAAGCTTTTCCTTATGAATATTCAATTTATCAAAGCTATGCAGATTTTCTAGTACAAACAGGAAGCCAAATACAGGTTGATAGTCCAGGTAATGAATCAGACATTGTTGTGGCAAGTAGTCAAAAAGTTAAATACTTGGAAAAATCAATAGACAACTATCTCAAAGCAATAGAATTAAATAACCATTATCCAAGCACAGATCATAACCTCGCTTTAACATATTTAGAATTGGCAAAAGTTACTAAAGAGGAAGAATATAAAAATTTAAGTAAGCAGTATTATATTAGTGCTGTAAATAAATCTCCTAATAATCCTCGTTATCTTTACGAATATGCTCGCAAATTACATTCAGACTGGGGTGATATTGAAAATTCAATAAAACTTCTTAAAAAGGCCATAGAAATTGCTCCAAGTTATCAAGAGCCTCAAGATTATTTAAACTTTTTATACAAAAATTACCCGATTTTTCAAAATCCTTTTAAGTAAGGGGAAGACATTATTTTCTATTATAGGCATTATATTCCTAATTAAAAAATAAAAGCTCTAATTTACTGTATATTAGAGCTTTTATTTAAGGCAATTATATTATTTATTTAGGCATTGCTAAAGGAGGAATTTTTGTAGTATTTATTTGATTATTAGAAGTAGAAATTGTTGGTTGCTGTTTAGCTGGCATTATCAAAGTTGAACTATTTGAATTGTTAATAGTTTTTGTTGAGTTTGTAGAACCGGTTGGAACAAGAATATCTGAATTAGAACTTGAAGTGGTAAACTTAAATGAAGTTATTAGTTTTTCCTTTTGTGTTTTCTGATTATAATTTACTATATCTATAGTATATAAATTACCTCTTTCTAATTGTCTTAAATCAATATAAAAAAGAGTTTGTATAGTTGTTAATGGTGCCCTATCTATTAAGTAATCTATGGGGATCTTAAATGTTTTAGTATAAGCATTAAATTCTGGTTTTACATATGGGTGATAATTTCTTGTTGGATATGATGTATCTGTTAATTTGTTACTTTGGTCAGACGCAAGTAATAGGTAAAATTTATCAGTGCCTTTAGCAACTCTAAATTTATCTATATTTATTTCAAATAATTTATCTTCAGGTTTAAATTTAATTATTTGTTTATTAACCATGTCGCTATCAGCAAATAGATAATAATACAACATATCATAACTTGGTTCCATAATTATTTTACTATTTAACTTTTGCTTTGCCTCTTGAGCCTGTTCTTTATTCATTACAGGTTCATTATAAATAGGTTTATAAGAATTTATATTTATAGTTGAATTTACTGACCCTTTAAACAAATCACCACTTTGATTAGAATAAACCGCGAATCCTATAACTCCTACGACTAAAAATGCACCTAGTGCAATTAGCCATTTCTTTATATTTTTCATTTTTATTTTTGTTTATAGAAATAAAATTATCTCTATATTATACACTATTTTAAAATAATGTAAAAATGAAGTATTGCAGACTTTTCTATTTAGGTAGGGTAGTAGATTTTTAATCAAAATATTTTATAATTTTTTCCATCCCTAACCCCCACCCACCCAAGGGGCAGGGTAACATATAAAATTAAATTCAAGATTAAAAATAATTAAACTTAAAATTACGAAAATTTATTGCTTTCCTGGTATTTTCGCCTGAAAATTTAAGTTATAAATAAATTTTAACTAACCAGTCTAATTATTATTTTATCAAATCTTTCACAATAAATGGAATTTCCATAGCTAAATCACTAGCTCGATAAGCATAACCTTTTTCTTTAAATAACTTGTCGCCAGCTGTTCCCAAAATATATGCTCCGCTAGCACATGCGTCAAAAGGACTTACTCCTTGCCCAATTAGTCCTCCAATCAACCCAGACAAAACATCTCCACTACCGCCACAAGTCATTCCTGCATTTCCAGTATCATTTTCTTCAATTTGCCCATCATCTCCAGCAATAATATCAATAGGACCTTTCAATAAAATATTTATTTTTAAATCATTGGCTATTGTTCGAATAACTCTTACTTTATGATCATTGGGATCAGTTATTTTAAAAGATTTACCAGTTAATTTTTCAAACTCACTGTGATGTGGAGTAATAATTAATTGCTGTTTTAAAGGCATTTTATCAAGTATTTCAAGTACTTGAATTGCTGATGTATCTAAAACAGTCGGGATATTAATTTTTTCAACAATAAATTTAATTGTTTTTAAAGTTTCCTCTCTGTCTCCAAGACCCGGACCAAATACTATACAATCAGCTTTTTTGGCCAAGCTTAAAATCATCTCTTGAGCTCTAGTATTTAGAAATTCACCAGGATATTTCCTCACTATTAAATCTGGAGAAAAATTTCTACTTACTTCAAAATTACATTCAGGAACAATCATAGTTACTAAATCAGCACCAGAATTTAAGGCTCCCCAAGCAGATAAAATAGCTGCCCCATGATATTCAATACTTCCTCCAATAATTAAAACACGACCATTTTTACCTTTATAGCTGAATGGATTTCTTTTTGGAATTTTCTTTTTTAAATCTAAAATTTTCAACATTTAATTTAAATTATAGAATGAACCGAAGCCTGCATAAATAGCTTTATTATCTAATTCTTCTTCAATTCTGATTAATTGATTATATTTAGCAATACGATCTGTGCGCGATAAAGAACCAGTTTTGATTTGGCCAGTACTTAAACCAACACTTAAATCAGCGATAAAAGTATCTTCAGTTTCTCCGCTTCTATGTGAAATAACGGCAGTCCAATTATTTAATTCAGCCATATCAACTGCTTCAATTGTTTCTGAAACTGTTCCTATTTGATTTAATTTTATTAAAATTGAATTAGCTAAGTTTTCATCTAAACCTTTTTGTAGCCTTTCTACATTTGTCACAAATAAGTCATCTCCAACAATTTGAATTTTCCCCTTACTTTTTTCTTTAAGTAATTTCCAATTCTCGAAATCATCTTCTGCAAGTCCATCTTCAATTGAAATAATTGGGTATTTTTTGGTTAAATTTAATAAATACTCCACCATTTCACTTCCTTTTAATTCTTCTTTTTTCCCATTAATTCGCAGTTTATAAACTTTTTTCTTTTTATCAAAAAATTCAGTACTTGCAGTGTCAGTTGCCAGCAAAATATCTTTTTCCATTTTATATCCTGTTTTTTCTACAGCTTTTAGAATTAAATCTAAAGCTTCTTCTTGCCCATTTAAAGTCGGTGCATAACCACCTTCATCTCCAACAGTAGTTTTTAATCCTTTTTCTTTCAAAATTCCTCCTAGAGTATGAAATATTTCAGCACCCATTTGTATTGCTCTTTTAAAATTTTCAGCACCCACTGGAATAATCATAAACTCTTGAAAATCAAGACCAGAATCAGCATGTACACCACCATTTAAGATATTCATCATTGGAGTAGGGAGTAGATTTGCATCTTCATTTAGATATTTATATAAGCCAATTTTTTTCTCTATTGACGCAACTCTACAAACAGCCATTGAAATTCCCAAAATAGCATTTGCACCATATTTAGATTTATTATCAGTACCATCTTTCTCAATTAAAATTTGGTCTATCTTTTCTTGATTAAAAACAGAAAGACCGGTAATAGCTTTCCCTAAAACTTTATTTACATTTTCCACGGCCTTTAATACACCTTTTCCTCCAAATCTTTTTTTATCATCATCACGAAGTTCTAAAGCTTCATGGCTACCTGTTGACGCTCCACTAGGTACAATAGCTCGAGCCATAGCTTTATCTGTCATCACTTCTACCTCTATTGTCGGATTACCTCTAGAATCCAAAACTTCTCTAGCAAGCACTTTTTTTATCTTTCCCATTTTTATTTGATTAATTCTCGCTGATTTTACAGAATATTTTCTTTTAAATCAAAAAAACAGATAAAATTAAAGTTAATTTGTATTAAAATTTATCATTTGCTAAACTCCTACTGATTTTCTTTTCAAAAAACTTAAAAATATGGAAATTTCAAGACTTAAAAATGGTGGTTTATTTTTTAAAACAAAATCTGCAAATTTTGTACTTAATCCAGAAATAAAAGGACAAGAAGTTAATGCGGATAGTCAAAATATTGATTTTGCCTTATCAGAAAAAGCAAATTTAGATTTTGACATTTTTCAAGATCAAAAAAGAATTTTTTCATGGCCAGGAGAATATGAAGTTAAAGGGGTAGCTGTACATTCTTTCCCTATTTTAGAAAACACAGATACTATTCAAAATTCTATTTTATTTGTTATTTATACTGAAGAAGGTAAAGTATGTTATTTACCTGAATTAACAGATAAATTAGATGCAGAAATTATTGAAACAATTGGAGATACTGAGCTTTTAATTGCCCAACTAAAAGGCAATGACAAACTAATAATAGATACTTTAGAATCAATCGAGCCAAAAGCTTTTTTGCCACTTGATAGTGAAGGTGGCTTATCTGTTGATGCAATTTTGTCAAAGATTGGTCAATCTAGACCTGAAGCGCAAAACAAAGTTACTATTAAAAGTAAAAATGATTTAGATAGTGAAAAATTGACAGTATTTTTACTCTCTTAAATTTAATTTCTTCACTTTAACTTGCTTAACTAGCAAATTAATTATACTTTCCAAAAGGCTTAGGCTCTCGTAGTTCAATGGATAGAACAAGGCACTCCTAAGGCTTAGATACAGGTTCGATTCCTGTCGAGAGCACCAGAACATTAGTTAATTAATTTCTAATAATTTAAACGTTACTTTTATCTTTAGAGCTTCCTTAATTTACTTTGCTTTCTAAATAACATAAATTATGCCAAATAAAAACCAATTTGATTTCACAGGTTTTTTAGAGAATTTTAATTCTCAAAACTCTTCAAAAAACGATCAAATTATAAATAAAGAACAGATTAAAGAAATTTTAAATAATATTGATGTGAATGATCCAAATACTACAATTAATTCTAGTGTCATAATCAATGGGTCTAATCAAAATATACAAGAACAGTTAATTAACCTTAAATCAAAGTTAGGAGGAAAGTTTAATTTAATAGAAAAGTTTTTACCTCCAGAAATCCGTCAACAACTTCAAAATCTAGGGGACTCTACATCTTCCAGTAGTTCAATTTCCAGTTTACCACCTTCTCAAATATCTAAAAATTCATCTTCTTATCAAGATTTAAGTCAATTTAATACTTCATCTGGCTTACCACCATCAGAAATATCTAAAAAATCTCAATCATCATCTTCACAAAACTCAAACCCTTTTCCTTCACAAGATTTTAGTCAGTTGAATAATTTTGACAGAGATAGAATTGAAAATAACAAAAGATTAATGACTTTTGTAATATTATTAATATTAAGCCTTTTTATTGGTTTTGTAGTATCTAATAATTACAATAAATTAAAAGATTTAAAGAACTTAGTTATTAAGGAGACCACAAGTAATTTAAAAGATATTAGTCAAATATTTTTAAATAAATAAAATAGTATATACAAAAAAATCTTATTAATTTAAAATCCCACTTAGATTTAATATTAATTTATATTATATGTCAGAAGATTTGAATTCAAATCCAAATTTAAATAATAAATTTGGAACATCAAACTCACAAAAGCCATTAATAGCTGTTGTGATTATGATTGTCCTAGGTATTAGCAGTTTATTTTATGCCAATATTAGAAATATATCAAAAAATGTACCAGGATTGCCAATTGAGCTAAATAAAAATAATCAGGAGTCTAGTCTTGTACAAAAATTAAATGCTTATGTGGATCTTTTAAATTATGTTTCTGAAGATGTATATACCAGCTTTGATAGTTATGCTAATTGGCTAGAAAATGTTGATGCTGGACCAACAGGCAATGAACAGAAAATTTATGGAATTTACAAGCTTAATGACTATTCTCATTATATGGATGCTGCTACAAAAGCATATGACTTAGAACCAAAAATAGATTTAGATAAAGATTTTGAAGCCTATAAAAAAGCTTATATAGAATTAAAACCAGTTGTAGCTGAGCTATATACATATTATGATCAACAAAATTATAAAGATGATAATTTTGAAAAAGGAAAATCTATGCATCAAAAATATTTAAATTTATTTGATACATTTGATTTAGCAAGTTATCAACTAGATGTTGATTATGAAAAAGCTGATTTAAAACAAAGAAAAATAGAAATTGAAGATTATAAAAATACAGGAAGAATTTTAGCTTACGACACATCTATCGCTTTAATGGAGGCTCAAACATTATATTTTTCTATAAGAGATCAATTAAAAGAGAGTAAAAATGATGCTAGCAAATTAAATACAGATGGCTTAGCTAAAGGAGTTGCAGGTTTGGAATCATCTTTAGAAAAACTTAAAAAAGATCAAAATAATAAAACTGAAATAGAAAAAGAGTATGGAGTATCTGGTGTTAGCAAATACAATAGCTTTTTGAATAGTTATGAAAAACTACTATCATCTGCAAAAATTCTAGCAAGAGGTTTGAAAGATAATAATTTGCCTGCAAGAGATAACTATGCAAGAACAACAGAAGGAACTCCAGAATACTTTGTTGAAACTTATAATGAAATGATTGATTCTTTCAATTTTATGACCAGATATTAAAACTTCATAAAACAAAGAAAAAAGGCTGGAATTTTCCATCCTTTTTTCTTTATTTAAGTATTTTCTTTTTTAGATCTTTACCTATTTTCTTTGTTTTTTCACTAAAGCCTTTAGTATTTTTTAAAATAGTAATTTTTAGTTTTTGAGCATTTATTTTATATTTAGATGTCCAAAACAAAAATCCAATTATACCACTTATAATAGCTCCAATTAAACTTAACACAGATAATAGACCTACTTTTTTAACTATTTTTTTATTTCTATTTATTTTCTTTTTAATTGGCATTTTTATTAAATTTATAAATATAAATCAAATAATTATAACATAATTCCATTAAAAACACTAGTAACTAAGTTTATTCATAGGTCGAAAATACTTATTTATCTAGCAAATTCAAATAAAAATTTACTCTATTTGAAACCAAAGAAAAATTGAGAGGTACTCTCAATTTTTCTTTTTTATTTTAAAGCTTGTTCTCCAATTACTGCTTTAATTCTTCTTATTCCAGCAGAAGAAGCTTCTTCTTTTAATATTTTAAAATGTTCTAAATTCCCAGTATTATCAGTATGTGGACCACCACAAATTTCCAATGAAAAATCACCCATTCTATAAACTTTAATTTGATCTCCGTATTTGTCTTCAAATAAACCAATTGCACCTTGTTTTTTAGCCTCATCTACAGTCATTACTTCATAACTAATAGGTAATTCCCTTTCTATCTGCTGATTTACCAAGTTCTCAACTTCTTTAATTTGTTCAGCAGTCATTTTTTGAGGATAATTAAAGTCAAATCTAAGCCTTTCAGGAGTTATATTTGACCCTTTTTGTTCTACCTCATTACCCAAGACTGTTTTTAAAGCCTTATGAAGAAGATGTGTAGCTGTATGTAACTTTTTACTTTCTTCAGAGTGATCTGCAAGTCCTCCAGCAAATTTCTGTTCAGCACCTGCACGAGATAAATCTTGATGAGCTTTAAATTTCTCTGCAAAAATTTGATTAAACTTATCTAAATCAAAATTTACTCCTTCATTTTGTAATTCTTCAACAATCATTTCACTAGGAAAACCATAGCTTTCATAAAGCAAAAATGCCTTCTCAGCTAGATTTTCTACACTTAACTCACTTGCCTCACCCATTATCTTTTTCATTTCCCTCAAGCCATTTTCTAAAGTTCTTTGAAATTTTTCTTCTTCTTTTGCTATTTCATTTAAAACTCGCTCTTTATTTTCGGAAAGCTCTGTAAAGAAGTCTTGATATTCTGCAATAAAATATTCAGCAATTTGTTTAGTAAAATGTTGATTAATACCAATTTGTTTACCATGACGAATGGCTCTTCTAATAAGCCTTCTCAAAATATATCCTTGATCGGTATTACTTGGAGTCACGCCATTTTTATCACCTAAAATAAATGTAGCAGCTCTCAAATGATCTGCAATAATCCTGATTGATTTCTCATTTTCCTCATTATTTTCAAAAGATTCTCCAGTCATTTCTTTAAGTTTTTCAATCACTTCTGAAAATAATTCTGTTTGATAGTGATTATTTACACCTTGTAAAATAGCTGTAATTCTTTCAAACCCCATACCAGTATCTACATTTTTTTGCTTTAATTCCTCAAAACTTCCATCTGCATTTTTATAAAATTGCATAAATACATTATTCCAAATTTCCACATATCTTCCACATTCACAATTTGGATGGCAATGTCTTGACCCATCTTTTAAAGGATATTTATTTTTTAATTCCTCGCTAGAATTTGATAAATGTTCAAAAGGGGACAATTCAGGACTCTTGTCATAAAATATTTCAGTATCAGGCCCACAAGGTCCAGTTTGTCCAGCAGGTCCCCACCAATTTTTTTTCTTCTCGTAAAAATATATTAATTTTCTCTCATTTTCATCAGCATTTTGTACTTCTTGAAAGCCTAATTCTTGCCAAATTTGACTAGCTTCATTATCTTTCTCAATATTTCCATCTCCTTCAAAACAAGTAACTCGAAGTCTATTTGGATCAATACCAAAGCCACCTTCTTCCCAACTTAAAGTTAATAATTGATAACTCATATTGATCGACTCTTTTTTAAAATAATCACCAAGTGACCAATTTCCTAACATTTCAAAAAATGTACAATGGCTTGCATCACCCACTTCTTCAATATCATCAGTTCTAATACATTTTTGAGAATCTACTAATCTATTCCCAAAAGGATGTTTTTCACCCATTAAATATGGAACTAAAGGTTGCATTCCCGCAGTAGTAAATAAAACGGTTGGATCATTTTCTGGAATTACAGAAGCTGAAGGAATTTGTTTATGATTATATTTATTAACAAAAAAATTAATAAATTGTTGTCTAACTTCTTTAGCGGTTGGCATACTTAAAAAATGCTTAAAATTTTATCAGCCCTATCTTAAAGCCAATTGCATATTTTTATCAAGCTAATCAGCTAATTGTTATTTGAATAATCGTCCAATAAGTGGAACTTTTTGATACCATTTAACTGGTTTAGTATCCTTTGGTTTAATAATTATTTGTTGTTCATTTAATTCTTTCTCTTCTTTAGTTTCAGACAAATATTCTGGCATCTCTAACCCTTCGTCTTGATAATATTTTCTTAATCTTTTTTTACGAGCTGAAGTTACAATAAAAGATGGAGAAGCAGTATTTGTATTATTTTCTATAGAATTAACTATATTTGATTCTTTTTCAGATAAATTATTTTCAAAATTTATTGCATTCCTCCAATCTTTATCATATAAATCAGGACTCCCTGATATCCCCAACTTTAAACTTTCTAATTTTGTTATCTTACTTCTTACTTCTTCAATTGCCTTTTTAGACGCATCAATAGAAGTTGCATATGATAAATGGCTTTTAGCAATGATTTCAGCATTTTCTAATTGTTGTATTCTAATATCTTCACTTCTTGCTCTTTGTTCCAACTCAAATTTTTTAAAATAATCCCTCATATATTTCTCTATTTCTGGATTAAATCCGAAAACCATTCCAAATATTGAAAAATATTTAAATAAACTTCCACAAAGTCCATTCCAATCATAATTTAATCGCGATAAAATTGGCCAAGCTTTAACAATTTTATCCATTGATTTATCAAATAATTCACTAAATTCTAATAATTGTTTTTTTGTATTTTGTTTCTTTTTGCTATTTAAAAAATATTTATTTTGTAAGCTCTTTAAATCTAAGAAAATTTCAAATAAAACACCTTCTCCATCATTTTTATTTTCTTTAAAAAGTCCTTGAAAGAGGGGATCCTCTACAAGATTTTTAAAATTTCTTTCAAATGCATCTCTTTGAATTAAATAAAATGTTGGTATTCTTCTAATCCCAGACTTTTCATCTTGATCTATATTTCCAATATCTTTTTCTCTACTCATATAAATTTTATAATTATCCTTTAATTATAAAATATTTCTTAGGTATAGTCAATAACTTGGTTTTTATACCTAAATCTGTAATAATCAGCTCATCATTTTTACAGAATTTTTAATGGTTAAAATACACAATCAAAAAAGAATTTCTCATTTAGTAGGGCAAAGATTTTATGGTTTATTAATTGTTTTTGCATCTTTTGCTTTATTTTTTATTATTGCAGTCTTTTTTACACATAAAATTCAAAATAGAGTAGAATTACCTAAATATCTTCCAGAAAAGGACACAATTGGTTTTATAGAATTTAATTTAAATCAAAATATTCAAGATCAAACCGCATTAAAAACATTAATTTCTCAAAATTTTTATACTTCTACATTTCTCCAAAATATCTTATCTCTAATTCCAGATATTGACTCATTTAATAATTGGTTTGCTCAAAAAGGAGGTTTAGCATTTCTAAATAATAATACCAAGCATCAACTTAATTTTGCTTTATTTTTAAAATATAATAATAAAGATTTAGTCTTAAATTGGCTTGATAATCTCAGGCTAGATTCTGATACAGATTTATTATTATCTGAAGATTATTTGGGGCAGAAGTTATATTCTTTTAAAAAAGGTCTAGCATATCAAATTTTGCTTACTAAGAATTATTTAGTTATTTCAGATGACTTAAATCAATTAAAGTTAATTGCCAGAACAATTGAAAATCAAGAAAAAAGTCTTTGGAAAAATAAAGATTTTAGTGACATTTTATCAGCAATGAATGATCAAGATTTAGCATTTATTTATGTTAATCGACTTAAATTATTAGATAATTTATCTAAAAATAATCTCTTTTTAGCTCAAAAATTAGATTTGTTTAAATTATATTTACCATTTTTAAGTATATATTCTGCTGATAGTTATTCAGTACAATTTCAAAGGCAAAATAATAAGTTGATCATAGAAAGTTTGTCTAAATTTAATATTGATAATTTCCCAACTAAAGATTTTTTTGCTACTGACTATTTTTATCAGGGAATTTTAGAAAAGTATTTGCCTGAGAACACTTTAGCTCAATTTGGCGGAATTAATCTTCTTGACCAAAAAAACAAATTACAAGCTTATTTTAGCAATAAATCTACTGTTTATGATTTATTTTTTACTGGAGTTTTGAATAATCTAAAAAGCTTCTTACAAGATAATTATACCTCAATAGATCTTGATCAGGATTTTTTTCCTTTATTTGCAAAAGAATATTTATTTGCTGTAACTGGGAAAGAAGATAATAAGTTAGACTTTAACTTAATTTTAAACACAAGTTTTCCTGAAAGAGATTTAAATAATTTGACTAAAATATTTTTAGCTATTATTCCAAAATATTTAAACCAAGTTGAAGCTAAACCAGTAAAAATAGTTTTACCAGATGGCACTGAGGGACAGGAGCTCAAAGCAGATTTACCAGTGCCTCAAATTAAAGAAATATTGATTAACAATTTACCTGCAAAAGAAATTATTTTTTCAAATAGTTTTCAAATCTACCTACTTCCAGAAATCGATAAAGATTTATTATTTATAAGTACTTCTCAAAACCAATTAGAATTAGCTTTAAAAGGCAATAATAATACAAAAAACTTAACTCAAAGTTTGTCCAAAGCAACAGAAAAGTATTATCTTAATTTTAATCAAATTGAAAAATATTGGCCTGAAGTTGTAGTACTTAAACCTATTCAGTCAATCACCATTGCTAGAAAGTTCACAGAGATTGGACTATTATCTTCATACGAATTAAGCTTTTAAAAGTTTAAATTCCTATATGGCAATATATCAAATCAGAGATTTAATAAAGGTTAGGCAAATTGAGAAAGTCAATTTAAGAGACAGTGATACTATTGATAAAAGCTCTTTGTTTGATGATTTGCCTCAAAATTCTATTAATCTTAGTTCTCTTAAATCAGAGCAAAAACAAATTTGGAGTAGTCAAAAAAATAATTATATAGATAGTATTTTTTCTACTCAAAAAAAAGATCAACAGTTCTATTTAATTCCTAGTGAATCATTTCAAAAAGCTCCAATTTTCAGACTATTACCAATTTTCAATACCTTTATTGCTGGTATTTTTATTTTATTTGTCATTAACATTTTTAATGTTTTTACTAATACTCGATCTTTTACTAATAACATTATTTCTAGTGCATCTGATGGTTATGACAATTTATTATTTGCAGTTGATCAAACTAAAACTTTAAATCATCAAAAAGCGCAAACTTCTTTTCAGTCTGCAATTAATAATTTTAATGAAATACTTGAAAATTTATCTTTTTTAAATAGCGTTAATAGCTTGGCTAAAAATAGTAATCTTGATTCTTACCAAAATCTATTTAATGCAGGTAAAAGTATTTCAGAAGCTGGAGCTTTATTTACTAAATCTGCTGAAAATTTAATGGAATGGCCAACATTATTTATCCAAGCAAATAAAGATATTAAATTAGGAAAAGACAACTATTTAGTTTCAGAAAAAGGCTCTCAATCATCCAAATTGACAACTTCTTTAACTGATCAATTATCAAAAGATCTTCAAAATGTTAATATTGCCATTCAAAAAGTTTCTGAAGCAAAAGATTTTTTAAATAAAGTTAATATTTACCTCATTCCTAAAAGCTATCAGTCAAAACTATCAGAAATAAAAACAAATCTAGATAGTTTAGATAAATTTTTAAATAATTTATCTAATTATTTTCCTGCAATTCTTAATCTCTTAGGTGATAGGTATCCACATCGTTATTTAATACTCTTACAAAATGACACAGAAGCAAGACCAACTGGAGGATTTATTGGATCTTTAATGATTATGGATATTAATGATGGTAAAATCACTAAAGCTGATTTCCATGATGTTTATCATTTTGATGGGCAAAATACAGAAAAAATACTAGCTCCAGAAGAAATATCAATGATTACAGATAATTGGGGACTCAGAGATAGCAATTATTCTCCAGATTTTCAAATTTCAGCTGAAAAAGCAGCATGGTTTTTACAAAATAATAAAGGTCCTTCTGTAGATACAATTATTGCAATTAATCAAAGTGCTATCACTGATTTATTAGAGGAATTAGGTCCAATAAATGTTAGTCCCTTGAAGTCAGATTTAGATAGTGACAATTTCCAATTAATGCTTAGTTACTTAATAGAATCAAAGTATTTTGGAGATAAAAATCCTAAGGTAATTTTAGAAAAAACCATAGAAGCATTTAAAAATAAATTAATTGAAAGTGATGATCCTTCTTTAATTTTAAATACATTATTAAAGTTAATTAAAGATCAAAAAATACTTCTTTATTCCAGAGATCCTGAAGTACAAAGTTTTTTTGATTTTTATGGACTTACACCACATCAAATAGCTACTACTAACGAAGACTTCCTTCAAGTTTTAAATATTTCTACTGGAGGTAACAAAAGTGATTTATTTATTAAACAAAATTTAATTCATACAACTTTTATAAGTCCAAATGGAGAAATAAATGATGAGTTAACTATTACCAAAAAACATACTTGGTCAAATAAAGATTTATTAAATTTCCAGATGACATTAAAAATTTTTGGATTTAATCAAGAAATTCCAGATTATTTACAATATATTTTGGGAGCTGGAGAAAACAAATCTATGGTTAAAGTTTATGTGCCATTAGGAACAAAACTAGAAAATAGTATTGGCGTTGATATGAACAAGATTTTAATTAGAAGTGATAGTGATCTTCAAAAAACTTATTTTTTAATTCCAATGGAAGTTAGTGCTGGAGAGGAAAGTACTGTCACCATCCGATATTCGCTCCCAGAAAAGTTATATCTAAAACCTGCAGACATTTACAGATTTATTGCTCAAAAACAAATTGCGATTAATGATAGTCAATTTAAAAAAGTTCTTGAACTTTCTCCAAGTTTGTCTTTGATTAAAACAAATAGGAGTGACACTCAAAATGAAAATAAAAGTGAGGAGGTTATTAATTTAAAAGGGGATTATAGGTTTGATGCAGTTATAGCTAAATAATTAACAATTAATACCTCTAAATTTTTCATTTTCAAAAAATCCAGGATATTTTCTTCCAAATCTACTCCATAATTCATCAGACTCTAGAATAATCATTGTTGGTCGTCCATGAGGACAAGTAGACTTACCTTCTTTTGTCTTATTTAACTGGTCTATTAAAGCAATCATTTCTATATGGCTTAATTCATCCCCAAACTTTACTGCAGACCTACAAGCCATATAAGTCAAAATTTTTTCTTTACGGGCAAATAAATCACCTTTAAATGCATTAACATTTTGTGAGTCTCCAAAATCCTTAATCATTTTTAAATCATCTACAAGTCCCAATATCAAATTTTCTAAATTTAACTTTGTCATAAAACTTGGCACTTCACTGATTGCAAATGTATTCCCTCCAAAATGTTCAATTTTTATTCCTAATTGATCTAAAGTTACTTTATTATTATTTAAAATCTCTTGATCACTTAAAGCTAATTCAAAATTTATTGGCATTAAAAGTGGTTGAATAGCCATCTCTTCATTTAAAGCATTCTCCATCATTAAATTGTAGCGAATTCTTTCATGTGCAGCATGTTGATCTATTAAAACTAAATCTCTTCCGTACTGGCATAGAATAAAACTCTTGTCTAGTTGAGCTAATACTATCATTTCTTTTTCAGAAAAATCTTCAATTTGAAGAGATTGATCTATTTTTTCTTCATCTATTTGTGCTGGACTAGTCTCATTTGTTTCAGCAACTTTCACACTAACTTTCTCTTTACTTTCTAAATTTTGAAATTCTACAAAACCAAGACCTTTAGCTGATTTCTCTTGATAATAATTAAGATTATCTTGATTGAATTTAGGCGTTAAAATATTTTCTTCTAAAGCCTTTTTACAAGACATACTTAATACTCTAAATATTTCTTTTTCGTCATGAAACTTAATTTCAGTTTTTCTTGGGTGGCAATTTACATCTACCAATGAAGGGTCAATATGGAAATTAATAATGAATACAGGATACCTTTCTTTTGGTAATAATGAATGGAAAGCTTGTTTAACAGCATAAGAAAGAACATAAGACTTTATTGGCCTATGGTTAACAAAAAAGAATTGTTGATTTCTATTGGCACGAGAAAGTGCAGGTTTTCCAATAAATCCATCTATTTTTAAATTAACTCCTCCATAAAAAATAGGTATTAATTCATTACTAATATTATTTCCTAAAATACCCTGAATCCTCACACTTAAATCTTCAGTAGCAGGTAAATCTAAAATAATATTACTTTTTTCTTCTATTAATTCCCCTGTTTCACTATCTGTACTTTCTTCAACATGCTTAATCAATTTAAAAGCAATATTAGGGCAAGCCAATGCTGCGTCAGTTAATATATCTAATATATCTTGATATTCAGTTTTTTCATTTTTAATAAACTTCAATCTAGCTGGAGTATTGTAGAATAAATCTCTTACTTCTATTGAAGTACCGATATCCATACCAATAGGTGATTGCTTAATAATCTTCCCTCCTTCAGCATAAATTTCTATCCCACTAAGATTTTCTTCAATACGAGTTTGTATAGTCAGTTTAGAAACAGAAGCAATACTAGCTAAAGCTTCCCCTCGAAATCCCATTGTTTTAATATTTTGCAAATCTTCTAAATTTTTTATTTTAGAAGTAGCATACCTCTCTAAAGACATTAATGAATCCTCTCCACTCATTCCACACCCATCGTCATTTATCTTAATTAATTTTAAACCTCCATTAATTACTTCAATTACAATTTTTTTTGCTCCTGCATCTATTGAGTTTTCAATCATTTCTTTCACTATTGAAGATGGCCTTTCAACCACTTCACCAGCAGATATTTGATTTCTTAATTGTTCAGGTAATAGATTAATTTTCGACATCTTTTTTTATCTCATTTAAGAAGTTTAATGCTTCAAGTGGAGTTAAATTATTTACATTTAATTCTTTAATTTTTTCTAAACTTTTATGTATTCGATTATCAGTAATTAATTTTGAGTTATTTTCAAAAGACATAGTTATTTGAGAAGTATCTTTATTTAGTGAATGAATACCAATTTCTTCTCTTTCTAAATCTTTGAGAATTTCTTTTGATCTTTCAATTACTTGTTGTGGTAAGCCTGCTAGTTTTGCTACTTCAATTCCATAACTTTTATTAATTCCTCCTTGATTAATTTTATATAAAAATACCACACCATCTTGATCTTTTTCTTCCACTTTTACAGAATAATTACTTGCATTGTCCAAATTATCAGCTAATTTTATCAGCTCATGATAATGGCTTGCAAAAAGGGTTTTGGCTTGTATTTCATCGTGAATATATTCCATAATTCCCCAGGCTATACTGACCCCATCAAAAGTTGAAGTACCTCGTCCAATTTCATCTAAAATAATTAAACTTTTATTTGTAGCATACTTCAAAATTGACGCAGTTTCTGACATCTCTACCCAAAAAGTACTTTGACCTTTTACCAGGTTATCAGAAGCACCTACCCTAGTAAAAATACGGTCAACTAGAGGAATTTTAGCCAATTTAGCTGGAACATACATACCTAAATGTGCCATCAAAACTATAATAGCGTTTTGACGTAAATAGGTGGATTTTCCACCCATATTTGGACCAGTAATTAAAATTAACTTTTGTTGATTATTAAAATCGGTATCATTTGGGATAAATCGATCTTGCACATTTAATTTTTCAATCACTGGATGTCTTCCCCCCTCAATTTTCAAGTCAAATCCATCACTAATTTGAGGTTTTATATACCTATTTTCCCAGCTCACTAAAGCTAAACTATTAATTACATCCAAATATGCTATTTGCTTTGATGTATTTTTAATATCTTCAGTATTTTCAATAATTCTTAATCTTAATTCTTCAAAAATTTGATATTCTAATTCATTTAACTTTTCTTCTGCAGTTAAGACTTTTTCTTCATAATTTTTTAATTCCGGAGTAGTAAATCTTTCTGCATTTGCTAATGTTTGTTTTCTTGTATAGTCGCTTGGGACTTGAGCCAAGTTTGCATTACTAATTTCAATAAAATAACCAAAAACTCTATTAAATTTAACTTTTAAAGAGTTTATTCCTGTCTTTTTTATTTCTCTGGCTTGTAGAGATTGAATATAATTTTTTCCTTCTCTAGTAATACTTTTTAATTCATCTAAGTTTTGATCAAAACCTTCTTTAATCATACCACCTTCTCTTATTGAGAAAGGAGCTTCTTCCACAATTGCTTGATTTAAACGGCTAAATAATTCTTCTAAAAGATCAATTTTTATTCCTATTTTATTAAAGAAAGTATCACTATTTTCTTTAAGATATTTTTTGATTTCCTTAATTCTTTCAAAAGAATTAATAAGTCCTCGAATATCTCTGGCATTACTATTACCCAAACTTAATCTTCCAATAATCCTTTCAATATCCAGCACTCCTTTCAACAGTTGTTGTAAATCTAAAATAATCTTTTGATGTGCTATCAAATGATCAATTAAATGTAATCTTTCATTAATTTCTTCAATATTGTTTAAAGGCTCAATAATCATTTTTTTTATTAAGCGGCCTCCACTACTAGTGATAGTTTTATCTAAAATATAAAGTAATGAACCTGCTATTTTTTTTTCCTTTAAATTTTCTAAGATTTCCAAATTAGTTATTGTATTATCATCCAAAATCATATTTAGGTTTTGATTTTGAGATAATTTTTTCAAGTGTTTTAAACTACTTTTACCAATAAAAGTCTTTTGTGTATCCACCAAGAAAGACAAAGCTAAATTAATAGCTTCTTTCTCTGCAAAAGATAGATTTAAGTAATCATTAATATTATCTTCAAAATGGTTAAAAATATCTTCTTCACTCAAGCTTTTATCCTCGATATGCCAATAAATATTGTTAAAAGTTTTTTGATATTTAAAAAGATAATCTTTTAAACTTTCACCATAAATAACCTCTTTTGGTTTATATTTGAGAAATTGAAAATTGAGATCTTCTTCATTTTCAATTTTAATAGTAAAAAATTCTCCTGTACTAATTTCAATCAAAGCTAAAGCTAAATTATAAGTTTGAAAACTATTATCTTGGGCAATAGCCATCAAGTAATTAGATCTTTTCTCCTCTAAAATATTTTCGTCTAAAGTGGTTCCAGGTGTAATAATTTTTATTATTTCTCTTTTAACAATACCTGGAAGTTTTGGATCGCTAACTTGTTCACAAATGGCTACTTTGTAACCTTCCCTAGTTAATTTTGCAATGTAGTTTGTTGCACTATGAAAAGGAACGCCACACATATCCACTTTATTTTCTCCCTTATTTCTTGCAGTTAAAGTAATACCCAAAATCTCAGACGCTTTAATGGCATCTTGATCAAACATCTCATAAAAATCTCCAAGTCTAAAAAACAAAATACAGTCTTTAGCCTGTTCTTTAATTTGCAAGTACTGTTGCATCATTGGAGTGAGTGCTTTCATTCATACTCAGTTAAGGTAAGGGCATAATAGCAAATCAAATGAAATTTACTAATGATTTACAAAGTATTTAGTAGTATTCTTATATTTTAAACAATTATTGTTCTATCTTTGTTTAAATCTTAATTTCAAACGAATAGAGGAATTATTGTTATTTACAGTAATTTCCCCTATTCATCTCTTAATTTCTTTTCTTGATTTAGAGAAGTCCCAATGGCCTTAAGGACTTCCCATAACCAAGTTAGTGAGCAAAAAGCTCTAAAATCCCTCTTAAAAAACATTAAATATTAATTAAAGTTTATTAAGAAAGGCTTTAGAGTATTTTACTATACCCAAGATCTATTAATATTTAGTTTTTTAATTGCTAATTCCAATTTTTGTATACGCATTTGCCTTTCTAAATTAGCTATTAAAGCTTTTGATCTTTCTATACCTTTTTTTGTATTATTTGATTCAACACGAATAATAATATTTTTTTTATCCTGTTGATTAATAGAATTTAATAAGCTTTTTAATTGTTTAACTGACATAGTTAATATATTTAAAATTATAAATAATTATTGTATTTTACTGATTTTTCTTTGAAAAGGAGTAGTAGAATAAGAACTTAAACTTAATTTTCTTCTTGGGATAACTAAGCTTCTAACTTTTTGCCTTGGTAGGGGCATTCGATCAAATAATCTAATTGTAGGGGTTTTTGTGATAGTTATTTTAATCATTGTAATTTTTGTTAATATTTATAAATTTATTAAATTAAGTTAATTTGGAGCACGACAAATAAGCATCTAAATTTGTATTTCTAAAAAATATACTTTTGTCTTAGCGTTTATAGCGACGATATAGTCCTGTTACTACACCTTGCACACATAATGACGATTCAGGGTAAATATCTTCATATTCAGGGTTTTCAGCTTGTAAAATCACCCTTCCATCTCTTTCTATATAGGTCTTTACTGTACTTTGTCCATCTACTAAAGCAGCAACCACATCACCTACTTTAGGGGTTATGTCTGTACATACAAAAAGCAAATCACCTTCATGAATACCAGCATTAATCATACTATTTCCACTTACTTTTAGTAGAAATGATTGTCTATTTGGCATTACCATATCTGCTCCAACGGACATATAGCCTTCAACATGCTCCGTTGCATCCACTGCTCTACCAGCTGGAATAGTACCTAGAATCGGTAATTCAAATGAATTTACTAATTTCTCCTTAATATTTGAAAGTAATTTAATACCTCGATGTCCTTCATCTTTTTCTATTTTCCCTTTACTTTCTAAGGCTCTTAATAATTTTAAAATGCTATTATCTGAACTTACGCCAAAATATTCTTTCATTTCACGAATAGTCGGAGAACCACCATTAGCTAATTGATATTCTTCAATAAAGTTTAGTAATGCTTCTTGTTTTTCTGTTAAAATATTTTCCATAATTTTTTTTAACCTTTTTACATTCCAAGTATAGGTGAGTATTTCCTCACCGTCAATACTTTTTTGATAAAATAGTTAAAATTATGATCAGAAAGCCAAAAATATTTACTTATATAATTGGATCTTTGTATTATTTACTAACAAAGTTATTGGAAAAATTAGTAATTTATTTACTCTTTTTACTAAGGAGTTATAAAAATCTATAGCCTCATTTATTCTCTGATCAGCCTTTTTAGTTTCTTCCAGCAAGGATTTAATATTTATATCTTTTGTTATGTCGGCTTGTTTGCTGACACTTTGTAATTTATCTTCAAATAACAACCACAAATCATCTTCCATTGTCTTTTTATCTGAATTTATAGTTGTAATTTTTGCTGTATTAGCTCTGTTTTCAATCAAATCATTAAAAAACTCCTTATTAGCGTAGCCAGAAAGCCTCTCGATTAATAAAGGAAGTAAATCATCTTTTCTAGTTAATTCAAAATACAGCTTGTATGCAGCTATTTTAATGTCTACTAATTGGTTTTTTGTTGAAAAAACTAAGTAAATAAATAAAACAAAAACCAATATAGTTAGAGCAATAGCGATATTTAAAACTGGATTCATTTTAATTTAATAATATTTTGATAAAGTGAGTATAATTTTTCTGCCGATATTTTCCATGAAAATTGTTGATTTAATTTTTCAATATTTTCAGAAATTTTCGACTTTAATTGATTATACTCTAACTGATTTTCGTAAAAAGTTAATATTTTTTTAGCTAATTCCTGATTATTATCATTTAAATCTAAAAAAATCGGCAAATTTCCTCCAACTTCATGGTGAATAGGAATATCACTAATAAAAACAGGAGTTTCCACACTTAAAGCCTCTAAAAGTGGCAAATTAAATCCTTCAATTTTAGTTAAAGATATATATGCCCAAGCTAATTTATATAAAATTTTCAATTCTTTCTTATTTAAAAAGCCTGTAAAAACAATATTTTTACCATCTAAACCTTTTAATTCTTTAAATAAATTATTTCTCAACAGAAAATCGCCACCCAAAATCAATTTAATATCAGATTTATTAGCGATTTCTTTATTATATAGTTCAATTAATCTATTAACATTCTTCCTTTGATCAAATCCACCAATATAGAATAAATATTTAGTTTTAGATAAATTTATTTGTAGTTTTTCACTTAATTTTTGTATACCCAAGTCTAATGATTCCTCATTATCAACAAATTCACTAGCATTATAAATTACTTTAACTTCTTTATTCTCAAAACCTTGTATTTCTTTAATTTCTTTTAAGGATTCGTATGAAACAGTGATAATTTGATCAGATAAAAGTGCAGATTTTAATGTGTTTTTATTATAAATCTTACTTAAAAAGTTTCTTTTAAAATAATTATTTCTAGTCCAAGGAATTGTGTCATGGATAGTCATTAAGACAGGACAATTTTTAATTTTGGTAAATAAAGAAGGATATGGAAGATGCAAAATATTAATTTTCTGTGTTTTAAGATAGGCAATCATTTGAAATTTCTCCCAAAATGCTTTTGCTAAACCTTTATTAATTAATTTTAGAAAAAAATAATCTTTAATTACTTTAATTTTAATATTTTTAAAAGTTAGTAATTTAGTTTTCACCGTATCATCTAAATAATCATCCACTACCACAATTAATTCTAAATCTGGATTAGCTTGAGCTAAACTAGTAAACAAATTTAGAGAATAACTTCCTATTCCACTAAAAGGTTTAGTAAAAAATCTTCCATTAATACCGATTTTAATTTTATTTACCATATTTAACTTTAGCTAAATCAAGCAAAATATTTACAATTCTCATTGAAGCAGGACTAGTAGATTGTTTCTTAATACTTTTCTGTTTAAATTTAATTAAAAAGTCTAATTTTTCTATTAAATCAATATGTTTATCATCTTCATCTAAAATTAAAGCATTATGATTATTGATAAAACTTTTTGCATTGTCTATTTGATCTCCTCTACTTCCATGTTTTAGTGGTATCAGTATTGCTGGTATGTTTAAATATTCAATTTCTGCCAAGCTATTGGCACCCGCTCGACCAATAATTATATCAGTAATGGCATAAACATCTTTTAATTCTTCACCAATATATTCAATTTTAAAATATCCTTTCTTATGGGGTTCTTTAGGCATTTTTCCAGGGCCAAAAATTTGTATTATTTGATATTTATCTAAAATTTTATCTTCCCATTTTTTAACTAAATTATTGATAAATTCAGAACCTTGACTACCTCCCATAATCAAAATAATTGGATTCCCATTTTCTTTTAATTGAGTGAATTGAAAACCTCTTTTTTTATCACCTTTATTTAGTTCTGCTCGTACAGGATTACCAGTTAAAATCACTCTTTTATCATTTTTTAATAATTCGAAAGTTTCAGGGAAAGACACGCAAATAGCTTTTGCCCTCCACATGGAAATTTTATTTGCAAGTCCTAAATTAATATCAGATTCATGGATAATATAAGGATAATTAAGTATGGAGCTTGCAATAGCTACAGGCAAACTTACATATCCCCCCTTACAAAAAATGATATTAGGTTTAAATTTATTAATAATTAATATACTTTGAACGATCCCAAATATAACTCGAAAAAAGTCTAAAAAGTTCTCAATACTAAAATATCTTCTTAACTTCCCACAGCTAATAGCTTTAAAAGGGTAATTTTGTTGACCAATCAGCTTGGCTTCAATTCCTTTTTTTGAACCAATATACAGGACATTAACATTTTGTACTTCTTTTTTTAAATCTTGTAATAAAGCAAGATTAGGAATTATATGACCTCCTGTACCCCCTCCTGCTACTATTATTTTCATAATGAGAATGTTTAGATAATTGTAATAATACTCCAACAGCAATTAAAGACGATATCATAGAAGATCCTCCATAACTCACAAAAGGTAAAGTAATACCAGTTACAGGCATCAAAGCAATATTTACCGCAATATTAATAAAAGCTTGGAAAACCACCCAGGATGTAAGTCCAATTGCAGTTAATTCTACAAATCGATTATCTGCTCCTTTTGCTATTAAATACCCACGCCAGCCAATAATAAAATATGCCAAAACCACTAAAATCATTCTAATAAAACCTAGTTCTTCAGCAGAAGCAGCAAAAATAAAGTCATCAGTTGATTGAGGAAGCCAATAAGATTTTTGTACTCCTTGAGTAAGTCCTTTTCCCCAAAAACCACCACTACCGATAGCTATTTTTGCTTGTTCAGTTTGCCAACAATAATCTTCTTTACAACTTGAATCGCTATTAATAAAAGCCTCAACTCTTAATTTTAAATGAGATAAATTAGTCATTAAAATAAATCCTGCAAGACAAACTACAAAAAATCCCAAGAGAATATGCCTAATTCTTGCCCCACCTACAAAAAACATAGTAGCAGCAATACAAGCTATTACTAAAGTTCCTCCCAAATCTGGTTGTAAAATAATTGGTAAAGCTAAAGTTCCAAGTATGATAGCAAATGGAATAAAGCCATTTTGAAAAGATTTTATAGTATCTTTTTTCTTTTCCATCCAAGTAGCTAAGTAAAAAATTAGAGATAGTTTTGCAAATTCAGTTGGTTGAATTGAAGTATTAAAAATAACTAGCCAAGATTTAGCAAAGGTTGTGTATTTGGATCCTAAAAATAGTACTACAAATAGTAAAATAATTGTTGCTATATACCAAAATGGAGCTGTTTTCTTCCAAAATTTATAATTAATTTTTGCCATTAATATCATCATCACGCATCCAATTATCAATCTAATTAAGTGATTTCTAAATAATAAATAACAATCAACCCCAGAATCTTCACAATTTGGATATAAAATATTCGGAGCTGACAATTGAATGGATTTTGGAACTCCAATACTTGTAATCATTACCAATCCAAAAATCATCAAAATTAAAACCATAACTAACAAAACACCATCAGCTTTTTTTTGATTGTGGTTAATCTTTCTTCCAGTTTGTTTAAACTTTAAACTTAAATTCTTAAGAAATTTCATTTTAAGATATCTATTGTGCTTTGGATACTATCAATTAAAACACTCATTTGCAATTTGCAGTTTAACGCTTTGTTATGTATTTTATAACTAAATATTATTTTAAAAATTAAATATTCTATGCCTCCAAAAGTTTTATTTATTACTATGTCTATGGATTTACTTATTTTAGATCAAATAAGTAAAATATATTTAGATATGAAATTAAATGAGCCTTTATTATTAATTAGTGACTTTCTAAAAATTCAAGTGAGTCATAATCCAGGAATGGCTTTTGGTATTACTTTCCCGTACGCTATTCAACTTTTATTAAATATTCTATTTTTCTGTTTAATTATTTATTACCTCTATAAAACACTGAATTTTTCTCGAAAATTAAGTGCAGTATCAATAGCTTTAGTCTTTTCAGGTGCTTTAGGAAATATAGTTGATAGAATTAGACTAGGTTATGTTATTGACTTTATTTCTATTGGAAATTTTCCAATTTTTAATTTGGCAGATGTTTATATTACTATCGCAGTCTTTATTCTTATTCTATTTTATGATAAAATAAAAAAAGTAGAAAAATAAAAATGCAAGAAAATAACTTTATAAATCAAAATAATCCAATAGGGGCTGACAATCCTTTGAATACTTTTGATAATACTCAAGTAAATAATAATTTTAATTCAGGGAATTATCCAAATGACGATTATGGCCCTCGACCTTTATCACTTTTTACTTTATTTGCTAAAACTTTTTTAGGTTTTGCTGGAGGAATTATTGGTTCTTTAGTTCTTTTATTAATATTTTTAGTAGCTTCTTCAATACTTCAACCAGTTTTAAACCCGGCAAGCACAAGTACAGAAACAATAAATCCCATTTTTATTGTGATTTTAATGGCAATGATTTTTGCTACAACATTAATAACCAGTATTATTACTCCTTGGCTATTATCATATACTGAAAAACTCAGATATCCACGCCTAAATACTGCAATCTATCAAATTTTTATTATAAATTTAATTATTTTTGCCTTTACCGCACCTATTTACTTAACCACTTCTACAACTAGCATCGAATTTACAGCCTATGCAGCAGGCCTACAAGTAATTTTGGTTTCAACTGCTAGTGCTTTAATTCTAGAAATATTAAATGACCAAAAATATCCACTTTTAGGGGTTTATACCTCAATTATTGGTATTTTAATTGCTACTGCTGTAAATCTATTTATCTTTAAACTATTTAAGAGTCCAACAGTACTTTTATTTGCTTCTTTACCAATTATTTGGGGGTCTATTGGCTTCTTCCAAGCCTCATTAGCTATGGTGTATCATTGGTATTATATTAATTGGGGAAATGATTTTTTAGCTTCAAATGCTAGTTTTGGAATAGATTATGCTGGAACTCAACGAGAAGTGTATCAAGAAGAATTAGAACAACAACAAGAGACAGAAGATAAAATTGGTTCTGATTTCTTTAAAAGCTAGTATTTTATTTTTTACTTCTTAGTAGCTATTTAATATAAGTAAATAGTTTATATTTTTTTGTAGAAAAGATTTAAATTAAATTCTCCCCCTCTTGAGGTGGTGTTAGCCGAAGGCTGATGGGGTGGATTTCCCCTTTTGAAGTAGTGTTAGCCAAAGGCTGACTAGATAGCTTCCCCAAATTCTAAAATATAAAAAAAGAGGCTTTTTAAAGCCTCTTCATTAAATATAATCTTAAGAAATTTATTTTTTATTTTTTAAAGCTTGTCCAACATTTTCAATTGCTCTTAAAACTTCAAGAGGCATCATCCAAATTGTAGTATTTGATTGATCTGAAGAAATATCATTAATAGATTGTAAAGTTCTCAAATGCAAGGCTCCTGGTGCTTCAGCAAGCATTTTTGCAGCCTTAGTAACACTTTCTGCAGCAATTACTTCACCTTCAGCTCTAATAATTGAAGCCTTCCTCTCTCTTTCAGCTTCAGCAACTTTAGAAATAGTTCTCTTTAAATCTGGTGGAATTACAATATCTTTTAAATCTACATCATGAACTTGAATTCCCCAAGGATCAGTAGCTTTATCAACAGACTCTTTAATTGTTAATGAAATGGCTTCTCTATCTCTCAAAAGTTCTTCTAAAGTCACTGCACCAACTACATTTCTCATTGTAATTTGTGCTAATTGGTTAACTGCATAATAGAAGTTTTCCACATCCAAAACAGCTTTTTCAGGGTTAGCAACTTGAAAATAAATTACCGCATTAATTGAAATTGGTATATTATCTTTGGAAATAGCTTCTTGTTCTGGTACATCAGCAGTTTTAATACGAATATCAACTTTTTGCATGCTTTGGAATATTGGCCAAATAAAAGTCCAACCTGGTTTTCTTGTAGAAGTATATCGTCCCATAGTTAAAACAATACCTCTTTCATATTGATTTACTTGTCTAATACAAGTTAGGACAAAAACAAAAAGTATAATTATTAAATACATTTCCATATTTTATAAAATAATAATCTACAACTATTATTAATACATTTATGAGCTTTTAACTAATATAAGAAGTTGCTTAAAATAGATATTTTTGTTATAATTTAATGATTTTCAAACTTAAAAAATGACCAATTTAAGTGAAATATTTAAGATACCAACAGCTTTAGCTCAAGGAGCTAGTAATTTTGTGCAAAACAACAGAACACAGACAGCTGAGCAAGAAACTTCATTTTTAAATAATATAGTATCAGCATTACCACTTTGGTTTTTAGCGGTTTTAATAGTTATTTTATCCTTTGTTGTAGCTTTTATTGCAAGAAAAGCTGTTGAGTCAAAATTATTAAAATCAAATCCTAATAATGAGGGAGTAAAGAATATTTCTGGTCAAATTGTATTTTATTCAGTTTTAGTTTTGGGCATTACAATTGCATTAAGTATCATAGGGATTGATCTCAAGCCAATAGTCGCAGCTGCAGCATTTGGTTTAGGTTTTGCGATGAAAGATATAGCCTCAAATTTTATGGCAGGAGTAATTTTATTAATCACCAAACCATTTGAAGTAGGGGATACAGTTAAAGTTAATGGAGAAACTGGAAAAGTCGTTGAGATTCAGACTCGTTGTACCATCATCAAGAATTTCGATGGCTTCAAAATCATTATTCCTAATGCTGATATGATTAATAATAAAGTGGTTAGTAGAACCTCTTTTCAATATAGGAGAATTGTAATCGAGCAAGGTGTGGGATATGGAAATGATTTGGACAAAGTTGTTAAATTGACTTTAGCGGCAGTTAATGCAGTACCAGAAGTTTTAAAAAAGCCAAAAGCAACTGTGAATTTTACAGAGTGGGATGATACTTGGATTTTATTTAAGATAAAAGCTTGGATAGTTACACATGGTCCTGGAATAGTTAAGGTTAAAAATGAGATCTTTAAAAATGTAACGAAAGCCTATGAAGAAGCTGATATTTATAACCCATACTATATTCAAGGAGTACAGTTGGAAAGTCCAGTTAAAGGATATTCTGAAGCGGAATTCTATGATCGTATAGATGAAATCAATAAATTTACTGATAAAACTACAAAATCATATAAAGAAGAATTAGCTCAGATACAGAATTTAAAAGAAAAATATAAACTTCCTAAAGGCAATTTGACTGCTAATGCTACAGTTCTTTCTAATATTTTAAGCAAAGTAGAAAATATTGGTAATAAGTTTAACCCATTTAATAATCAAGGAAACCAGCCTCAATCAATTGACACTTCTTTAGGGCAAAATTGGCTAAAAGAAGAGTTTGAAAATCAAGCAAATAATATAGATTCTAGTAGCAGTTTATCAATCAATACAACTACTCAAAAGCCACTATCTGATAGCCAGATTACTGAACAACCAAATATGCAACAAGACCAACCAACTCAAAATTTGAATTACTTAGAAACTCAGCCTTTAGTTCCTAATAACCAAAACTTTATCCCAACACAAGGTAGTTTTAATAATAATCTTTCTGATAATCAAATATTTCAGAATAATACAGCGCCACAAAACATTAATAAACAAGAATTAGCTACATCGTTTAATCAGAGTCAAGACCCAAGTCAGCAACAATCTCAATTAAATCAGTTTCAGAATAATATAGCGCCACAAAACATTAATACACAGGAATTAGCTACATCGTTTAATCAGAGTCAAGACCCAAGTCAGCAACAATCTCAATTAAATCAGTTTCAGAATAATACAGCACCACAAAACATTAATAAACAAGAATTAGCTACATTGTTTAATCAGAGTCAAGACCCAAGTCAGCAACAATCTCAATTAAATTAATCTTCAAATCAAGACGGCATTAATTTTTCCTAATTCTTTTATTTTTCTTTAAATACTGTATTCGAGGATTCTTTTTAAATAAATGTAAAAATCTATAAACAAGGGCATCAATCACATGTTGTCTTAAAGTCCATTTTTTAAAAAATGCTAAAAAACCACCTTCACTAGCTCTTCTCCCATCAGCATGGACAGTGAAACTAGGATTTAATATAACTTCAAACCCTTTTTCCCACACTTTAAAACAAAAATCAGGGTCCGACATAAAAATAAAATAAGCAGAATTTAAGCCATTTAATTCCGTCCATAATTTTTGAGGTACAACCCAAAATGAAGATTGTATCCAATCCACTTTAGTTTCTTTTTGATAATTCATATCTTTCATCTCATATCTAGCCACCAGATTCTTAAAGAAAAGCATATTTCTTAGAAAAGTTCTCCTTGCCACCTGAGCAGTTAAAACAGGAAATGATCTAGCGGTATACTCCATAGTATTTGTATCATCATTAATCTGTTTAGGTGCTAGTATTCCCACTTGTGGATTGAGAACCATATAATCAATTAATCTTTGTAGAATGTCATTAGAAGGCCAAATAATATCTGGATTTACTATTAATATATATTCACCTTTAGCTAACTTTGCACCTTGATTATTGGCACGAATATATCCAATATTTTTAGTATTAATATGTATTTGTACATTAGAAAACTTCTCTAAAGTTTTTAACTTTTTGGCATTTTCTTCAGAGCATGAGTTATCTACAATAATAATTTCAAAGTTAAAATTAGTTTTTTGCTTATTTAAGCTCTCTACATTTTGTATTACCCTCTTACTTTTAAGAAAGTCTAATATTACGATTGATGCTTTTATGGAGTTTTTAACCATATTAATTATACTTTACTGTAAATTAAAAATATCCCCAAATAAATGGTATGCCAATATAAAAAATTATCAAAATTATCCTGTACCATGCAAAAACTTCAAGTGAATGTTTTTTAAGAAAGTTTAATAAGAAATGAATAGATAAAATCCCTATTACAAAAGAGGTGAGTATACCAATTCCTAAAATATCTAAACTAGGTAATGAGTATTTGCCTAAAATAACTTCCATGACTGCATATAATGTTGCAGCTGAAATAGCAATAGATCCAAGTAAAAATGAAAATCTTGCTACCTTATCTCTCTGAATACCCAGAAAAAGTCCCGTAGAAATAGTAGATCCTGATCGAGATACTCCAGGAATTAGGGCTAAACATTGAGCGAGTCCAATAAACATTCCTTCTTTCCAGCTAATTTTCTGGTGAGTTTTAATATTTTTATATGTTTTTTCTGCAAGAATAAATACTAATGCCACCACAACCATCATTATTGAAACATTTCTTGGGTTTAGAAGATATTCATCAATTAAATCTCCAAATACTAATGCAACAATAATTGCTGGAATAGTTCCTACAATTAAAATTTTACTTAAAAGTAAATTATCTTTTACCTCTTCACTAAGCCCATTAGATTTGAATTTATTTTTTGAAAATTGGACAATAGCTTTGATCATCACCCAAAAATCCTTTCTAAAATACAAAAACATCGCAAGTAATGTCCCAAAATGAAGAGCTATATCATAGCTTTTTAATGCACTTGCATCATTTACTCCAATAATATCTTTAAAAATGATTAAGTGCCCTGAAGATGAAACAGGTAAAAATTCTGTAATCCCTTGAACAATTCCAAGTACAACTGACTGCCAAATACTCATAAATAAAATTTAAAATCTTTAATTAGCATATTAAAATCCATTGATAAAATCCATTTATCACACTTGACCAATTGGCAAAACACATTGTCACATTAAAATAATTATTTTAAATATACATAGATAGATCCATATCCTCCATGTTTTGGTTCTGCACTTTTAAAATTAGTTAATAAATATTCATTCTTAAAATTTATTAATCTTTGTATCACGGCAGGTCGCAATTTGCTTTTCATATCTTTGTTCTTTCTACCAATCCCAGTAACTATTATCACAAATTTAAAGCCTTTTATTCGAGATTCTTTAATAAATTGATTTACTGCTATTTCTGCCTCATTTACTTTTAAACCATGCAAATCTAATTTTGCTTGAGGCTCATCACTATATCTATTTTGTATACCGACATATTTAAATTTTTCAGCATCAATATAATCTTTTTCTTTTTCAAGTTTATTAAACCCTTTCATACCATTTTCTGAAAACAGCTCTGCAAAGCTTCTAAAATCATTTTGGCCAGTCTTTTTTTCATTATATTTTTGGTATAAATCTTTCCAAGTCTCTTCTCTATCATACCCATTTTTATCATCATTCATAATAATCAACTTACATATTATTATTAAGGTTGGTCTTCACCGCCATCAGACCAAGGATTACATCGGATAATCCTCCAAATAGCCTTAATTCCTCCTTTAATAAGGCCATACTTTTTAATAGCTTGATATCCATATTCAGAGCAGGATGGATAAAATCTACAATAACCATGCGGAAATAAGTGCTTTAATGGTCCATGGTCTGGCGAAAGTGTTTTCTGATAAATTCTAATTAAAAATAGAAAAGGGTAGCTAATAATCTTAGAAAACCATTTAATAAGACCTTTAAATTTAAATATATTGTTATGTTGTGAATTTTTTATATTCATTTTATTATTCCATAATTTAATTGCTCTTCTATTATGCCTTTTACATTATCAGCATTTTTTATTTTGCCAATTATTTATTATTTAATAAATAAACTTCAATATTGCTATCAAAGGTGTAGCTTCTAAATATTAATTTAGTTACTAGGAGTTATAGGGGCTATTAATCTAGTTTTTAAGGCAAATAGACATATAAATGTATATTTAAAAAGCCTCCAAAAGAGGCCTTTATAAATGCTTTTTAATATTTCTTTTAATAATAATTTGAAGGAACTTGTTTTTTACCATTTACTATTACTTCAAAGTGTAGATGTATACCTGTTATACCTCTAACATTTCCAGTGTTTCCCATTTTACCAATAACTTGACCTTGAGAAACATGGTCACCAACATTAACTGATAAGTATTCCATATGAGCATAAAGTGTTTGCACACCATTTCCATGATCAATAATAACATGATTTCCATATCCGCCTCCCCAAGTTCCGCTAGAAGCTTTAATAACTGTTCCATCTGCAGCAGCCCAAATTGGTGGTTTAGATCTATCAGCAATATCATAAGCATAATGCCCACTATGAAAGTTTTGGGTAACTGCTCCATTTGTAGGCTTAATCATAAATTTACCTCCTACCGGCACTGCATCTGAATTTGCACCAATAGCACTTCCAGCAACAACTTTTGTACTTCCTGATGTTCCAATTCTTGATGAAGATTCAACTCTTGCAGGGTCAACTCTTACTGGTAATGGTTTAGCACCAGGTATAAAAAGTTCTTCTCCAATACCAATCATAGCATTCTCTCCTAATTGGTTTTGTCTAATAATATCATCACTTTGGACTCCATATAATGTGGCGATTTTCTTTACATCTTCACCCTTAGCAACAGTATGACTAATTCCATCAACTGGAGGAATTACTAATTTTTGTCCAATTTTTAAAGTAGAATTTGCTGAAATTCCATTCTCCCATAAAACTGTATTTGTCTTAATTCCATATTCAGCTGCAATAGTTGAAATAGTATCTCCAGCTTCAACTTCATGAATTAACTTACCATTCATCGTACTTCTGTCTGCAAATTCAGTTTGAGGATTAGCTTTGAAAATATAGCCATCATCACTAATCAAAAAACTTTCACTATTATAAATGTCTTCAGCTCCTTCAACACCATTGTGCACCGCACCTCCTAAATATGCATTTGCTGGATTAATAGCGCCGATAAGCATTAAAGCAGTTACAGCCACGCTATAAGATCTTAATAATTTAGTACTACTTGAAGTTCTAGTAGTTCTAAATTCATTTTTGTCCTCACTACTGCTAGATTTAACAAAATTAAAATTAGGAAACACTCTATTTAATGCTTTGGTTCCTGTAAAGACTCTTTTATGTCGAGATTTTCTTGCCTCTACATTTGCAGAAAGTGATATATCACTTCCAAAGTTTGAATTTTCTATTGTATTAATGGTTCTAATGTTAAGTTATACTGTATATCCGTCTTCTCTGTTCAAACAACTTTCCGTACTTGGAAAGCTCAGAATATACTACTTATCTATTTAAAAACTTAAAATAAATATAAGCTTTTTAAATACTGGTTAGATTTTTAATTTTCACACGCTCACTCCCCAAGCATAGCAGAAATTTTTTAAAAATCAATACATATCAAAATAGTGGCTTTAAAATGTCAAGCAAAACAGCCCTCCAAGTATTGGATAAACCAATTATGGAAGGCTGAAATGAGTGTCATTATTAAGTAAGATTATCGGATAAACTTTAATAAAGCCATATGTCTGGCTCTTTTTATAGCTTGTGCTAATTTTTTTTGATATTTCAAACTTACACCAGTGTAATATTTAGGAACTATTTTTCCATATTTAGAAACATACTTCTTAAGTAGTTCAACATCCTTATAGTCAATATATTTAACACCAGAAGCGGTAAAAGGACATTTTTTATTATATTTATTCTTAGCCATATTAATTTAAATAGTTAAAGATTATTTTTCTGCTTTTTCAGCCTCCTTCTCTTCTAAATGAGCATTTTGTAAATCCTCTAAACTTTGTGGTTCATAATTTAAAGGTAATTTTACAATTAAATGTCTTAAAATTTCAGTCTCTAATCTTAAAGAAGTTTCAAACTCCTTCATTTCAGCAGTATCAAAAGTAAAGTTGAAAACAGCATAATAACCTCTATCCATTTTTTTGATAGTATAGGCTAAATCTCTTTCTCCCCAAATATCTTCAAAAAAGATTTTACCATCTTTATTGATCTGTTTACGAATAGACTCTAATCTCTTGTCTATTTTTGCTTGTCCAATGCTCATATCTACTATGACCATTAGCTCATATTTATTGTCTGATTCTGTCATCTTTGTATGGTTAAAAAATATACTTTTTAGCTTTTAATATTGTTATTTTTCTTATTAAAAGCACAAAGAAGTGCTGGAAATCTATCAGAAGCTTTTTAGCAAATCAAGCTAAAACTATTTAGAGTTCATATACAACACAACATTTAATGAAAAATCTCAAGTAGAACTCTTTGAATTTTGAGTCAGACACTTCTGAAAAACTCATTTTTATGCTAGAATAAAAGGATTTAAGTCTAAAGAACAAATATGGATAAAACTGAATTATCATTAAAAAACAAGATCAAAAATAAATTAATTAGAGAGCCTGTACTTTTTCATCCCTCCGTTTTTGAAGAGAATAATGAGCTTATTTCCAACAATAATGAAATATCTTGGGTAGCTCCAGAGTATCTTCAAAGGCCTAAAACAGCTTCCTGGTGGACTGGAGCTTTTGTTGTGTTACTTATTGCAATCACAATTGAAGCTTTAACAGGAGATTGGACAATGTTAGCAGTCACTTTGATGTTTGCTTTTGTTTATTGGACTAGTCATGCTTTTCGACCTCCCAAAAAAACTAAAATTACTTTATCATCAAAAGGTATTAAAATTGGTTATCACTTTATTCCCTTTGCTGAAATTGAATTTTTTTGGATAATCTATAATCCACCTGAGGTAAAACAACTTTTTTTTAGAGTTAGAAAAAGACTTTTTGCAGATATTGTTATTGAGCTAGAAGGCCAAAATCCAGATCAAATTAAATATTTTTTAGAAGAACATTTAACAGAAGTTATTGGAGTTCAAGAGTCTTTTTCTGATGTCATTCTTCGTTTACTAAAACTATAAAAATGCTACAACAAAACAATGGACAATTTGACTCAGAACAAAATCAACCTGCTCAATCAGCGGAGGTAAAACCAAGTTCAGAAACTAGTAATCTTTTACAAGATGTAGATAAGCAATTTACTCAAAAACTAGATGAAAAGAGAAAGGAATACGAAAAAAAAGCTGAAGAAATCAAAAAAAGATATGATTTGATTGGGTCTATTGGCAAAGACAAAGCTGAGTTTATTCATGCTAAACAAATTAATAAATTAAGAAGTGTAGCTGATGAGAAATTAAGTGAATTTCAACATTTAACAGCTCAAAGTAAGGCTGAAAGAATGGCTTTAATTTTAGGTGAATCTGAACAAAAGTTTGAAAAAACTTTATTTCCATATGCAAAAATAATTGAAAGAGTCAAGAAAAGTGGAAAGTTAAGGGAAATGGACTTTATTAAAATTGAGGCTTTATTGTCAGCAATGGATAAATTACAAACTAATCCAGCTTTAGAAAAATTATTTGAAACCGTATTAGAAAAAGAAAAATTAAGTTCAGAAGAATTAGATCAACTTGTAGATCTCATAACACCAGCTAATTTAAATGTTGATTTAAGTAAAGCAGATAAAAATGTGTTATTTGAATCTAGCCAGGCAGGAGCTGTTATTGGATTACTAAAAGAAAATCAAAGAGTTGAATTAGTAGAGAAAATATTTAGTAGAAAAGAATTTAGTGAGGCAAAAGGTATTTTTGAGAATTTATTATTAGCTAAAGTAATATCAATAGCTCAATTAAGATATTTATTAGATAAAAAAATTTTTCCAGAACCATATGCTAGTGAATTAGAAGAGAGGATCAAAAGTGGGAATATAGCAAAACAGCAAAATGATTATCAAAAAAAACTTGATCAAGTTGCACAAATAATAGAAGGGAGAAATGCTATCAATGTTAACAATAAAGCTTTTGGAATGCCTTTAATTATGGCTGCAACAAGCCTTTGGGGTATAGCTACAGCATTAATTAATTTGAAAATGAATTGGGATTGGAAACACCCAATGAAAGCTTTTACTGAACCATATTTTTTATTAGGAACAGCTGCAGCAACTGTTGGTACTGTTGGAGGAATAGCTCTAGCTTCTCCTGAAACTTACAGAAAATATAGAGGTAAATTTGTAGATTTTTTCTCCGGAAAAGATACTTTAGAGGCAAAAAAAATTGGACAAATTGAAGAGTTAAACTCTTTATTAGAAGCTGAATTTAGTAAAAATCCAAAATTATTAGAATTTTTATCATATCAAGAAATTGGGCCTAATGGTTTAAATAAAAGTGGTATTCAAATTATCCTAGATTTAGCAAAAAAGAAAACAGATGAAAAGAAACCTTTTAATTTTAATTTAGAAGAAATTTTAAAAGAGTGTGGAGAAGGGCAAAGGACATTATTGGTAGAAGCACAGTCAATGTCCGGAGGTGGTCAAATTGCTTTTAAAGATTCACTTAGAGCAGTAATGGCAATTTTAGTATCAACTAATAGAGCTAATGTAAATGGACTTCAAACTATTTCATCCTCATTAAAAAGTAAACAAGGAATAAGCTAAAAATGACTATACAAATAAATCAAAAATTCGTATCTGATTTACAAAAATTAACTCAAGAGATTTTGAGGGATGAAGCTTTTTATTTGTTTAAAGGAAAACAAGATTTATCAATACTTCATCAAAGAGTGTTTTCTCCATCAAGCAATATTCCTTTTGCCAATCTACCAACTCATGAAAAAGAATTTTTTAATAAGTATTTTTATAATAATAGTAATACTTCCAGCCCAAGAGCTGATAATCCATTCCAAGCAAACACAGAATATCAAGGGTTCTTTATTGATCAGTTAAGGAAATTATCCAAAGTTATAACTTATAATTTTGAGAGAATGGATTTTATCCGTCCAAGTTTCTTGAATAAGGACGATCAAAATCCAGTATTTAATTCACAGCAAATAGGGATGATTAGCAAAGGTTTAGTTTTTCCTATTATCTTTAGTATTGAAAAAAGAGAGATAGCTACTTTAGAAAGAAATCAAGGTGTGAATGCTGATATTGAAGAGGGAGAAAAACAGTTAAATGATGAAAAATCTAATCCTTTTGATCAAGTAAGTGATAAGGTTTTAATTCAAAGTGTTTCTGGAGAATTTAATATTATTATGACTTATGCTCAAATTGAAGAGCTTAGTTTACAAATAGATATTTTTAGAAAACAAGGTTTAAATGATCAACAAATTTCAAATCTAATAAGGGCATACATTAAGCAAAGGTTTCCAAATTTAAATATTTACATCTCTCCCACAGGTAATATTAGAACTTTTCTTGGTCAATCAGGCATTTCTGCAAGTTTCACTGATTCTAAACAATCATCAGAAGATCAAAGTTTGACTCAAGTATTACAGGAAATGCGTTTAATACAAGGCAGAAAACTTCAATATGATGCAATTTTAGCAAGTAATTTCAATCTTTCCTACCCAACTTCTAATTTTAAAGTAGGTCAAATATTTATGGACGGTATGGAATTAGGGCTTAATCAATCAGGTTTTGGTAGTCAATCTATTTCTTTTGTTATAGATCAAGAAGGAGTATCGGCAAGATTATTGACTGATACATCAGCTTATAGGGCCAATGGGCACTCTAGTTATAATTTTAGTTTATATGATAGACCAGATCAGGACTCTCCTTCAGCTCCAAAAATTAGTTTACCTAGTGAAGATTTACACAAGTTGCAAACACCACTTTTATCTCTGTATGGACAATTGCAACAACCTCAAGATATCAATCCACACCTAGATAGTTTTCGCTTACAATTCCCAAAAGAATCCACACCTATCCCTGGAGATAATAATATTTCAGATCTCCAACCATCAGATCAGTTGGCTTCTCAATCTCGATTACCATTTTTTCAAAGTCCAAATATCAAAGGAAAATTGCCAATTGAAGATCAAAGAGAAGAGTCAAGAATACAGCAATTAAAAGAAGAAGGAGCCTTAAGAAGTGCACAACCAGCAAGAAAAGTGAAACCAAAGCTTAGTGAAAGAGGAGAGCCTATGCAAGGGCCACAAAAAATTTTGGCTTCAGGAGAAACTACTATGGATCAAAATATTCAGCAAAAAAACTTTGGTAACATTGAGGATGATAGTGGTAGCGATAGCAAAGTAAAAGGTACTCAAGGTAAAGGCGAATTAGGAAAAATTTTAAAACCGGCATTAATAGTGGGTGTATCAACAGCTGTGCCTATTATTGCAGCAATAGGATCTACATTTTCAAAAATCATCTTTACATAGACAAATGAATTTCAAAAAACTATTAAATTTAGGAAAATATAAAAAATCTTTTAGATTAATATTATTTGCAATAATACTATATTCAGTACCTTATATAGCTTTAGCACAGTCTCAAACCCAAGTTATACAAACTGCTTTTGACTCTTTTAGCTTAATTTTACAAGCTATGCAGGCAGCTATGTGGCCTATTTTAATTTTAATGGGTGGTTTACTTAATAATGATTTATTATTCAGTGGAGGAATGTCCACGGTTTTACTCAATATTTGGGCAGTTGTTAGAGATTTTGTAAATATTTTATTTGTACTTGGATTATTAGCTTTAGCAATTGTAAATATTTTAGGTTTTATTGAAAATGAGGATTTTAGTATGAATAAGGCTTTACCAAAGATTGCAGTTGCCTTAATTGCTGTTAATTTTTCATTTTTTGCCTGTAAAATTATTTTAGATGTAGTGAATGTAACTACAACAGCAATTTACTCGATACCTTTAGCCTCAGATCAATTAAAGAAATATGAAGAAAATAAAACAAGTATCAACTACTTATCAGAAAAATTTTGTAATAAGATTATGGATATTAAGGGGATGGAAGGTACAGAAAACATGTTTTGTGAGCCAGCTGGTACAAATGGTAATACAGCCTCAAGCACAGATACTACAACAGGAAGCAAGGTTGAACCTTTGAAATATAAGTTAAAGTCCTCAGCTGTAGACTTCTTTAGTAATTTTAACTCAAGGAATGCAGGTTTAGTAATGGCTTTTGAATTAATGGATATTTCCAATATTGATACTGTCAATTTAAAAGAAGTAAAAGATGTTAAAACTTTAACAGTTCAAACAATATTTGCGATTATCTTCTTAACAATTTATGTGACTGCTTTTATTGCTTTATTTGCTGTTATGTTGGTAAGAGTTGTCATTTTATGGATTGCCATTGCTACTTCTCCAATTTCATTTTTAGGTATCCCATTTAAGTCTTTTGTAGGTAGTAAATTAGGTGATAATGACCCATTCTTTAAATTATTTATGAAGCACGCTTTTATTCCTATACAGGTGTCTGTAGTTTTAACCATAGGTATGATTATGATTTCACAATTAAAACAAACTTCACCTAATTTAATACTATCAACAAACCCAGCTAATTTGGGTGCTATTACAGCAGGTGGAACATCAACCTTACAAGATTTAATTGCTGGTTTAGCAACAGCTGCTTTTATTTGGTTAGCAGCCTTTATGGCTCTCAAAGGTACAAAAGCAGATTTCATTGTGGATGCTATTCAAGGGCAAGTTCGAAGATTTGGAACTAACTTGGCAAAATTACCAGCCTATGTCCCAATTATTCCTACTGCTCAAGGTAAAGTTGGTTTAGCAGCTTTAACTGCAGGTGGTTTAGGTGGTGGATTGGAGCAATATATTCAAGATCAAGATAGAGATATAAGGGAAAAATTTGGAAGTCCTTCTGAAAAAGCAAAATCTACTTTAGAAAGCGTTAGAGGTAGTGAGGATATAAAACAAAAAATTGCTAAAGCTTTAAACCAAGTAGATTATCGTTTAAATCCAGCTTCTCAAGCAGTTTTAGCAGATAAGTTAGATAAATACTATAAAGATTTTATACCTCCAAGTAGATATAATGGAAATAAAAAAGCATTTCTAGAAGATTTAAAAGCAGGAAAAGTAACTCCTGAAGATTTAAGAGAATTTGCAACTGAATCAAATACTAGTATAGCTAAAGCAAGAGGAGAACAAGCAAAAAAAGAAGCTCAAAGTGCATTAAATATTCCTACTTCTGAAAGAAACACTGCCATACCTGAATTAACTGATGCTGTTACTAAACTAAATAGAGCTGTAGACGAATTAAGAGGAAATGAAGATAAAGAAGATAAAGTAAGAAAAGTTGAGGAAGAAACTAGAAATGTTGAAGCAATGAGAAAAGCTGCTAGTGCAGTATATCAGGCTGGCTCTGATATTATTAGCGAAAGCGGTGCAATAGCCAAACCAGCTGGAGCCGAATCATTTAAAGAAAACTATGACAAATTACCTCCAGCAGCACAAGAGGCTGCAAAGAAAGCTTTAATTAGAAAGTTTACCCCTAAAGTTGGAGGAGATAATGCTAAAGCTACTCAAATCGTAGAGGATATTTTAGAGCGTGGAGAAAGAGCAACTGGAATAGAACCTTCTGGAGGAGCAAGCGATACTTCAGGTGGAGGTGCCGGAGGAACAGGAGCTGGAGGAGCTCCAGCAGGGGGAGCAGGAGGAGGAGCACCGGCAGGCCCAGGCGGAGGAGGGGCGGCTCCAGGAGGTGGCGGAGGCACACCATCAGGGGGTGCGGGAACAGGAGGAACTCCATAATCTTGCTAATTTTAGTAAATAAGTTATAATAACACCTTATAAATTTATATCGCAAATGCCTAGAAATAGTAGACAACAAGTAAGACGAAGAAATAATCGACGTAACCCACAAGAATCCCAAGTTCAAGAAGATGATTTAATGGATAATTTGGAAGAAGTTGAAGATGAAAATGATCAAGAGTTATTAAATGAAGAAGATACAGAGGAACAATCACTTTTAGAACAAGAGAATCTACCTTTTGAATCTATTAAGCTAACTGAAAATAATGCTAAAGAAATTAATCAAAAAATTCATTATTTACTTAGTAGTTTAAAAGAATTTAAAAAATCCTTCCAAAAAGCTCAAAAATCATATCCAAACTTTGATAGTTTTTATGAAGCTAATAAAGATGACTTCCAAGGATTATTAAATTATCAATTAGATAAGCTTTATGAAGAATCTACTCGTTATTTTGACAAATATCAAAAGTTATTGGAACAGTTGAGTTCACAAGAAGTAATTACTCTTGCTGAAAAAGCTATTTTTACTGGTCAAGATCAAAAAGTAGAATATCAAAAAATAGTTAAGTCTATTTTAAGCAAAAATGAGGATAATAAGGATTTAACAAAATTAACTGAAGAAGATGTTAATCAACTAAATAATACTGAAACTGAGAATTACCAAGATTTATTAAATAGATTATCAACTGAAAATAAATTAAAGACTTCGCAGATTAATACACTAAAATCTGCTTTCCCTAAAACAGTAGAAGATATTGGTCATGAAAAAGAACAAATTTTAACTAAAATTAGTAGATATGACGCTACCAACTCTACTGATTATTTAAAAAATTTAAATGAGTTAGATAAACGTATTAAATTACTAGATCAAGAGCTTAATAATTATATCAATAGATACAATCAATTTGTTGAAAAATTAATTACACAAATTGCTACTGTAGCTGAAGATGAAGAAAATAAACAGTTAAGAAAAGAAGCTTTAGAAAAAACTTCAAAACAACTCGGACTTCCTTTGAAAAAAGGAACTGTGTTTTATATGGCTGATCCTAATCAATATCAAGTAGATCCAAATCAAAACTTACCTAAAAATATCAAGGTAGAAATTGTTGATATTACTCATAGTGCAGAAGAAATTATTTATGATGGTCCTTCACAATACAAAAGGAAAATCCCAAGTTTAGAGCCAGTATTAGTTTTAAAGTTAACTAGTCCAAGTAATGAAGTTATTACCTATAATTTATCTGCCTCACGATTTGCTAGATGGGCTGAAGAAAATGATTTATCCTTAGCTTTTGAAAATGAAGAGCAATTAGCTTCTCATCTTGGTATCAATGGTTTTTTGAAAGCAGGTCAAACTTTTGAATATGAGTTGCCATATAAAATTACTGATGATTCAAGTAAGAAATTGACTAAAACAGTCAAAATAGAAAGAATTGAAAATGGAGTTATATATTTAGATCAAGAAGTAGCGCTAGATTATAAGCCTAAAAGTAAAAGAAGTTTAAACAATACTAGCTTTACAAGTAAATTAACTTTATCTGAATTTCACAAATGGTACAACAAGTTTAAAACTGTACCAGATTTTAAATCTTTAGAGGAATTAGATAATGCTCTAGAACAACAGCACCAGATTTTATGTGAAGAAAAAGGTTGGTCTAAAGATGAAGTAAAACCTATGAAATTCACCAATGCCAAATTTCCTTTCCCCATAATTTCAGCTGATAAACCTATGGAATTGCCAGTTCTCTATATAAAAGAAGCAAATCCTAATAAAATTACTTTTACAGATAATAATTATTTAACTCCAAATCAATTTTATCGTTTAGTTAGAGATCAAAATTTAACAAATCCAAATGAGAAGCAATTAAAAGAATTAAAAGAACAAGCTGAAAAGGAGAAAAACAAGAATAAAGTTAAAGAAATGGATCAGGCATTAAAAGTTGTAAGTCCAGCTACCACAGATAATGAAGAAAAAGAACATAAATTTACAAAACCAGGATATTTCCAAAATTTATGGAATAATACTAATTTTTTAAGTTTAATGGAAATGTATGGTTTATTTTTCAAAGCACCAAAAGAAAAGATCGCTAATTGGTTAAAGGATAGATCTGAAACTAAAGAGGCAATTGTTGGGTCACAATTTTATAAAGGATTTCCAAAGTTTGGAGGGTTAAATAGTTTAAGTGATGATTATGCTGGAAAATTAGGAAGTAAAGTAGTTAAAGAGGTCAAAGATCTACAAGAATTTCTTGAAAATAATCACTCATCTAGTGAAATACGTGATATTTTATATGAAACAGCTGAAATGTCTAATACAGCTGAAGCTTCAAAAACTTTTCAAGCTGCAATGGCAATTTTAATAAAAAAAGGAGGACTACGCTGGGAAGATGATCCAAAATTAATAGCTGCGGTAAATCGTTTAAATAGTTCTGGTGAAATAAAGTACCCTGATAAATTCAAAGATACATTAAAAGATGTGGTTGTAGTTGTAGGAGACAAATCAGCTATGGATAAAGAACCTACTTTAAGTATTTTTGACCAATATCGAGCTATTATTGATGGTTTATATGGGGCAGGAATGTTTGATACATGGAGTGGTCAAAATGAAAGTGAATATATAAAGCAAAGAGAGGAGGCGGGTAAAAATATGAGAAGTAAATATGAATTTTTACAAGGAGGAATTAATAAACAGCTTAAAAAAATGCTCTATGATTGGGAAAATGATAGAGATGTTAATGCAGCTGAATTTGAAGGTTTATTGGTAAGTGCAATCAAAGAATTAGAAGTAAATATGGAGCAGGGTATGTTATTTTTGATTTCTGCATTTAGTGTGAAAAATAAAAATGGACAAACTTTACTACCATTTTCTAGATTAAATCATTTTGTCTCTGATTTAAGGAATTTACAAGTCTATTCTTATTTTGCAGCAGCACATAATATATTAGATGAAAATGGTAATCCAGTTATGATTCAGGATTCCAAAGGGAATATTATTCCAAAAACAGGTAAATTTGGTTTAAATAACTTTAAGGAACTATTTAATAGAGTAGTTCAACAAGATATTAACGCCTCAGAGAAAAGAGATTTAGAAAAATACACTGCTGGGAAGAATACCATTAACTGGATTCAATCAGAAGTGCTTACCTCGCCAACATTAAAAAGGCAGGCTACAAACAAAGCAGGTAATCCAGATCTAGATCCAAACCTTTATCACTATCTCGGTCCTTTAGTTTGGCAGGAAAATGATTTAGATAAAATTTTAAGCACGAGATTTGGAAGCAGTGCTAAACTTGATACTGTTAAAAATATGTATGTTGGTTATAATAATCAATTAATTTTAAGAGCCAATAAATTAGAGACAGGTAGTAATAAAGAAGCTAATCTTGAGCTAGCTAAAGATTTCGGCCAAATGGTCTATTCTTTTATTTATTTTAATAATATTGTTCGTAGCAGAATTAAAAATAAAGCTTTTTATTTGAGGCTTGGTGAAGCTCAATTAGATGACAAGCCAAATGTAGATAAAAAAAGATCAGTTAGGGCTTTCGCTCTAGAAACTGAACAGTTCATTAGAGAAATTGCACAAGATATTATTAATTTATCAGGTAATAAGAAATTAGCTAGTATTGTAGGAGAAGTTCTAGTTACTGGAGAAACAGAAATAGATAGTAATAAAGAAAAATTATTTAGAGAAGAATTACTTTTAACTATAAATAAATTAGCTGAAACTAAACCTCAACAATTAGCTAGCTTAATGAAAAACAGAAGATCATCATTAACGGGAATGTCAGGTGCACAAATGTCTTGGGAAGAACAGCAAAAATTAAAACAAGCAGCTTAAAAAATCCCGTTAGTACTTTAACTAACGGGATAAAAACTACTTTTTGTATTGTTGTGTGTTCCCTGGTGAATAAATCACTGACCGTAAAAGAGTGATCTCATACGGCTTAAATTTTGACTCAAGATTCTTCAGTCTCTTCTTTCTGGCCCAAAAAGCCACCCCCTTCACAAAGGGAAACATCATTGCCAGCATCATGCCAGCAATAATGTAATCTTTGTTATCAGACATTGATGCAATGATAGACGACATTGCCATCAACAGCACCATTTCAGCTACAGTCTTTGCCAATTTATCACCTCCTCCCTAAAAACCTCCCAAAAAGTAGTAGAGTCTTTCTGTATAAAAACCATTTTTGATGACTTTTATACAAGTTTAACTCTACTGACGCATTTATTTTTTAAAAGACCAACAAGCGTTGATTTTAACAGAATAGACATATATTGCAAGTAAATATGATATTTTACCGCACTCATTACTAATATTTAGGTAGTTAATATTAGTCAAACTAATCAAGAATAGTTTATTGCAAATTTAAAAATCTTTTTGCAATTTCTCCTTCTAATTCTTTTTTAAATTCTTCCCAAGATAGTGACTTTTGTTCTTTACTTCCATATCTTCGAATTACTAAATTTTCACCATTTACTTCTTTATCTCCAATAACCAACATATAAGGAATCTTCATCATTTCTGCATTTCTAATTCTTTTACCTAAGGAATCTTTGCTATCATCTATTTCTACTCGAATCATCATATCAAGTAATTCTTCACTTAATTTCTTAGCAAAATCTTTATGAGTATCAGCTACTGGAAGTAATCTTACTTGTATTGGGGCAAGCCAAGTTGGAAATGCTCCAGCAAAATGTTCAATTAAAAATCCAATTAATCTCTCATGTGTACTTAGAGGAGCTCTGTGAATACAAAGTGGAGTTTTTTCAAAGCCATCATGATCAATATAAGTTAGATTAAATCTTTTGGGTACGGCAAAATCTATTTGATTTGTAGCTAAAGTAAATTCTCTACCAATAGCACTCCAAACTTGTACATCAATTTTTGGTCCATAAAATGCAGCTTCATCTTCAATTTCCACAGTAGGCACATTTGCTTTTTTCATAGCTTTCCTCACCATATCTTCTGTTTTAAGCCAAAGTTCAGGTTCATTTATATATTTTTTACCTAAACCTTCTTTACTGTGAAGTGAAAGCCTCATCACATACTTTTCAATTCCAAAAAGTTTAAAGTAGTTTAAATACATATTTACTACATTTAAAAATTCCTCTTCAAATTGATCTTCAGTACAATAAATATGTGCATCATTCATTTGCATTGACCGAACACGCATTAAACCAAATAAAGCTCCAGAATCTTCATATCTATGGCAAGTCCCATATTCAGCAAGTCGAAGTGGTAAATCTCTATAACTTTTTGGACTTGCAGCATAACATTCATGATGGAATGGACAATTCATCGGTTTTAAATAGTAATTTTGCTCATCTATTTGCATTGGAGCATACATAGAGTCTTTATAGTAAGGTAAATGACCTGATTTCAAAAATAAACTTTCTTTTGTTATTAGTGGGGTTCTAACTCTCTTATATCCAGCTTTAAACTCTGTTTCTTTAGCTAATTTTTCTAATTCTTCAATTAAAACAGCTCCATTTGGTAGCCAAAGAGGTAAACCTGGTCCAATTTCTTCTGAAAAAGCAAATATTCCCAACTCTGTCCCAAGTTTACGATGATCTCTTTTCTTAGCTTCTTCCATCATCTCAATATAATCGTCTAATTCTTTTTGAGTTTCAAAGCATAAACCATAAATTCTCTGTAGCATTGGCCTTTTTTCATCACCTCTCCAATAAGCACCAGCTATTTTATAAAGTTTAAATACCCCAACTTCACCTGTATTTTGAGTATGTCCTCCACGGCATAAATCCCAAAACTTTACGGTACCATCATTTAATTGATTTTCATAAAAAGAAACTTTAGTTTCACCATCTTTTGCTAAATCTTCTGCTAATTCAACTTTAAAAGGTTGTGCTTTTCCCTCTAAATACTTAATAGCTTGATTAATTTCCATTTCATTTCTATGGAAGGTTTGTCTTTGTTTAGCTATATGCTCCATTTTCTTTTGTAAAATCTTTAAATCATCAGGAGTTAAAGTTCTTGGTAAGTCAAAATCATAATAAAAACCATTTTCAATTGTAGGACCAATACCAAGTTTAGCGTCAGGAAATAATTCTAAAACAGCTTGAGCAAGCATATGAGCACAACTATGGCGCATATGTGCTAATTTTTCATCTTGATTATGAATTTGATCAATTTCAGCATTAGAAGCTGTTATCGTTGTATTTGTCAGCAAATTATCATTATTATTAGCTTGATTTTGAGAGTCTTCAGCTGACATATTTTTCTTTGTTAAATAATAAAACTGCCGGAAGTTTAAATTAATTTATTTTAATTGACAAACTATTATATCCTAACCGCTTTTCCTTGTGATATTTCTATAAAATCTCCATTTAGTAAATTTTCTTTATTTAATATTGCAGAATCTTTTGTTGTGGTAATAAAAGTTTGATAATTAGATACTTTATTTAATAAAAATTGCTGTCTTTGATGATCTAATTCAGAAAAAACATCATCTAAAAGTAAAATTGGATTTTGTCCTTGCTCTTCAAACCAATCCATTTCAATTAACTTTAAAGCTAATAAAATTGTACGATACTCTCCTCTTGAAGCATGTTCATAAAGAGGTTTTTGATTTAAATTAAAAATAATTTCATCTCTATGTGGTCCAACTTGTGTATGACCTGAATTAATATCTCTTAATAAACTATCTTTTAATTTATCTAAATATATTTCTGATAAATTTTCAGTTAAATTAAGTATATTAAAGTCTAAAGATAAACTATTTTGGTAATTTATTAAAATTTCTTGTTTTAAATTAGTGATTTCTTGATATTTTTGACTAATTTTTTGATTAAAATATTCCAATACTTTAGCCCTTTCTTCCCATAAAATAACTCCATTTTCTACTAATTGCTTGTCCCAGATTTCTAAGTCATTAGAATTAGCCTTATTTTCTTTAATTAAATTAAGTAAAGCATTCCTTTGTTCTTTTATTTTTTTAAATTTCCTCAAAGCTAATAGATATTCTTTATTGCTTTGAATATTTAAAATATCTAAATACTGTCTTCGAAGTTCTGGGCCTAAATAAAGCATATTTAAGTCTTCAGGGTTGAAAAAAACAACTTTAATTTGTCCCAAAAAGTTAATTAAAGAGCTTTTTACTTCATTTATTTTGAAAACTCTTTTAGGTTGAGGTGGTTTACCAAGAAAAATTTCTAAATTTAATTCTTTATTAATTAAAAAATTTGCATTTATTCTCGCATAATCTTCATTCCATTTAATTAAATTATCTTCTTTAGAAATTCTAAAAGACTTACCTAACGCCATCATATAAATAGCCTCCAAAATATTAGTTTTACCCTGTCCATTGTCGCCAATCAAATAAGTTAGACCAGATTTAGCTTCAAAATCTAAATTTATTTCTTGATAATTTCGAAAATTCTGAAGATTTAATTTTTTTAACATAAAAACCAACTTTTGATTTAACTCTAACATAAATCCATAAAATTTGTATTGGCAAGCAAAAATAGAAATGATATAATGTAAGGATTTGTAAGTAATGTCAAATAAAACTCATAAAAACGATAGGAAAATATAATGCTTAGTCAACCAATAATTAACATCTTGTTAGCCGGCTTTCTAGCGGTAATCCCAGCTTTATTTTGGGGGGTGATATTTTATAGGAAACAACCAACAAACAAATGGACTGTTGTACATTTATTTGTAGCTGGAATATTCACCGTAGCTCCTCTTTTAGCTTACAAGTATCTTTGGAGATATTTCCCTTGGATTAATGCTTTTACTTATACTAATACTTTTCAAGATAATTTAATTGGTTTTGAGAATTTAGCTGCTATCCCGCTAGATACTTTATTAACATTTATGATCGTTGGAATTATTGAAGAAATAGCCAAGTTTAGTGCTGTAAAATTTATTAAAAATAAAAAAATTACTTCTATCACTGATTGTATAGAATATTTTATTATTGTGGCTCTAGGCTTTTCTTTCGCTGAAAATATGATTTATTTTTACAATATTATGCAAGTAAGAGGGGCAGAAAGCATTTTATTACCTTTTGTCTTTAGGTCGCTCTTTTCTACCTTTGCTCATGTTATGTTCTCTGGGATTTTAGGTTATTACTATGGTTTAGCTACTTTTGCAGACTCGGTTATGAAAGAAAAATACAATAAAAATAAGTGGCCAATTCTCAAAAAATTTGTTGAAGTGTTTAAACTAGATAAAATTCAAACTTTCCATAATGAAAAAATAGCACAGGGACTTATTATAGCATCAGTACTTCATGCTTTCTTTAATATATTCCTCGAAATGAACTGGACTTTTTTAATTATCCCTTATTTAACCATTGGCTTTATCACTCTATCATTTATGTTTGATAGTAAAAGAATTGATAAAGAGTATTTATTAGTAGAAAAATAAAACTTTACTATCTTATTTCATTAATGTAACATACACAATTAATCTAGTTATTAATCAGGTTTTTTTGCAGTACATACATTGATAAAGATTAAATTAAGTGATAGATTACCTGTCGTTAATAAGTAGGAAAATAAATATATATTTACATAGAGATCACGCTAATTGAAGCGATGTATCCTTCATTTTATTTAGAAAATGTTAAACGATAAAATTAAAGTTACAGGAGCCAGACTACATAATTTAAAAAATATTGATGTAGAAATACCTAAAAATAAACTTACTGTAATAACAGGTTTATCAGGATCAGGAAAATCTACGCTTGCCTTTGATACTATTTATGCTGAAGGTCAAAGAAGATATGTCGAGAGTTTATCTACCTATGCAAGACAGTTTTTACAATTAATGGAGAAACCTGATGTTGACTCTATTGAGGGTTTAAGTCCTGCGATTTCTATAGATCAAAAAACAGCACCAAGAAATCCTCGTTCTACTGTTGGTACTGTTACTGAAATTTATGATTATTTAAGATTATTATTTGCAAAAGTAGGTATTCCTTATGATCCTGTTACTGGTAAACCATTAACTAAACAATCAGCTTCAGAAATCATTGAAATCATTGCTCAAATGCCCGAAGGGAAAAAAATCCTCTTATTGGCTCCAGTTATTACTCAAAAAAAAGGAGCTCACTTAAAAATCTTTGAAAAAATTAAAAAAGATGGTTTTGTGAGAGTACGGGTTGACGGAGAAGTATCAAGCATTGTGGATATTCCAGAGTTAGATGAAAATAAAAAGCATAATATTGAAATAGTAGTTGATCGTTTAGTAGTCAAAGATTTAAATAAAAGGTTTGAAACAATGTCTAATGGCGATCAAATTGAGGTGCCAAATCCTGATCGATCGCGTTTAGCTGATTCTGTTGAATTATCTTTGAGGCAGGGGAATGGTCAAATTATAGTAGTTGATCATGATACAAAAGAGGAACAATTATTTTCAGAACAATATGCCTCTGAAGATTCAAAGTTAAATATTCCAGAAATTACACCAAGTTTATTTTCTTTCAATTCTCCTCAAGGTGCATGTGAATATTGTCATGGTTTAGGGACAAAGCTAGAAATGGATCCAAAGTTAATTATCCCTAATTCAAATTTAACTCTATCTGAAGGTGCTATAATGCCTTGGTCAGCTACTACAAGCCACTTAACTTGGTATAATAGAATTTTAGAAGCCGTTGCCAAACAAGTAGGATTTTCAATGAATACTCCAATTAAAAAGCTTACTAAAGAGCAATTAGATATTGTTTTGTATGGCACTGGTGAGAAAAAATATAAAATTAAAATGTCTAATTCTCAGTTTAGTGAAGAAGGAGAAGGCTTTAATGGTGAATATCAAACTCGTTTTGAAGGAGTAATTCCAAATCTTGAAAGACGCTATCATGAAACAGATTCTGATTATATAAGAAAGAAAATAGAAAAATATATGCAGATTTTAGTTTGTCCTAAATGCCTTGGGAATAGACTTAAACCTGAGGTTTTGGCTATTAAAATTAATGGAAATTCAATTATTGATTTAACAAAAATTTCAGTTAAAGAAGCAAGAAAATTCTTTGCTAATTTGTCTTTACCAAAAGGACAACAAGAAATTGCTAACTTAATTACCAAAGAAATACAAAGTAGGTTAAATTTTCTAGAAGATGTTGGGCTTAATTATTTGACTTTAGAGAGAGCTGCAAACACTTTATCGGGTGGAGAGGCACAAAGGATAAGATTAGCTACTCAAATCGGCTCTAAATTATCAGGAGTAATTTATGTCTTAGATGAGCCATCTATCGGATTACATCAAAATGATAATGCTAAATTGATTGATACCTTAATTTCTTTAAGAGACCTTGGAAACACAGTTATTGTAGTCGAACATGATATTGATACTATGCTGGCTTCTGATTATATTTTAGATATTGGTCCAGGGGCAGGGAAAAATGGAGGTAAAGTATTAGCATCTGGTACTCCTCAAGAAGTGATGAAAAATAAAAATTCCATTACTGGTAAATATTTATCTGGAGAAGCTGAAATAAAAATTCCTAAAAAAAGAAGAAAAGGTAATGGTAAATTTTTAAAAATCATTGGAGCAAGCGAACATAATTTAAAAAATGTTTCTGCTAAATTTCCTTTAGGGACTTTTATAGCCGTTACCGGTGTATCGGGTTCAGGAAAATCCACTTTAATTAATGGAATTTTAGTAAAAGAGGTGTCTAAAGCTATTTATGGAACTAAAAACACCTCTGGAACACATGAAGCCATAGAAGGTATTGAAAATTTAGATAAAATAATCAATATTGATCAGTCTCCAATTGGAAGAACGCCAAGGTCAAATCCTGCTACTTATACTGGTGTATTCACAGATATTCGTGATTTGTTTGCCGCTAGTTCAGAAGCCAAGCTTCGCGGTTATAAATCAGGACGTTTTAGTTTTAATGTCAAAGGCGGTAGGTGTGAAGCGTGTCAAGGTGATGGTATTAAGAAGATAGAAATGCATTTTTTACCAGATATTTATGTGGAATGTGAAACTTGTCATGGTAAGAGATATAATACAGAAACTTTGGAAATTACTTATAGAGGAAAAAATATAGCTGATGTTTTAGATATGTCTGTAGAAGAAGCATTTGATTTTTTTGAGGCTATTCCAAATATTAAAGTTAAATTAGATACATTATTACAGGTTGGGCTTGGATACATACGACTAGGTCAACAAGCTACAACTTTATCAGGTGGTGAAGCACAGAGAATTAAACTATCAACTGAATTATCACGTAAATCTACAGGTCAGACACTATATGTTTTAGATGAGCCAACTACTGGTCTTCATTTTGAAGATGTTAAAAAATTATTAGATGTTCTACAAAAACTTGTAGACAAAGGTAATACAGTTTTAACAATTGAACATAATTTAGATATAATTAAGTCAGTGGACTATATAATAGATCTTGGGCCAGATGGAGGTGATGGTGGTGGCGAAATCATTGCTTCAGGCACTCCAGAAGAAGTTGCTAAAGATAAAAAATCATATACTGCACTTTGGTTAAATAAATTATTATCATAAATTAGCTTTAATTTAATTTATATTTAAAAACTCTTTATTTATTAAAGAGTTTTTTCTTTTATTTTATATTAAAAATATTAAATAAAGTTTAATAAAGTTTAATAGAATTTAATAAAGTTTAAGATTGTATTAACTTCAAATAAGTTCAAAAGCCTTTAATCTAAGTGGGATATTGTTAAAATAATGTGCAAAAGTTGTATAAAAAGTGTTCAAAGTTTAATAAAGTTTAATAAAATATAAAAATACTATTGAAATATTTAAAAATATGAGTAAAATGCAAAACAGATAAATAAACAACACTGTAACGATTGAAGAACATTAAAAATAATGCTAAAATTTAATTAATCAATAAATTGGTTAATTAAATGCAGGAAAAAATACTAACTCCAGACCAAGTTGCCCAAATTTTACAAGTGCATCCATTCACTGTGTTAAAATTTATTAAACAAGGCAAACTTAAAGCAAGTAAGCTTGGACGCGTTTATCGCATCAGAGAAAGCGACTTAGAAGGTTTTCTTGAACAAACTTCATCAAATCATAAGAAAACTGAGGAAACTTCAACTAATATTATTAAAAAAACCAAAAACAAAAACAAATCTCTTAAAAAAGAATTAACAGACCCACCATCTGAAAAAACAATAATAGAAAATACAATAGATCAAGAAAGTGCTATTAAGGTCACAAAACTAAAAATTATTGAAAAACAAGATACACAAAATTTACAGAAAGGAGGGGACGATCAGTACTATAAACTACAATAAATACTATGATATTTAATTGCCTCAATTGCGGAGTATCAATCTCCACCAAAAAAGAAAATTGTCCTCACTGTAAAACAAGTAATATTGAGGCCCTAGAACATATTACAGGTAAATCAAGAAAAAAATCGTATCTTGCATGGAAAGACAGAGTAAAAGGATCTATTCTCACTTTAGTAGCAAGATAAAAAATTTAAGCCCTAGAATAACCTCAACTACCCCGCTAACAGCGGGGATTGTGGTTTTTATGGGGTAATAAACTTCTCGATTTAAATACAAATTAATGTATCTTTTTAACTCCATATCAAAAACTAAGTTAGCAAATAAAACATTTAAATTATTTACTTATTTAGCGTTCTCCACACTGTTTTCCAACAATATTAGCCGTACATCCTTTAATTTCTAAAAGAGGTTGGAAAGTATCAGTCAGAATTACTTTCAAATCATCTAAATTTACTTTAGCTTTATCTAGTCCCATCCCTCCAACTTGCCTGTATTTTAAGTCATAGCTTGTCACAAACTTAATATCCATATCCACATCCATATCTCTCCTTTTTATTAAAGATAAATCATCAGCAATATCATTAAATTTAATACCTCTTGGCACTTCAATATTATCTTTCTCAGCAGTTAAATTACCTCCAAGTTTATTTTGTTTATAAGTGTTAGAAATTTGTTCCCAGACAGTAGTTTCCTTAATTGGTTCATTATTTAATCTTATATTAAAGACGCTATTAAAAAATTCAGCTGCATTATGAGCGGAAAATGCTGATAAAATACCTGGATTTTCTTTTAATCTTTTATCACGAGCATTATTTCTTGCTTCTACTTTAGCTTGAAATCTATCACCAAGTAATTTGAGTTGGTTAAGCGTATTTTTAATATTATTTATTCTATCTGTTAACATTCCTAAGTTAGGGTCAGAACAATTTTGATAAGCTTCAATTTTACTTGCATACTTTGCTTCTAATTGTTCAAATACTCTATTTCCAGTATCAGCATCAAAATATTTTAAATCATTAACGAACATATTCATAAATTTTTTGCGCACACTACTATCTTTTATAACATTTAATGCCTTTTCTTTCTCGCTAGCCTTTGGATTTGGTGGATTAGTTATATTTACAAAATGTCTTAAATAATAGAGTTCTGCAGATAATTGGTAATATTGACTGGCTACTCTAGTTGCTGTAGCAGTATCACAAACATAAAAGGCTTGTCTTATTTGTTTCCTGGCTTTATCAATTCTATTTAATAAACTATCAATATCAGAATATTGGCAGTAATTTGTATTATAAATAACTAAAATATCATTCCAATAGTCAATAAATCCTTCCCCATTAAAGTCCAATCCGTTATTTATAAAATTACTAAAATCTCTAGTACAGAATAATTGTTTTCCTGATCCTGAATTATTATCTACACTTTTCTGAGCATAACTAACATCATTATTTGACCCGCTTAATAGAATCATAAAAGTTATTGTAAGAACAATAGAATTTAAAATCCAAATTTTATTATTATTTAGTTTCATTATGTACAAGCCCTTTTATTATTTAAGTTAGTACAAGCTTTTGTTGAATTTAATCCAGGAACATCTTCATACAAAGTACGCATTTGATCTTTAAAGTTTTTAAAAAATCCATTCATTTGCTTCATTTCATCCTCTAAAGCATCATAAGTATTAATTTCTCCATAGGCATCTTGAGCTATTTCCACAACTAATTGTTCTTGCGCAGCTTGAACTTTTAATTTTTCATAGCTACTTGATGCTTGTGACATTACCTCATCAATTGAAGAATTATCACCAGCATTAAATAATTCAACTACCAACATTCTTTCCATATCACTTGAAATAGGGGAATAGTCTACTGGGCCATTTTTCTTTTTAGCATCAGCTTCTCTTCTTTGTTTTTCACCATAATTCCAAAATCCATTTGTTTGAGCATATTTATTCCATTCATCATTAATATTTCCTACACTCATTAAATCATTTTTGGGAGGTGTAATAACTGGCACCATATTTACACTAATATTCATACCAATTGCAGAAAGTGAAGCAGCAGCTGCATTCTTACATAAAGCACTTTCTCCAAGATTTCCAGTAGCTTTTGCAGGAATTAAGCTATGACTTACAGTCTTTTGTAGACTTTCATTAATATATTGAACATGACATTGAATACAGTTATCTGTCTTTGTAAAACTTGGGGTAGCTGGTTTATAAAAAGTTTCAAAAGTTATACAAATAATATCTTCACATAAAGGAGCTTTACTATAATCTCCTGGAGGTGCCGATTTAACATCTTTTGGGATTTGACTATCCGTTGGAATTAAATCAATTGGTAAATCTGGTCCTACATTACTTAAATCATTAACATTATCCCCCCTCTGATTGTTTTGGCTATTATTTATTTTGTCTAAATCTTTTTCAGCATCAAAATTACTTTTTAGCTTTTTATTACCTTGTAAATCTTTAGACAATTTATCTAATGGTTTATCTAGGTCTTGAGTGGTAAAACAAATATTAGGATTAATTCCTTTATCAAAAATAGATTTTTTTAGCTCTTCAGCTTGTTTAAAAGGATTTTGATTAGTTTTTTGTTGATTATTACTAGATTGTCCATTGGAAGAACCATTATTTAAAGAAATATCCCCTGACAGATCAATTGGTAAATCAATAATATCATCTTTTAATTTTGAATCATCATTATTATCTCCAGTATTAGCACTAGGAACATAGTTTGCTCCATAAGTAATTGGTTCTGCTCTTTGGAATAAAATAGTTTCTATATTATTTAAATCTACAACTAAATCAAAACCAGAGTTTTCTAGTTTTCCATCTGCAAACATTTCATTAGATAGAATTTTTGAATTTAAATAATTTTGTAATTCTGCACTATCTTTTTTATCTTCATAAGTAGCAATTATTTGCATATAAATTTCTGTAGCTCTTTCAATAGTCATTAATGGGTTTCTTTCAAGAATCGGTTTAATATCACCGTATAATATTTCAGACATTCTTTCTACAGGCATTCCATATTGATCAGCAGTAGCATTAATTGCTTCATCAAGTGAGTTTAAATTAATATCTTTATATATAATTAAGTAAAGATTATCTCCAATAATATTTGGATCTGTTGATCCAAAACTTTGCCCCCAATCTAAGTTTTTATTTGGATTATCTTTTAATACTCTTTTAATTAATTGGCTTTCTCTACATCCCAAGTTCCTGCTTGGAACGCAGTCTTCGATTTCAGAATCAGCTGCAAAGACATTTTTTAAGTCAATCATTCCGCCTGGGCGAATTATTACGCTCATAAACATTAGAAAACCAATTATGTAAATTAATTTTTTCATTAAAGACATCTAGTAGTTGTAGCATCTACAAATTTCATTGGAAATACATCAGTCTGTTGTCGAATATTAACCAATTGATCTCTGTATTTTACTAAATTATTAAAAATATCTATATATCTAATATGTAATTGCCATGAAGTTTTTAATTGACTATAAGCATCTAAAGTTTGGTCTAATGCAAGCTTAGCTTTCTCAATTTCATCGTCTATAAAATTTATTCTATTAGCTGTGTAATTCATATAGCTAATAATACTATTTCCAGGATCAGGAGTATCGTCATCCATATATCCATACCCAACCATTTGCTTTGTTAATTCTTGATTTAATTGTCCTTTCAATTCTTCTTTTTTCTCGGAATCATTTTCTTGTGAGATTTGAGATTGTAAGGTACATACTTTTTCATTTTTAAATGGATTGTCAGTATTACATTTATCTAAAATTCCTTGTGGAGTCCCATCATAAATAGCATCTCTTTTTAAATTCAAAGCTGAATAATAACAAAAATAACTGTATTTTAATTGTTCGATTTCTTGTAATCTTTGATAATTATAATGATCAAATTTAGCAGGAGGCAAGCCAAGTAAAGTAACTCCAACACAATAAGGATGATTTGCATAATCTTGGTTTTCATCAACTTGTTTGTTTGGATTACAAACAGCTATAGATTTACAAGTTAAATCACTATCTCCGCTACTAGTACAGAGATTCCCACCTAGTTTGTCATATTCATCTAAATTTGGAGTAGGAGCCTCATCTCTTTCGTCCTGCAAAACATCTTTAATTTTTTGATTAAAATATTCATTTGTCTTCTCAAGATACATCTCTTGTAAATCTTTAATATCCATTTGATCTATTTGTCCATCAAAACAAAAAGCATTAATAAAATTAGCAGAATTTACTGGAGGAATATTTTCATTGTTTTGAGCTATCCCTCTATAAGAACCAAAAAGCATAACCCCACTCAAAATTATGAGTAAACTAGCTGATAGATAAATAATTTTATTTTTCATTTTATTGTACACAAGATTTTAGATAACAAGGAAGTTTTTGATCAAAAGTAGAGATATTTACAACCATCTTAATAAAATCATCATTTAAAGATCTTAGTTTTGAATTTATTTGTTGATATTTTTCAACAAAAACAGAAGCCTTTTTAATCTTTGCAGTTGTAATAGCTCTCATTTGCAATAGTTTATTTGCATTTTGAATATATTCTCGAACTAATGATTCACATTGAGATAAACCTACTAATTGTACTCCCACATTTGCACCTGATATACCAGCTTGATTGATGTGAAATGTTACAAATTCAGAATATTTTACAGAAATATCATACTTAAATTTTTCGTATCTATTCATAGCCTCTTCCATTAAAGAAGAAGTCTTACTTTTATTGCTAAAATGGTTTTCCATAAAAACTTTATATTTTTCAAATTCAGGTTCCGCCCATTCAGCAATTTTAGTTTGGCAAGCTACTTGAGTTTCTTTATTAATTTGTATTTGATTTCCTTCCACTGGAGTAACAGTAGAAATACTTTGTGTATCTTCTTGAGCCAAAGAAATATTACCAATATTACCAAGGCTATTTCCAATAAATAACAGCATCATCAAAGAAATTGTAATACTTAGTTGTTGAAAGCTATTTTTATTTTTTTTATTTTTCATTGATATTTATATTATACCTATTTTACTTCTTTTGGTTTACTCTTATTTATTTCTTTTATTTCTATTAAATTACTTTGGCTAAATATTTGTGAATTATCATCATTTGAAATAATTCCTAAAATCTTATCTCCTGGAATCAGGTCAGCTGTATGGTCAATTGCTGATTCGCAAGGACATGTTGAACAAGTTGGAGGTATCACATAAACTCCTGGTCCCAAATCTTTTCTTGGATCTATTAAATCATCATTTGGATTTAAAGGATCAGAATTTCTATAAACTTCTACTCCATCTTTAACTCCACCACCATCAGTGTCAGGATTAAATGGATCAGTATGGTAAATATTAATTTCTTCATAATTTGATAATCCATCATTATCGCTATCTAAATCATCAAGTGGATTTAATGGGTTAGTACCTTTAATAAATATTTCAGTATAATCATCTACCCCACCACCATCGGTATCAGAATTAAATGGATCAGTTCCATATTTATTAATTTCTTCATCATCTGAAATTCCATCCCCATCACTATCTAGATAATCATCTTTAGGATCTAAAGGATTAGTCCTCCTCTTTAAAACTTCTATTCCATCTTTGATACCACCACCGTCTGTATCAGCATTATTTGGATCAGTTCCAAATTTATATTCTTGTAAATTAGTTAAACCATCTTGATCTGGGTCTAAATCTGCATCACTAGGATCTAAATAATTTAATCCATTTTTTTGTTCCCAGAAATCTGGCATTCCATCAAGGTCTGTATCAATAACAGAACAATCTAAAGCAGTTAAGACTCTATCTGCTAATTTTATAAATTCCCCACGATTAATTTCTTCTCCAGGTCTAGAGGCCTCTTCCTTTGTTAAAATAAAGTTACTTTTTAAAGTTTTACCTTTAATTAAATAAGGTTCTAAGTTTTGGGCAGCAGCCATATAAGGAATATAGTAAGGTTCAGTTTCAGGTATTTTAGATAGATCAATAATTCTTTCTCTTTCTAAAGCTTCTAAAATAATTTTTACTGCTTCAGCTTTTGTAATGGTTTCATTTGGAGCAAAAGGTGTTTGACCAGTTCTTATATCTATTTCACCTCTATAACCAGTAATAAATCCTTGGAAATAAGCTTCTTTAGTAGCTGTAAAATACCAAGGATTTTGACCTTCCTTATATGGAATATCATAAAATACTCCAGGAGCTTGATAAGCTTCAGGCCTTGGTACAATACAGAAAGTGTCTAACATCACTTTAGCAAATTCCGCACGATTAATAGGTTCTTTAAATCCAAAGTTAGTTTGATTGCCAGCAGGAATTCCAGCAAGAATACCTCTTTGATAGAAGTTAATTATTGATTCATAATAAGGGTTATTAGGATCCACATCGGCAAATGGTGAGATTACTTTTGTTAAAGGATCCTTACCCATTATTACTTCAAAGCCATCTAAATATCCATCTCCATCACTATCAGCTAAAAGTGGGTTAGTTCCGGCTAAATATTCTTCTAAATTAGTTAAACCATCCTGGTCTGGATCTTCTTTAGCATCTAAAGGATTATTATAATCAAGTCCATATTGCATCTCCCATAAATCTGGCATACCATCCATATCCGTATCAAATTCAGGTCCAAAAACATTAGGATTTTCAACAAAAGCGTTATATTTTTCAGCATCTAATATTTGTAATGGATTTTTAGAGCTAAATGATACATAAAATTCACCAATAACTTCTTTATTACCATCTTCCTTCTGCCATAAAACTTGGATAATCATTGGATCTTCCAAATTATCTACTGATTTCAATTTTAATTGTATTCTTGGATCATAAACATAGAAATTACCACCTGAATCAAGCACAAATACCCTCTTTAAAGTATTATTTTCAATCATTTCAATACCTCCAGCAAATTTATTACTATCTGCAGGGATTTGTTTTAATTCAAATCCTAAACTTTCTTGCTGAATATCTTTGTAGTGAACTCCATTAAATAGTAAAACTGTATTCCTATTATAAATTACATTTTGATCATCAATTGTCACATCAGTATTAGCATCTGACACAATAAATAATGTAGCTACTATAACTTTTTGAGGGTTTCTTACTACAACTCGAGTTGGCAATATTGGTTCTTGAGCAGGTAGAACCTCAATCGAATAAGTTGGATCAATTAAAATAATTCTTCCTGTTTCTGGATCTATTTCTGCAACTACTTGGCCATTAGCATTTTTAATAACTACTTTATCATTTAAATTTAAGTCTGAAATATCAAATTTACCTTGTTCGTCAGTTAAGTATTTTCCTTTACTATTAGCTTTTTTGGTTATAATAATTTCTTTAATTCCATTCCTATCTCGAATAATAGCAATTGGAATATTACTTTCTTTTGGATCAATACTTCCTGACACACTCTTTCCATTATTTCCATCAGGATCTGCTTCTAAATTACTTGAGCTATCATCCAATGTTATAGAAGGAACATAAACGTGAATAGTGATTTTTTGTTGCCCAATATTACCTGACTCATCAACAATATTTAACATTATTTCCATATCATTTAAATCTTTATAAGGTCCTACATATAAAATTGGATCATCTAAATCATTATAAGGTATTCCATCCCCATCACTATCTACATTAGGATCCAAATCTCTACCTAAATTTTTATCATTTGTAGTATCACCATCTCCATCACTATCAACCTTTAAATCGGTATCAATATAATAACTAACTACACTGCCAAAGGCATCAAATGACTTACTTGCATCAATTTCTAAAGTTTTAAATATTGCAACTTCTCTTTCATCAGGTCCAGCCACTGGCATTGGTAGCTGTCTGTCATTACAAATATTTGGCCATAGTAAAATACTTTGAGAGATTAAACTTCTAAATCCTGTTTTATTAAACGATCGAATTACTGCATAGTAGAATCCATTCTCTAAGTTTAAATTTACTTGAGGCTTTTTTGGATTATCTAAAATATTTATTTCTAAACTTTGACCAGCATCTACTCTTGTATAAGAATCTCCAGGTAATTTAATTATTGCGGTTCCATTATTAATCGAAGTATATTTAGTTTTTATATCTATCTTATTTCCATCAACTAATTTTTGATTTTTAACAATTTCATTTGTATCAATTAAAGTAATTGATCCACTATTTAATTGGATTTCTAGATTTCCACCAAAGTTTCTTGGCATTTCAATCAATTCATTAGCTTGTAATTTTTTATCAGCTTTGCTTTCTCCATTTAGCCAAACCTTCAAAATACTATCTTTACTTGCATAAATTTGAATACCACCTTTCACTTTTATTTTATCTTTATTTGCGACAATAATTTCTTGTTTTGGCCCTGTAAATCTTATCTCTCCATTTACATTATTAGCTGATAATTCATATAATTTAGAAATAGGGAATTTATAAGAATTGCTATCAGGTTGTAATAGGGAATTTGTCAGTAATCCGCCTGTAATTTCTTTATTATTTAAATAAACAAATTTCTGAAGTCCAGAGCTATTTACATCATTAGTTACACCTTTATTGGAAGATCCTCCCAGCCTTTTACCTACTATCATTTCATAACCATAAATATCACTTCCATTAGCTTTATTCCATTTAACTTCTAAGTTTTTATTACCATTAAATGTAGAGCTAAATCCTGTCACCGACCCTCTAGCAGGCATAAAATCAATCAATTCATGATATTGTGGTATTCCTCCATAGAAACTACCAATATTAGTATTAAATTTATAATTGTTCTTGAGGTAAATATTTGGTCCAAATGAATAAATTAAGTCGGTATCTTTATCTTGATCAACATCAATAAAATTCATAGTTGTTGGGAGAGATAATTCTTCTTCAAAATCAATTAATTTTTCATTGAACTTCTCTTTTTCATTATAAATAAACATCCCTTTAGTTATTGGTTTACTTTGAGTGCTGGCTGGAAGTCCTGAATTTCTAATAATGTCATCAATACTTGGAGTTTTCGCAAATAACTTTTTATTTTTATCATCAGCTATCATTGTTCCTTCACTTGAATAACCTGATTTAATTAATACATCGCTAATAGAAGGGGCTTGTGCCATCAAAGTGGCAAATTTTTCTAAGTCATTGGTATTTGCCAAATCATCTAGTTTTTGATTTTCTTCTACAAATGCAAACAAATTACTTCTTAATCTCGCTAGTTGTTTTGTCTCTTCAAATCCTGGACCAAGAACAGCCATTATTTTTTGAATATCAAAATTTCTTAAATCTTCAATAGATTTATTCATTAAAGGATCAGTAGGGCTAATAGTCATACTTGAAGCTACTAAATGAATATCTTGGAAATCTCTATTTATAATTTCTTGATATTTAATTCTATCAATTTCCATTTCTTTTGTAGAATTGGCTAAAGCTGAAACTAAAGAACCAATTTCTGGAGAGATCTGATTTAATTCTTTTAAGATATCTGGATTATTATCTAAAACTGTTCTCATATCTGCACCATCACTTTCAATTTCTGGAATTTGAAATTGATTTGGTTTATTCCAATTAAAATTAACTTTAACAGCATCATTTAAACCTTGATTAATAGAATTAACTGTATCGTCCAACCCTCTATTAATTGTTTTTGTTATATCATTTACATTATTTACAAAATTAGTAGGTAGTAGATTAATTTTATCTGCAAAGTATTTCATGATATCGTAAATGGCAGAAAAATCAGTTTGAAGATTTACTTTAGCAGTTAAAACCATTCTATCCATATAGTTATAACTAATTGCTGGCATTTGGAAGCCCAATCCTAAATCAATTGGAAGTAGAGGATCTAAACCTCTTTCAGTCATATGTTCAATTGTAGTTTTAAGATTCATTTCAGGAGTTGGAATAAATCCTTTTTTAATTAAACAAAGTATCTTAAATATTTTTTGTAAAATATTAATCGTTGCTTTAAAAGATGCTGAGAAAGCAGGGATCTTTGGTGGAGGTGGAAGATTTGGTAGTTGAGGTAATGTTAATGGTGGCAAGTCTGGTAATTCAGGGAAGATAGCAATTTCAGGAAGCAGTCCAATACTAGGTAATCTAAAATTTAAAGTAGGCAAGTCCGGTAAAGCTATCCTTGGTAATCTTGGCAAAACAAGTTTTAACGGTCTAAATTTCAAATCAGGCCAAAGTATTTTTATACCCATTTGAACTTGTGACAAGTCAATATAAATATCAGGAAGTTTTGGAAAAGGAATAATTGGTGGGCTAGGAATAAATGTAAATACTCTTAGTACTAATTCTAGAAGTGAGAATCTTGAGCTAGTACAAGTATCACAACTTGTTTGATATTCAATTACAAGATCTATCAAAACCTGCCAACTCGATATCATTTCTAAAGCATTATTATAAGCATCAATCCATCCATAAATTTGATCTAGCCATTTTGCTATATTCCCAATAAAGAAATCTAAAATGATATCAATATAACAAATTATTTGAGTAACATATTTAGTTAGCATATTTCTCCAAGCCAAAATCTGTCTTGGTAAATTTTTATAGCTATTAATTATTTCAATATTTTTTTCAACCGTCTGAATCAATTCAGTCATATCAACCGTAATAATGTCACAAATCTTGGCATAAGGCCTGTCGCCATAAACAGTATTTCCGTTTTCATCAATATAGCCAGGTACTTTTTGTCCATCAGGTCCTATTACTGTTTCTTTAAAAGGTCCACATTTCCATACATTTAAAGCTCTATTTAATTCAGATTTTTCATCTTGTACCCATTGTTTTGCATCATTTACAAACCTATCTATTTCACCCGGCGTTAAAGAAGGAATAAAGATAATTACTTCTTTTGGCTCAATAGCAATCAAAGGAATTTCATTGATAGTTTGTAAAACTCCTCTAATACCTTTGGCACTCATTGGTTCACTTCCTACTTTTGAAGATCCTTCTGTTAAATCATTTAATTTATCTTGTTTTGATCCATCTACAAATGGAGATAACATATCAGGTAATAAGATATGTATATCAGGTAAATCAGTTACTTTATTAATTATTTCTTGAGTTTGATTGTCTAACCAATCTGTTAAAACAGAAGGAAAGCTTGGTATTCTAATATTCGTTTTAGCACTAACTGACATTCGATAATTTCCCATACTATTTGATGCTTCAAATCCACCAGTATAATTACTTCCATCATTTGTAGGCATTGTTGACATACTTCCATCAGTAGAAAGTCCAATATTTCCAGCAGTATCATTGACCATACTAATAGCACCATTCAACATACCTGACATAGTATCAGCTATTTTATCACAAAGTTCACCTAGAGGATTAACAGGTAAAACAATAGTATAACAATTTCCAGGTACTGGCCCATAACCAACTAAGTAAGGACCAGTACAAATTGCCATTGCTACTTTTCCTGTCAAAGTAGGGGATACATAAATTCTTCCTCCAGTAGAAGCTTGAAATGGTGAAGGAGGCCAAACAGGAACAATACTAGGGACTCCCCAAGCAAAAATTGGTAATCCTGGATCAAAACCACTAGGAATCCCCATCACATTTATTGGACCAGGAGCTAAAAATGCAAAGTTTATTGGCATTGGTATACAACCACTTGTACAAGTTAAAGCATTAATTGCAGACTCAATTTTATCTGCAGCTTTATCTAATGTTGACCCTAACTTATCATAAACAGGTCCCACACCTGGTAATGTAGAAATAGTATCTCCATTTGAATCTGTATAAACTCCTCCACCATCTACAACATCACCCATAGACATACCAGGGAAAGTTCCATAATCCATATAATGTTGAACTGCAATTGGAATACCATCTGCATTTTTCTTTTCAAATAAGCTCAAATCAGGACCAACCTTATTTCCATCTTGATCAGTCATTTGATTATATCCAGGCTTTACCCCTGCATTTGGATCTGGAGTTGTATATTGTCCATACTTTATTTGTCCAGTAATTGAATCTTTACTAATTGAATAATAATAAACAGCTTTACCAGTTGGATTATTTTCTGGAGTAGCCATTATATCTGGATAACCATCTTGTATTGGGTAATCTTTACTCAAATTTTGACCTACCATTAATTTAACTCTAGGTAACTTTTTTACTGTTGTTTTATAAGTAATTGTTCTAGTTGATTTAGCTGGCAAATCAATTCCAGTAATGATATATGGTCTTAAGCTTTGACCAGTTGGAATTAAATTAATTTCATTTTTACAATCTAAACATTTAATTGAGTCTTGATCTAATTCAATTGGAGCTGGTGCTAAATCTGCGATCTTTAGACTTTTAATTTCTTTCAATCCAATATTGGCAATTTTAATAGTGTATTCAACTTGATCACCAGCAGCTAACATATTGAAAGGTTCAGTAATATCTTTTGCTTGTTTAATACTACTAACTTTCAAAATATTATCGACTGATAGAGATTTAAATAGTAACTTTTGGTCTTCTGATGCAGTATTTCCTTTAACAACTATTTCTTGATAATTTTTATCATCTATTGATCCAAGAGGTTTATCACTCATTCCATCATAATTTACAAATACTTCATTCCTTAAATTATCATTTTGATTAATTTTAACTCCCAAATTTCCAATTAATTGACCTCCTTTATTTAATTCTCCATTTTTTGTATAGAAAATCTTAATATTACCAAAATCATCTGAAATTATTAAGTCAGGATAAGAGTCTTGATTCATATCTGCTACTTTCATCTCATAAACTTTATTCTTACTATCATATCCTTCGAGGTTCAGATTATGTCTAACAAAATTAGTATGATTGTTTAAATATGCATCAACACAAACTTCTCCAACTTTACAACTATCACTTGTAGCTACTATTAAATCTTCCCAACCATCATTATTAATATCTGTTACAACAATACTTAAAATCCCATTTGGGAAATTTAAGAATATTCCTTTATCTTCAAATCTCTTTCCTTTATTAATATTTTCTAAAAGTCTAATTTCTCCATCTGAATAAGTAATCATTAAATCTTTATCACCATCATTATCATAATCAATTTGCAAAATTTCTCTGATTGGCTTATTTCCAGAATAAATCATTTCCCCAAGATCTTTTGTAAAACCAGTATTACTATACAAAACATCATCTTGAACAATACTATCAGGATCCTTTTTATTATTTATTCTAATTGTAGGATCACCTAAAACAACACCTGCATCAGAAGCATAATTTAAATTAGATTCTCCAACTGTGTTCCCTCCAGCAAAGAGTAAAACATTTTTATTATCTCCACGAAGTCCTACTCCATCTTCTTTATCTGCAGATTCAAGTGAATTATAAGAAAGTCCAGGAGATTGGTTCTTATTTAGCTCTTTTGTATCGTCTGTATAATAATAACCTCTCTTATTAGATGTTGAATTACCACTAAAGTTAGTTACATAACTACGATTAGGTAAATTAGCTAATTTTCTAATATAAACTCCAACAGTATTAGGAAGAGGTTCTTTATTTTCTAATAATTTAACATTCTCCTGTGTTTCACTAGATATAATAATATTTGCAATAACTAAACTTGAATCATTTAAATTCCAATTAATATTACTATCATTTGAGCTTTCATTAACTGTTAAACTAGTATTTGGATTAAATAGTTTAATTCTTCCATCTTTTTTAATACTGGCTATTAAGCTACCATTTTTTAGTATATCTACTTTTTCGGTATCATTCTCCCAAGTATAATTTTCATTATCAGGTACTTTATTTAGAACATTAACTGTATTTCCAACCAAATCTAAATCACTTTCTGAATAAATTAATTTAGTTTTTGATAATGGACTTAATATACTCATTACTTCCATTACCTGTTTATTATTATCATAATCAAATGCTTGCTGTTTTACAGGACTATTATCTGTACTTGTAGGAATTAATCTTATTTCTAAATCACCTTGACCAGTTAATTTAATTTTTCCCGTAGGTAATACTTCAACTAATCTCATCTTTGGTTTAGGATCAGTAATCAATGTTGCAGCACTTTCTACTTTTCCACTAAATACAAACCATCCCCCAAAATAATCTTTGGAAGTAACATCTCCAAATGCAGAACCAAGAAGATTGGCATATAAAATTTTTGGTTGTATATCTCTTAATTCTTTACCCTCAAGATGATAAACAGAATTTACCTCTAAACTACCTTCCATTAACTTATTTGCTTTTGCAGTAAATCTAATTGGTCCAGTAATATTTGTTGGCATAAATTGGACTAATGCCTCACCATTTTTAACTTTAACACTATTAGCAGACATTAATTTTCCAAATTTCTGAGTTTCAGGATTTATATTAAATACAATTTGAGTACTATTATCTCTACTTACAAAATTTCCCATTCCATCATAAACTTTTGCTTTAAGATAATAGATATTATTTTTTCCAGTACTTACTTCCATATCATCACTTTCTAATTCAATTTTATATGGAGCATAAGCATAAGTTTCTAATTGAACAGTTGAAGAAGCAATACCATCTGTACTCATTAATATCTTTAAGTCTCCAGCAATAAATGAACTTCTTACTTTTAATTTTGCTAGTCCATTGATTAGATTTAATCTGATTAAACTTTGACTTTCTTGCCCCTTATCATCAATTAAAGTTCCTAAACGAGAGTCTAATAATTGGGCCGTAATAGATCCTTGGAAGTCATTTAAAACATTGCCATTTTTATCGGCTATTCTCACTGTTAAGTTAGCAATATCAGCATTATTAGCTTTTAACTCAGATTTATCTTTTTCAATTACTATATTTAAGTCATCACGAGTATTAATTGTAATTTCAGAATTTAATTCTTTAGGTTTAAAGATTTGTGCATCTTCATTAAGTAACTCTGCATTTAAATCATTTACATCAGTAGGTTCAGTTAGTCCTATATTTCCTTGGTAAGTAGCTTTAACTTTAACGGTTTCAGGATTAATTCCCGATTTTAATTTAATACTTAATTCTCCAGTAACAGTACTTTGCTGGACACCATCAATTTCTTTATTTTCATCTTTTGAGTAATCAAGACTTGCTCTATCTTGATCTTCATTAGTATCATCATCAATATCGAAAGTAACTAGGTAATTTTCACTATTAGCAATATTTCCATTCCTATCTTTTAGAACGGCTTTAATTTCTGCATTAGATTGTCCTCCACTAGGAATAATTGGAGTTTTTGTATCTAGTGAAATAATTGCTGGTTCAAGTGCATAAATTTCTACAACCTGTTCATCACTAGGTACATTTTCATTTTGAATACCGGCAATAACAATTGGTAAACCAGTTTTCTTTTTTGCAGTTAAAGTAGTTTCAGCAACACCATTTTTAACTTTAACACTTAATGGATTTAAAGTTGCATTTTCAAAATCGGAAGGGTTTTTAAAGCTAAAGTTAATAATACTTTCATTATCATCAGCTTTTATTTTACCATCACTACTATATATCGAAGCTCTAATATATAAAGTACTTTCTCCATCTGCAGGTATTCTATCTGTTTCTTCAGTATTGATTTGATTTTCATCATCATTATCAATAGTTGTATAAATAATTTTTGGCACGATATTAATTCCAGAAAGATAAGCCCCATCAGTATTTTGATTTTCAAGGCCACTTCCTTTTCCAAAATCATTGTCATCTTCAGGATTTAAAGGGTCTATTCCAAGTAATACTTCTATACCATCTTTAACCCCTCCATGATCAGTATCTGGATCCATTGGATTGGTATCATATTTAGCCTCTTCTTTATTAGTTAAACCATCCTCATCAGGATCATCATTTTCATTAATTACTGGTATTTCTTCTTTTTCAATTTTTTGATCATCACTTGGGTCTAAAGGATTTGTTCCTCTTAAAATTTCAATTCCATCATTAACACCACCTTTATCAGTGTCAGCTAAATTTGGATTTGTTCCATAAATATATTTTTCAAAATTATCTGGAATACCATCCATATCACTATCTGTACTCAAACAATCATATTTATCTGTAAATTGAGAAACCATAATTGCAAACTCAACTCTGGTAATTGGTTGTTCAAGCCAAGTTATAAATTGGCTATTTAAAGATCCACCTGGAAGTCCTAAGTTTGATAAAGCGATTTGATTATCAAAATAAGCTTTAAATTGTTCTGGTTTAAGTGAATCTAAAGATTGAAAATAACCTTTTGGATATAGGCCTTCTTTTTGTGCAGTCAATACATAAGTGTAGTACCAAGGTTTTCCTGCTAATTTTTCATTTACTTGAAAATCAGGGAAACTCTCTATTTGCTGTCTTGCAGTTTCTAGTATTACTTTGGTAGCTTCAGCTCGAGAAATATTTGCTTTTGGAACAAAATAACCAGCATTTGAATATGCTTTATAACCAGAAATAATTCCTCTATTTCTTCCTTCAGCTATACAATATTTATAATCATTTCCAATATCTAAATCAGGGAATGGATTATTTGAATATACTTGCCATACAGCACTTTTTATTTTTTCAGAAAACCTATCACAAATAACACAAATACCTCCTAAATCTAATTTAACAAATTCTTCTCTAGTAATTTTATCTTTTGGTCTCACAAATTTATTAGCATCCATCACAAAAATTCCCCTACGGAATAATTTTACTATTTCTTTAAATCCATTATCTTTTTCATTAATATCAGCAAATAAAGGAGTTTTTTGTTTATTAATTGGATCAATATTTTGATATAAAGAATCTAAATCATTAATTCCATCACCATTACTATCTAATTTATATGGATCAATACCAATAATTAATTCTTCTAAATCATTTAACCCATCTCCATCACTATCAGTAATTTTTTTCTTAATATCATTCGTATCAGCCTTTTCTTCATTTTCTGTTTTTTCTTGTGCATGAGCAGTTTTAATTAATTTAGCAAACTGAGTATTGAGTAGTTGATTTGAAAGTTTTGCAAAGAACTCTTTAATATCTTCATAAGGCAAGATAGTAATTTCTTTAAATTTAGCTGCAATATACATTTCCATTGCGGGCCTTCCATCGTTACCTAATATTTCCCAAATTACAGGTTCATTTTTATCTCCTTCTTTAATTTGTACATCTAATTCAGTAAATAAATTTCCTTTTTTATCTATTAAACCAACACGCCCCTTATTTTCTTTAACAGTACTATCAACTATTAATAAATTACCTTTTAATTTTGGATCTTCATCTCCAATACTTTGTAAACTTAAATTATCTTTTGCAGTTAAATCTTTAATATGGACTCCTTCTAATTTTTCAAAATCTTTTTGATAATCAACATTTGGACCATCTATGGTTATTCCTTTTTCTCCACTTGTTACAAAATAGAGTATTGAAATTACTTTTTGATCTTCTTTTTTAACAACTGCAAGTCTCAGTGGTTTTTCAGCTTTAGATGTGAGTACTTTTAATTGATAATTTTTATTTAAAATATTGATATATCCAGTTTTAGGATCAATATCAGCTACTACTTCATTACCATCATTAATTGTATATCCATCTTCATTTCCTTGTGTAAATTGATAAGCTTGGAACCTTCTAAATGCTAATAATTTAATAACTTCTTTTGTAACTTTGACACTGACACTATTACTCTTAACTTTGTTATCTTCGTTTAAAGATGCATTAATTAATACGCTACCTTCGTCATCTCCACCAGCAATAATGAACATAGTTTGGCCTCCAGCTAAAGTTTTACTTTTCTCTCCTACTACTTCAATAATATCTCCATTTCCAATAGCATTTGTAATATTTAAATTTACATTGCTAAAACTATCTGCACGATTTATTTGTCCATTTTTATTTAAGGCAGTCACTATAATTTTTGCTTGATCTGACATACTAGACCTTAGAAGTGTCTTATTATTTTCTATTTCTAATTTTAAATTAACAGTATTTGCCTTAATATCAGTGCTACTTGAATAAGTAGTATTTGAACCTCCAGTTAAATCAGGCATTAAATCTAGAATTGTATTATCCAAATTAGAATCAACTTGTTCTGTTCCAGCATTTTTATCATATATAGGCGCAGGACAACTATTAAATGAATCTTTTCCATTTATAATTTCTGCAGTTTCATCCGCCCATTTTGCAAGTGCAGCAAACCATTCTGTAATAAATACAGGAGTTAATCCTCCTCCAGAACCTTTACCCCCATTTAAAACACTATTTGGATTATTAATTTGTTTATTTTGTTCAATATTAATATTTAAACCATCCATATCACTAACCATATCTTTACAAATTGCATATTTAGCAAATTGTGGATCAGTACAATCTACTTCTTCCATCATAGTTTTTTGCTGTATTGGAGGAATATCAGCATTAAACTTCATTGACAGTTTTTGACTATCTCCAGCTGAATTTAAATATAGAACCTCATATCCCTTATTAGCTTCAACATTTGGTGTAAAAGGAGTAAAAGCCTGTCCTAAATAATGAGATATTGCATATTGATGTTTCTCATCAATATCCATTTTTTTCCAATCATAAGCATCTTTTAATTTCTTTTCAGAAATTACGCTAATATCTCCAGTAGCTGAATTCATAACATCATTATTAATAAAATCAGCTAAAGCTCCTGTTAAATATCCATCTATTGAATTTGGTCCAATATTTGCATATTTAGGATTTACTTTAATATTTGCAAGTTGTAACTCTAAATCTTTTAATTGTTGTTTAAAATCATTCGAATCTTTAGATTGAAAAGCGTTTGGATAGACAATTTTTTGATAATTACCATTTGAATCTCTAAATGAAACATAACGAGGACTATCAATTGGTAAACTTTGTGCAACTCCATGTTTTTGAGGAACTTTATCTCCATTAGGATTTTCTTTAGTTTCAACTTTATATTGTCCAATATTTCTTTTTTCCCTATCACTTAAAGTGTTATCTACTATAAAGTCTCCATTATCATCTCTTTCAAGTTGATAAATTTGAGCTTCTAAAGTATCAATGGTTGGTTCTTTATGGAAAATTAAAGAACTTATTTCTTTACCAAAAATTGGTTGAACTCTAATATAAACCTCTTTTGTACCTGGGATAATACCATTTAAGAATCTTAAAGGTTTGAGTTTGGGATCAGTTGCTGCTTCGTCAATTCTAGTATTTTGTAAAAGTTGTTCTCCAACTTGAAACCAGTTAGGCTGACCATTTGCATCAATTGGGAAAAACTGAATATTTGACTCAGCTAATTCATCTGTCACACCATTACCATTATCATCTACTCTATTCCCTCCCATGTAGGCTCTTAATACTTGCTCCAAATTTATATTGAATGCCTGAAAATTTGGATTTTGCTGTATGGCTTGTATTTCAAGAGGATTAATAGGTAAGTAATTATTAGGAGTAACTTCATACTCGCTTGGAGCATTATCTCCAAAATCTAATAATATAATATCTTTTGGTTTTTTGTATGCATCAGCTGGATTAGGTTTGATAATTTCATATTTTTCTTTTTGTTCAGGAGATTTAGTTTGAGATATTGCTTCGAGATAAATATTTGTATCAATCATAAATGCGTCATAACCTGATTTTTCTTTTAAATCAAAACATGCTTGATGACTTACATAATTTTCAGGAATATTTTTAACTTGTATAGCCCCTCCTAAGCTAAAAATATATCGAGTGGCAAGACTTACATAACATCTATCTGGATTTTGACTATTCTCATAAAAACAACCAGCAAAAGATTCGTTTAAAGCTTTTTGTTTTTTTAGCCATTTCACCATTGGTGAGTCTGATGAATTATTCCACCAATAAAAAAGACCATTTTTATAATCTTCACCACTCGTTCCTAATAATTCATTTTTAGATTTTGATCTCCAGCTTTCTGGGATACTTGGAGGAGTTTCTTTATTTAAATTTCCAAATACATCATTGAGAGTATTGGCATAAACCATTTGACTTTGTTCTCCAATACCTTCCGAACCTCTATATAAGCTACATTGTTGAATATTAGTAATAGAATCTATTGGCTTACCATTAATATAAATTGGGGTAGTGGATGTCACTGATCCTTTCATATCTTTTAATAATTCGTTTCTTAAATCTTTAATATTATCTTTATTTGGATTACCTAGTAGAGCTGATTTTAGGAATATTTTAATTATAGGATCATTTAAGAAAGTGTGTACTTTATTTGCGAATACAGAATTTTTATAACCAAAGTTTATAAAATTAATATCATTAAATTTTATTTTTTGATTAGGAAATATTCCTAAACTATCATCTAAAACAATATATCCACTTAAATTAGAACCTTTAATTAAGCGGATGTCATACTGTAGTTTCTGTACATATTGATCAACTCTTTTTTCAATTGCATCATTTACAGCTTTTAAATAAAGTCTTGTAAATTCATCTTTTACAGAAATTAAAAATGGAAAGCTTCTTAAATCAGATTTATTACTTCCATCAACTTTTGGAGCTGAAATTTCATATCTTCCAGTCCCAGCTATCCATGTATTTACATCAGCATAAAAATTATCAAACAATTCATTATATTGCTTAAGATAAGTCATAATTACATCTTTTGACTTAATATCTGGTAATCCTTCAGATATTTGGGAGCCAGCGTTTTTTTTGTCATTACCAAGTGGGTCTCCAGGATCTTCATCAAATAAACCATCTCCATCTGCATCATTATCATCCAACCCATCTTCATCTATTTTTCCATCTTCATCATCATCAAAAGAGATACTATTATCCACCCATTCATTAGAATTAGGCCAAGGAATAAATCTTGGAATAAACATAGTAGGAATTGGTCCAGGAAAGGAAATTGCTATAGTTGGAAAAGAAAAAGGATCACGAGGATTAGTCGGAGTATTAAAACTTGGCATATTTCCAGATAGCAAATCCCCAAATTGAGAAGCCCCAATCTTAATTGACCCATACTTTTTCTCATAACCATCTGGCCAACCATCATTATCGCTATCAATAGAATCTAAATTTTCATCTACGCCACATTCTCCTGGACACCCATCTTTATTCATATCTCCTGGCATATCTTCATCCACTTTTTTATCTCCATCAGCATCATTATCATCTGTTCCATCTTCATCAATTCTTCCATCTCTATCATTATCAATTCCTTTCATAGCATCACCTGGGTCCTCATCAATTCCTTCATCAATTAAAGCGTTTTCTTCTGGGTTATTATTAATTCCATCAGCAACTTTATAATAACTTCCAGCTTTTGTATTATAAAAATTATCTGTTTTATAAGGCATTCCTGGAACTTTACAATTTTGTAATTTTACAGGTCCTTTTGCTGGTATTGGTCCACAAAATCCCCAAACACCTTCTTCATCGTTATCTATTACTCCATCTCCATCATCATCTACTCCATTAATTAATCCAAAAAGAGGACTACCATTTTCCCCATCTCCATCATCATCATATCCATTAACTGGATCTTCATCTATTTTTCCATCCCCATCATTATCAATTCCATCTCCTTCATCACCTCCAAAAGAAGAATTTTCATATAACAGTTTTAGCCAATTTTTATTAAATCTAAAATAAGAGATATCTTCCCAATATTTTAAATAATTATAATAAGCAGGAAGACCTTCTTTCCCCATTAATTGAAATTCTTTATTTAAATCACTATAAAAAATTTCTTTGTTAAAATCTTGATAACCTTTTTCACCAATTTTAAATAAGTGATTTTTATCAAAATATTCAGCCAAAAGTTTATTTCCTTCTTCCCCATCAACTGGTGGAACAATTATTCCATGCCAAATCTCAGCATTGTGATCTTGACTAGACACATTTACAACAAAATCTCCACTTTCCTGATCGAAAATATAATAAGGATCGTCAAAATCTGTATAAGGGAATAAACTGACAAAACGATTTCCATTTTTATTGACGACTGGGAGAGGCACTTCGCCAATAATCACAATTCCTCTTAATTTATTATTTTCATTTAAAGTAGAATCACCTTCTCGATAAAGTTTTTCTAAAGTCATTGCAATATTTTCAGTCGGCTCATCTCTTTTTACCTTGATAATTACAGTTTTTTGATATGGAACTGGATCTATTACTTTGTTGATCCCCTGAATGTCTTTGGCATATCTTTCAATTCTATCCATTAAAGTTTTCTCATTTAACTTACGATATGCTTCTTCTGGTTTATTAGGGACATTTGGATTATGACTTGAAATTAAACCATCATAATCTTTTAAATTTTTAGTAATTTCTTCATCAACTAAAATAGCAATTAAATCAAATTGTGGTTTACTTTTAGCATTTTGTTGATATTTTAAAGCTTCAGATTTCGTAGAAAATTGTTGTAGTATTTCTCCCGATTTACCAAAAATACTTTCAGCAGCTTTAGCTACTTGAGTTTTGAAAGGACTTGAGTTTAATGATTTATTATTATCCCAAAAGGCTAAAACACTTGGAGCTGATAAGTTAAAAGTAAATAAAGCAGTAATTAAAAGAGAAAAACTTCTTTCTTTATTTAAAAATTTAATAAATTTTAATAAAAAATGCCTTGTATTTGCTAATTTATTAAAATTTAAATTAATTAATTTTGTGATTTTATTTTTAATCTTTTGCACAAAAGAAAATGTTTATTTTTGTCTTTTTTTAGTTTTGTTTTTAACTCCAATAATTATAGCAAATTCCGCCTATACAAAAAAAGCCCAACCGCCTATACATTAAGCCAAAAAAGGGTATTTCTTATTGACTATAAATATATCTATTTTCTATTCTCATATACATTGATTAATCGAATGAATAATCATCCAATTAATCAAATGATTATACAAATAAAAAAGAGGGCTAATTTAAGCCCTCTTAATTATAAACTTTTGAATAGACTATTGTAAAGCTGCAAAAAAGTCTGTTCCAGTTTTGGAATCATCAAAGCCTTTTGTTCCATCACAAGCAGTAATCGCATCGTTAGCATATTTATTTGAGTTCGTATTCTCTAATTTTGCAATAACAGCATAATGGTTTGGAGATCCATCTAATTTACAATAATAATAAGCTCCGTCACATCCAGTATAATTTGTATGGCTAGTTCCAGATGGGTCTACTGGTAATTTACCATTAAAGTAATCATCAGCTAATGTAGCTGGTAGCTTTGCATCTCCTGTTTTTACACAAAAAGAGTCTGCCGGATAAGAACCTTTATCCACATTATATGTTTCTAAAGCTCTTACAATAAGAAGTATATCTGATTGTCTTGCACTATCTCTTGCTCTTGCTGGAGCTCCTAATACATTAGGTAAAAGCGCAACCGCTAAAATACCAATGATCGCAATTACGATCAAAAGTTCAATTAAGGTAAAACCTTTTTTAATTTTCATGCTCATATTTTTATTTTGGTTATTTATATTAAGCTAAGTATATTTTACCCATATTTTAGAAATATTGCAAATTTTTATTTATTTTAAATATTTTATATTAAATAAGACTCACTTGATTTACCTTTTAAATATTCTTCAAATCTGCTATAATAAATTGATTGCAATTCAAAAATAAAATGAAATTAAGTAAACATTTTTTAAAATTAAGTTTATTACCGTTAATACTAGCTATTGTAGTAGCGCTGATAACAAATAACCCATTTGTTAAAAAAGTATTTGCTGCTCCTCCACCACCAGCTTCCAACACTACTGCTCCATATCAAGTCACTTATACTGCAAAACTAACTAATAATGCAGGAAATCCAATAACAACTCCTCAAACAGTCCGATTTTCTCTTTGGAAAGATGCAGATTGGCAAAATACAGATTTTGATCCTTTAGGAGATATCGATATCACTGCCCCAAATTATGTCGGCTGGCAAGAAACTCACACAGTCACACCTAATGCAGAAGGTATCTTTTCAGTATATTTAGGTTCCCAAAATGTATTTCCTAATTTTACATCTTCAACCCATCTATTTTTAGAAGTAGATATCAAAAGCTCTGTTGCTCCAAATACTGCATTTGAAGTATTAGACCCTACTGGAAACTTAGCAGATAATAATGATAGAAAACCATTTAATTCAGTCCCTTATGCTATTAATGCGGATACAGTAGATAATAGAGATGCCAGTAATACCCCAAATAATATCCCAGTACTTGATGGATCAGGAAAACTAATTTATGGAGTTTTACCTGATGGAGTTAATGCTAATACATTTATTTTAGATATGGATAATAATGCTCCAGCAAATATAATTACTTTACAATTTGGTAATGCCTTAGGTGAATATTTAAGATTCAATAATCCATTAAATCGTTTTGAATTTAGCAAATCTTTAAATATCAACGGCGATTTAACTTTTACAGGCTCTGCTACTATTTACGGAGCTACAATTGATGGAACTATGAATACTATCACCAATATTCTGCCAACTGCAATTTTGCCAACTCACCGTGAAATTCGTTTAACTCCTGAGTATCCAAACACAGTTTTAAATCCATCAGGTCTTGATAATAATGGAAGACTTTTATCTTCAGTCGAAGACTATCTCGGTACAAAATATCATTATTATCAATGGACAACTGGTAAAGCTACTACACAAACTATGAATATGAAAGTAAGATATCAATTACCAGAAGGATTTACTGGCTTCACACCAAATCCAATCAGAGTTTATTTCAATACTGAGGATAATAATGTTTTAAATAACAGAATTGATATTACAATGACAGACTCTAACGGTAATGCAGTCTTATTAAATAATGCTACTGGTTTACGATCTGACCTCTGGAATTACTCTGATATCACATTTAATGGAACTCCAACATTTACTCCAAATACTTATATTGAATTTGATATTCAATTTTCAGCAATCAATGGAGGTAAATTTGCTAGAGTTGGAGATTTAGTCCTTTATTATATGTCCAGATAATTTCCAATTAATTAAAAAGAACTTATTAAATCTGAGTTCATTGACTCTTTCACTTTGCTAAAACAGTTTTTTATATTAAAATTTGCCTAGCTTTAATATAAATATCAAAATGAACAAATATAAATCTCTTTTCTATATTGGATTAGCTATTTCAATTTTTAGCTTTTCTTTAATTACTGCAACTGCACAATCTTTTAGTGATGTTAGTATTAATAATCCTTATTTTACAGCTATTGAATCACTCAAATCTAATGGAATAATTCAAGGTTATGATGATGGGACTTTTAAACCTAATCAAGTAGTTAATAGAGCTGAAGCTTTAAAAATGATTTTTACTGCCAAAAAAAAAGACGGTAAACAATATACAAAATCCTCTTTCCCAGATGTACCAGTTGATGCATGGTTTTTCCCATTTGTTGAAACAGCAAAAGAAATGAAAATTATTAAAGGAAATCCTGATGGAACTTTTGCTCCTGGAAGAAATGTTAATAAAGCAGAATTTTTGAAAATGTTGGAATTAGGTTATGAGGTAGAATTTGTCAATTATGCCTTACCTGCAAGACCATTATACAAAGACACCACTAACCCTTCTGAATGGTATATTCAATATTTTGATTTTGCTAAAAATTTAAATTTAATTACTCCAGATTCCAATGGAAATATCAAGCCTTCATCTGATTTAACTCGTGGAGAAGTTGCTGATATAATCTATAAATTAGAATTGGTTGTAAAAGGTGGGCCAGCTCAAATGCTTTTAAGCAGAACAGAAGCTCAATTATTACAATTAATGATTGATTTACAAGATGATAAGATCGAATATGCCCTGCAAGATGTTGCTAATGCAAAAAATTTAGTAAATCAAACTTTAACAAAATATCCAAATGAAAATGTTGTCAAATCTGCTGTTAAAGTTGTAGATGCTTTTGAGGCTTTAACAAAAGCTTATGATGCAGTTAAAAAAGGGGATTTAGATGGAGCTTTAACATTATGTGGGAATGCCTATAATTTATCTGATGAGGCGATGGGAATAAGTATATCTGTACAAAATTTAGCAAATCAATCCAAAAATGCTGCTAAAGCATTAGCAGATAGTATCAGAGCTAAAAAGTCATAAGGAAATTAAATAAAGGAAAGTTTTGAAAAATCCCATTTTCTTACAGATGGGGTTTTTTAATGATCAAAAAAGGATGGCATTTCACCATCCTTTTAAATAATTATGATTAATGATTATTGAGCTTTCTTAATATAATTTAATCTAAAATTAGCAAGGTCAAAATTGTGTGGTCCTCCACCAATATTTCTAGAAGATAATTTAAATGTTAACTGCATTCTGTCTCCAGCATTAAATGTTCCTCCATTAATATTATTATTAGTTGATGTCCATGTATTTGCAACTCCAGGGACAATATTAGTTGCTGGAATTGTAAATGAAATAGGTGCTCCAGCCGTATCTACTCCACTAATATCCATCTTTGCTTGAGCTGGATTTATTGTTGTAGATCTGAAATCATATACAAAGTTATTACTTGAAGCAAATTCTTTGAAGTCATCTGGTAGTCTTACATCAACTACTATATCCAAATCATGTAAAGCTGGAGTTCTATTTGTTGTCCATCTATAGAAGTTTTTATTATTTATTGTATCTGTATCTTGAGTCATAGTACCCACATTATTTGTACCATCAGGTCTTACTACTCCATCTTTAAATGCAGCTGAAAATTCAAGTGTTCCAGTTGTACCTTCTATTGAATTTCTAATCCAATTAAATCCATCACAAATATATTCACCGACATTACCCGATGTTAAAAATACTATTCTACCAACACTTGAACCATTACATGCAGGCAAAGAGCCTACATTGTCAATTCGCATATTAGTAATTTGGTTTAAATTCATATCTAAATTGCCCCAAATTGTAGTGTCTCCACCAATAAATACCTTGTTATTAAAAGTAAATTGTCCGGTTGTATCATTAAATGTCATTACTCCTGAACCATCTCCAAATACCAATGAAGTAGTGTCCCCATTTGCTGCATCATAGTTAAATGTAAATGTATTTGCACTAGTTCTAGACAAATCAACCTCTGCATTAGAGTCAAAATGAACTGTAGAATTATCATTGAAATTAATATTTACTGGATTAATTCCATTTCCAAAATCCAATGTGTTTTGTCCAATACCTCCACCCACATAAGTAGTATTATCATTTGATCTTAGATAATCTCCAGGGTTAAAGCCAGTTGGAATACTTAACCATAAATTCCCAGCTGTATTACAAATATAATAATTATCAACTGTTAATGTTTGATTAGGCAAAATATTAACAAAAGTACTTGTTATAAAAATAACTTTTCCAGCATCTGTAGGAGCAAGACAAGCTGGTATATTTGCAACACCAGAAACATTCTGTACTCTTGCATTAAGTAATTGGTTAGATTGGAAATCTACATCATGAGAAAACTCAAACTTATTTCCAGAAATATTGTATCTCAAATAAGTTATTCCAGAACTACCAAATTCTAAAGCAATATTTGTTGTTGATGTATCATCATAATCAATAATATATTGGTCATCGGTGGTTACACCTGAAGTTTCAGCACCATCATAAATTATGGCTGCTTGAGTTAAATTAGAAAAACTTAGAATTCCAATTGCTATTCCACTTAAAAATAGCTTAAATAAATTATTTGTTTTAGTCCTAGTCATTTTATTTTTGTTAAGTTTTTAATATATCATTTTATATTATCATAAATTAAGAACTTTTAAAAGTCACTTAATTTTAAATGATAACTCTAACTTACATTTGCCATATCTGTTAATTGTAAGATAGGTAGCATAATAGCTGCAACAAGTCCTCCAACTGTAATACCTACAATTACAATTACTAACGGTTCCATAATTTTAGTCAAAGAATTTACCGCGTTTGTCACTTCTTCATCATAAAATTCTGCAACTTTTTGTGTTACATTTTCAAGTTGTGCTGTTTGTTCTCCAACTTCAATCATATTTACTAACATTGTTGGAAATAATTTACTATTTGATAAGTTTTCGGCCATTGGAATACCACCTTTCATATCTTCAGCAGTAAGCAAGAACCTTTTTCTGTAAACCTCATTACCTACTGCTACTGAAACTATTTCCATTGCTTTAATAATAGGGACACCTGATGACAATAAATTTCCAAATCCATAAGCAAATTTAGATAAAATCGATTTAATTACTAAATCTCCAAAAATTGGAAGTTTAATTAGCATTAAATCCCAATAATATCTTCCTGTTTTTGTCCTTTTCCAAGCAATAATTCCAGAAATAAATCCCACTAACATTAAAATCATTAACCACCAATAATCAACTGTTAAATTACTTAACTTAATTAAAATTTGAGTAGCCATTGGCAAATCTTTTCCAGAATCAACATATAATTGAGAAATTTGAGGAACTACTAAAATCATCATTAAAAATACAACCGCCACCATAATACTAATAATTACAACTGGGTAAACCAAAGCGCCTTTAACTTTTGCAGCAATTGATGCTGACTTTTCTGTTTCTTCAGCAAGGTTTTTAAAAGTTTTATTTAATTGTCCAGAAGCTTCACCAGCTTGAACGGCTCCAATTTGTGCTTCAGTGTAAACATCAGGATATTTACTCATTGCCTGAGACAAGCTACTTCCAGATTCTACTTGACTGGCTAAGTCAAATAAAACTTTTTGTAATTTTGGAGATTTTTCTGATTGTACTCCCAAAGTATTTAAAGACTTAATTAATGGAATGCCAGAATTGATCATTGTAGACAAAAGTCTGAAAGATACAGCCATATCTTTTACTTTAATCTTACTATGTTCAACAAAATAATCATTTAATCTTACAAAACTATCTAAAAATGCATTTCCAGTTAATTTTGAAGTAGAAAAATTCTTTTTTAAAAAGATTTTTTGAGTACTACTTTGATTATCAGCTCCAATATTTAAAACAAATCCATCAATTTCAGCTTTCTTATCAGATAGTTTTAATATTGGTTCATCTTTTTTATTATCTTTATTGAGTTCAAATACTTGCCCCTCAACATCTTGATAAAACCCTTTTGTTTGTCTTTCTGCCATAATATTTTAATTATAATTCCATTCTCTTGGCTACGCGATAAATTTCATCGAGAGAAGTAATTCCTTGTAATACTTTTAAAACTCCATCTTGTTCAAGAGTAATCATTCCAGCTTTTTGCATTGCTATTTCTTCAATATCAAGTGGTGAAGCTTTATCTAGGATCATTTTTCTAATTTCATTATTAGTTCTCAAAATTTCATATAAACCGACACGACCTTTATATCCAATTCCATCACATTCAGCACAACCTTCAGGATTTTCTTTCCAAAAAATAGGGTTTTCTATTAAATTTGGTGGAACTATTCCTGGAGTACCAATCTTATCAATAGCTTTTTTAACTCTATTCAGCATCTCTGTTTCAGGATTAAATTGAATTTTACAATTTTGACATAATTTTCTTACAAGCCTTTGAGCGATAATCAATTCAATAGTTGCTGCCATTAAAAATGGAGGTACTCCTAAATTATCAATACGAGTTAGCGTTTCTACAGCACTATTCGTGTGTATGGTTGAGAGAACTAAATGTCCAGTCAATGAGGCCTCAATAGCAGTTTGGATAGTCTCTTGGTCACGAATTTCACCCACCATTATAATATCCGGATCTTGACGAAGGGCTGTTCTAAGACCATAAGCAAATGTATAATCAATATCTGGATGAACCTGACTTTGATTTAACCCATCCATTTGAATTTCCACTGGATCTTCAATAGTCATAATATTTACTTTAATTGTATTTAAACGACTTAACGCTGAATACAAAGTAGTAGTTTTTCCTGAACCAGTTGGTCCAGTAGTTAGTAAAATACCATTGGGTAATGCAAGAGCATCTTGAAGCATTTCCAAATTATGAGCATCAAGCCCAAGTTCAGGTAAATCAGGGATTTTTCTTGATTTATCTTGGATACGCATTACTATCTTTTCTCCATTTACAGTAGGTAGAGTAGAAACACGTAAATCCATTTCTCTATTATCCTTTGTTGTTACTTCACTTCTCCCATCTTGAGGAATCCTTTGTTCATCAATTTTTAAATTTGACATAATCTTGATTCTGGAGACAACTGCTGGATGAATATTTAATGGATATTCAACTATTTGTCTTAAAACACCATCAATTCTATACCTTAATCTTACAGTATTTGTTTCAGGTTCAATATGAATATCTGAAGACCTTAAATCTAAAGCATAACTAATAATATTTAATACCATCTGAGGGATATTTCCTGACAAAATAGCCTCTTGTAATTGTTGTAGTTTTACATGGACATCATTTGCTGCCACATTATTTCCACCCAAATTGTTATTTGAATTATTTTCCATTATTTAGTATTGAGATTATCAGCCAATGGCTTTTGGAAATAAGCTTCTAATTGCACATTAGCCGTAATTAAATTACTATTACTAGTTAAGGAATTAGGTAAAGGGCTAGAAGTATTACCTGACATCAAATCATTTGATGGTTGTTTTTGAAAAGAAATTCCAATATTTGTAATTTTCAATAATCTAGTTTTTTGATTAATATCTCCAGTAGTATTGATATATTTTAAAAATTCTTTAAAACCTTCTTCATCACCACTTATATTCATTGTGAAAGGTAAAATCGTGTAATCTAATTTATTATCAATTCTTGGATTATTAAATTTTAAATCGCTTAAAAACATTGGGTGATTTGTAGGTTTGGTATTTAAAAAATAATCATCTAATGCTCTAGCTAAAATTGTAAAATCTTCTTCAGGAGGCAATATTTGTTCAATCGCATCATTAATACCAAGATTTGATTGGTCAAATTCTTTTTTTAAATTGATATAATCTACTTTAGCTTTGTCTGCAGAAGATTTCAGTTGATCCAGTGTTTCTTTCCCAGTCTCAAAAGCAATTCTTGTAGATTGATATTCTGTATATTGAGTAAATCCCAAATATCCTCCAGCTACTAAGATTAGTGCAATTATTAACGAATACTGCACTAAGCTATTTTTTAATTTTCTTTTTGTAATTAATTGATTATTAGCCATAATTTTTTAATCTTATTATTTTTTAACAGCTACTTTTGGTTTACTACTTAAGTCAGCTATTGGTTTATTTGATTTTGAGAAAGCTCCATTTTCAATATCTAAATCAATCTTAAAATTCATTGTATATATTTCTTGCCCCATACTATTTGTTGATTTTGATAACGGAAAATTTCTATTAGATACATTCTTAAACTCAATTGAGCTTTCTAAAGCCTCAATTAAATAAGTTATAACTTCACGATTAGTTCCACTACTTGTTGTATTAGAGCCATTAATTGAAATATGTCCTGAATTAGAATTAAGATCAAAATTACTAAATATAATTACACTATTATTATATTGATTTAATCCAGTATTATGATCGGTATTTACTTTATTTGTAATTTGTTCAAGTCTATCAATAACATTTGTCCATTCAACTCTTTCATTTTTGAGATTAGTAATTATTGCAAAATTTACTTTAGTTGAAGCTAACAAATCATCTATAAACTTTCTGAATTTTTCTCTTTCGACAGTATCAGGATTATTTTCATAATCATCGGCATCAATCTTGAACGCATCAACTGTACGTGACTTTAAGCTATTTAAAAATTTAGTATTTCCAACTAAATTATAAGCATTATCAAAGAAAACTAGAGATGTGTTTGGTATAACTAAATCACTTTGAGAGTTTGAATCAATAAAGTCTTTCTTTTCTTTTTTAATAGATTCTTTTAACATGCTTTGAAACTCACTTTGTATAGCCAGTTCATCTAATTTATCTTCACCTCTAGTAGAATAAGTTTCAATTACTATATTTTTAGATAAATTATTTTTGGCTCCTTCTAACATTACTGGCATATTTAGTTTTGCTTCAGAAACCAGACTTTGTACAATATTTTTACTTGAAGCAAGACCAGGTGATTCTAATTGACTAATTCCATCAAGAAATTTTGTACTTTCATAGCCAAATTGGTCCAAATATAATTGACCAGATAAAATATTATATTTATTAAATTCAGTTTGAACAGATTTTAAGCTTTGATTTAAATTAAATAGATCATTTCTTAAATTTGAATCAAAATTGTAATGAATATATCCAAGAATATCCATTCCTGGACTAAGCTCATAATAAAGGAATGAATTAACGCCAACCATTAATACTAAAATAAAAACAGTCATAGCTTGAGCAAATCTTAACTTCTTTTTTAAATTAAAAATTGATTCTTGCTCAATAGATTTTTCTAAAATCTTAGATTTTTTTCCTAATAAGTCTTCAATTTTAGGTTGTTCTAATAGTGATTTTTGACTAGTGATATTCTCCATTAACTTGCTAGTCCCTGCTTTTTCTTTTAAATTAGTACTTGAAAAGAAATCCACTTTTTCATTTTCATTATTTAACTTTAATACAGGCATATCTTCATTCTTTTTTTCAGCCTTAATTTCTGTAGTATTTGTCAAAATAGTTTTATCATTTTTTTCCTCAGCTTTACTATCTATAGCTTGTTTTTCTTCATTATTTTTATCTATCTTCACATCTAAAGCCCCATTCCAAGCCGAGCTAGGTTTTGTATTGTTATTTGCTTTTTTAGCAAAAAGACCGCTAAAAAATCCCTGTTTATTTGATTTTTCATCTTTATTTACTTCTGGAATTTCTCCTACTTTATTTAAGTCATCTTTTGTTAAATTTAAAGATATAATAGGAGTTTGTTTGCCCGACAAAGATACTGGATTATTAACAGGTACTTCTGTTTTATCTGTTGAAGAAGTTTGAACTCCATTTGGAATTTTAGGAGAAAAATTTATTGAAATTGCATCAGGTTTATTGATATTAGAGCCATTTTGTAAATCTTTATTTAGCTCATTTAGTGGATTTTTGTCGTCTGAAATTGGATTATCCATATATAATTTATTAATAAATCATATCATTTTATCACAAAAGACGATTTTTTAAAAGTGTCTATATATGCAATCAATTATATACAAAAAAAGGTTTTACCTATGGTAGTAAAACCTCTTTTAAATAAAAATCTACGAGAATTATTTTAATTCTACAGTAGCTCCTGCTTCTTCTAATTTTGCTTTCATTTCTTCTGCTTCAGCTCTAGCAACACCTTCTTTAACAGGTTTTGGAGCAGCATCTACAATATTTTTAGCTTCAATTAAATTTAAACCAGTAATCTCACGGACTACTTTAATAACTGCAACTTTTTGAGCTCCAGCACTAGCTAAAACTACACTTACAGTTGATGATTCTTCTGCAGCACCACCAGCAGCACCAGCACCACCAGCAGCCATCATTACAGGAGCCGCAGCACTAACACCAAATTTTTCTTCCATTGCCTTTACAAGGTTGGATAAATCGATAACTGAAAGATTTTCTACTAACTCCATGATCTTTTCAGCATCTTTACTTAAATTGATTTCTGACATTTTATTATTAAGTTAATAAATATATTAATTATTAGTAATTGATTAATTTTCTTCTTTAGGAGCGTCAGCCTGAGCCTCTTCTTTAGGAGCATCAACTTGAGCTTCTTCTTTAGGAGCGTCAGCCTGAGCCTCTTCTTTAGGAGCTTTTTCCGATAATCCCTTGATAACCATATAAAATCCAGTAAGAGGAGATTTCATTGATCCAATCAATCTTGCAATTAATTGATCTTTTGAAGGTAGAGAAGCAAGTTCAATTGCTTCAGCTTGAGATAATAATTTTCCATCTAAAATACCACCAGTTAATATAATCTTTTTTTCAACTGTATCACCAAAATCTTTAACTATTTTTGATGGTACTAAAGTGTCTTCGTCATAACCCAAAACAGCTGCTATTGGTCCAGTCAAAACATCATCTGTAATTTCAGGCAAATTTTGATTTTTACCAGCCAATTTCATTAATGTTTTTTTAGCTACAACAAAATCAACATTACTTTCTCTAAGTTTCCTTCGAAGTGTTGTTGTATCTTGTACTGATAATCCCTTATTTTCTGCAAAATAAATTGATTTTGCTTTAGAAAATTTCTCTTCTAGATCTTTTAGTATATGGCCCTTTTTCTCTTTTGTAATTGCCATGTTAATTTTTATTAAAATACTCAATTATCTAAAGACAGTTGAGTTACGCTAAAATATCTAAATGAATTTTGCGTCTCGGTAGGATTTTTACGGCACGACCACTCCGCGCCTACCTACTGTCTTTGACAGTGGACAATCTAACAAGTGAACTTTGGCTTGTCAACAATTTTATTGAAGGTTTCGCTAATTATACAAAATTATATTTTAGAATTTATTAACATTTTGTTAAAGTGCAAACAATAACTTAAAGTATGCAATTAAATTCACAGTTATCAATAAATAGTGCCAAAGAACTACTTAATTTAGTTCAATCTCACATATTAGAAGCACAAAAATTATCTAAAATACCTTTAATTTCTATTATTGGTCCTACAGCTTCTGGTAAAACTTCCTTAAGTATTGCTTTGGCAAAAAGCTTAAACACAGAAATTATTTCTGCTGATTCTAGACAAGTCTACAACTTTATGGATATTGGAACTGCCAAACCTAGCCAAAAAGAATTAACAGATATAAAACACCATATTATTAATATACTTGATCCTGACCAGCCCTTTTCTTTATCTGATTTTCAAAAAGGAGCTCAAAAAGTTATTCAAAATCTCAATAATCGAAAATTAATTCCCATACTTGTTGGTGGAACAGGTTTATATATTAGTTCAATTACTGAAAATTATCTTTTACCATCTGCTAAGCCAAAAATAAAAATAAGAGAAAAATATCAAAAACTAGCTCAAGAAAAAGGGAATTTAGTAGTTTATGAAATTTTACTACTTAAAAATCCAAAATTAGCAAAAACTATTCATCCAAATAATTTGCGTTATGTAATCAGAGCTATTGAAAAGCAAAATACCTCTTCACACAAGCAAATCACTAATCCTCAAGACAATTCACCTTATCATAATTTATATATTCAAATCTATTGGCCTCGACCAGATTTATATCAAAGAATTGAACTTAGAATTGATCAACAAATAAAAGCTGGTTTGATTGATGAAGTAAAATTTTTACTTTCAAAATATGCTCGTGATTTACCATCATTAACATCTTTAGGCTATCAGGAATTGGCTGATTATTTAGATGGAAAAACCACACAAGAAGAAGCACTTATCAACTTTAAGAAAAATACGAGGAATTATGCTAAAAGACAATTAACTTGGTTTAGGAAATTTAATAATGTATATTCAATTATCGGAAAAGATTTAGAAAATATTTTACAACAATTAAAGGTATTAGAAATTTAAAATGAGTAGTTCACAAAATATTAATTCAAATTCATATTCTTTATTAGGAAATCAATGGGAGTTACAACCTCAAGATCCTAATTTAAATATTATCTATAATATTTTACATAATCGAGGAATTACTGATGCTCAAGATATTAATGCTTATTTAACACCATCTTTTAAAAGAAGTTTTCATAATCCTTTTTTAATGAAGGACATGGATAAAGCAGTAAATAGGCTTGTGACTGCAATTAAAAATCAAGAAAGAATTATTGTTTTTGGAGATTATGATGTGGATGGAATAAGCGGTACGGCTGTTTTGTATAACTCTTTGAAAGCTTTAAATGCCAATATGTCATATCGTTTACCACACAGAGTTAAGGATGGTTATGGTTTAAATATTAAATTTATTGATGAATTTAAGGAAAAAGGTATCAAAGTTTTAATTACTGTTGATTGTGGAATATCTTGTAAAGAACAAGTTGAAGCTGCCAAAAAAGCTGGTATTGATGTAATTATTACTGATCATCACACTATCCCAGAACAAATTCCAGACCAAGCTTATGCAATTTTACATCCAAAACAAGAGGATTGTCATTATCCATTCAAAGGATTAACTGGTGCAGGAGTAGCTTATAAACTCGCTACTGCTTTAATTACAAGCCTACTTCCCTCTGAACAAAGAGATAAACTGATTTACTCTTTATTAGATTTGGCTAGTCTTGGAACAGTTGCAGATCTCGGTCCTTTATTAGATGAAAATAGAGTTATCGTAAAATATGGTCTAGAAGCAATGCAAAATTCTAATTGGGAAGGTTTGCAACTTTTAATGGAATCAGCAGGCATTGATTTAAGTCAAAAGCTTGGAGTACATGATATTGGTTTTAAAATTGGTCCTAGGATCAATGCAGCAGGTAGGATTGATCATCCTTACTATGCTTTGCAGATGTTGCTTCATCAAGGGGACATTGAAGAAGGCAAGTCTAAAGCATTAAATTTAGAAAGACTTAATCAGGAAAGACAAGAAATGGTCAAAAATGCTATTTTAGAAGTAGAAGAAAAAGTAGCCAATTGGGCAGAAGACCATAAAATTTTTATTGCATCAAGCCCTGATTGGCATGTTGGTATTCTTGGATTGATTTGCAGTCGGGTAGTTGAAAAAACAAATCTACCAACTATAGCTCTGCAAGAATTTGATGAACATTTAGTAGCATCTTTCCGAAGCACCACAGAATTAAATGCTGTTGAAGTATTAAACAGCGTAAAAGATTTATTAATTCATTATGGTGGTCATGCGCAAGCAGCAGGTTTTAGTATTAGCAAAGACAAATATTCAGCATTTGTTGAAAGAGTGACTCAATTTGCTAAAGATAAATTGAACGGACTAGAAAATCATCCAACAATTAAAATTGACGCTTTACTGGACTCCAAAGATATTTCAGACCAGCTAATGAAGTTAATTAGCCAAATGGAGCCTTTTGGAGTTGAAAATGAAAAACCACTTTTTATGTTAAAAAATATTGAAATCGTAGATCCAAAATTAGTTGGAAAGGATCAAAATCATCTTCATTTTTTAGTAAAAACAGAAATTGGTAATAGATATTCTTGTATTGCTTTTAAATTAGGTAAATTAATAGACCAAATTACTCATTTAAGGCATCTTGATATAGTTTTTTCTTTAGAAAACAATACTTGGAAAGGACATCAGTCTATTCAATTACAAGTTATAGACATCAAACCTTCCACAACTTGACATATTTAAATAAATTGTTTAGATTAAGCTCTCTATAAAAAGTCCATATGGAACAGTTTAAAAGCAAATTAGATACAACTACAATATCAAGTATTTCAAAATCTTTCGATATTCTAGCAAAAGTTTATCAAAGAGAAAATATAGATAGTCAAGTTAAAGAAATTCTAGACAAGGTTTCACAAAGATTATTACTTCTATCTAAAGCGTTTGAGGAGGAAGATTTTGACAGAATAGATGCTTATTTAGATGCTTTATTTTCTAATATTGTTAAAACATTAGAAACTTTAATTAGATTAAATGATAAAAATCGTTCAGAAGCAGTTAGTTTTATGGAATCTGCGTATAGAACTATACAGCAAGTAAAAATTATTTTTGACAAAGCAGGATTAATCAATGAATTTAATGAATTATTAGCCAAACATAATCAAGGTTCTAAAAGTTTGCATGAATATGATTTTACATTAATTCAACTTTATAAAAATACAGCTAATTTAAATTCTTCAAAACAACAAGAAAATATCGTTTATACCAAGACACAAATTGGTATTGGTGACGTTGGTGTTAAAAATAATTTAAGGCCAGAGCAAGAAATTGAAGTTCCAGAAATTCCAAAAAATAATGTTCCTTGGGATTTAATTGATCATGTTGCTCAATCTCCAGCAATTACAGAAGCTTTTCAAAAAGCTCATTTTGAAATCCAAGATGAAGATAAAACTATTGACGACCAAGTTATTTCACAAGAACAAAATATTCAAAAAGAAGATAATAATCACAGTCAAGGTATGGAAAAAGACTTGTCTGATACAAAAATAATAGAACAGGTTCCAGTAACATTAAAGGCAGGTGTGAAAGCCCATAGTGATTCTAAAAAAACAGTTGAAAATAGTGATACAGTGTTGAGTATTGATCAGCAAAATCAATATTCAGAATCAGTTAATAAAGATGAAACTATTTTAGTTACAGAGCAGAAAATAGATGAGATCGAGAAAAAAGCAAAAGATGACAATCAAAACGCCGTTACATTACCTCAGGGACAAAAAGATTTAAAGGTTACTACAAAATTGTCTGATGAAGAAGCGTTTAGCCATTTACCAAAAACAAGACAAGGTACTTTAATTATGGAAAAGCCTCAAAACAGGAAAGAAAGTCAATCCGGCATCAAATTACCTGTACAGAAAATTAGTGATCATAAATTTCCAAAAGTTATTATTAACATATCCGATGAACAAATAGCAAAAGTTGAAAAAATTGAAAAAGCAGAGGTAGTTCAACCTTCTGCCTCTATGCAACAAGAGGAACCATCTCTTCCAAGTACAAAAAAAGAGCCTAAAGTTCAGGATAAAATTTCAACACCTGCTCCAACTTTAATTAAACAAGAACTTAATCATTCAGAAGATGGCTTATCTCCACTTCCTGAATATTTTCCAAAACCAAGTGATTATCTCAAAACTAAAGATCATTCCACACTGTTAACACAGGAAACTAATCACATAACTCATAAAAAAAGAAAAAGAGCTTCTACAATTGCATTGTTAGGCGCTTTATCATTAGGAGGTGCAGTTGGTGGCTATAGAATTTATCAATCCGTGTCTAATACTGACTCCACTGAAGCTCCAAATCAATCCAATAAATTAGCTACAAATAATAAAGATTTAGAATTACAGTCAAAAACTAGTGATACTAAAACTCAATCTCAAGATAATAAGGTAAAAGAAGAAATACAAACAGAAAGTCAATCTGAGAAAAGAGAAAAAGGTATTTATAAAATGGATTTTGATGCTCCAGGTTATAATCAATATTTGGCTACCATTAAGCAATCTTCAGGTCTAGTAGCCACCATCAAAGACATAGCTGGCCAGGTAAAAGTGGATTATTTACAAGATAATCAAGAAATTGAAGCTGCTAAGGCAAAAGGAAAATTTGTTTTAACAGGAAAAGAAACTGATATTGAAAAAAGATTAGTAATGATGGAGGCATTTTTAGTGCATGCCTTAAAACAAGATATAGACAATAAATGGGTAAGAGGTTTCTTCCAAAATCAATTAACTAGTTTAGAATATTTTAAAAAAACTGGTCAATGGGAGAAAAATGGTGCTGATTTAGGGGCAAGAAAATTTTTTGAATTATTCCAAACTCCAGTTCAATTAGTTGCCCCACCAGATATTATTGGGTATGCCCCAGATATAGATCCAAAATCAAATCCAGTTTTAGAACAAATGAAAACTGCTGCTCCTACTTTCAAATTAGCTTTTGAAGAAGCAGCAAGACAAATGCAACAAGAAACAGATCCTTCCAAATTGGTTGTTTATAATGATTTTAATGAAATTAAAACAGATATTTGCAGAAGAATCAGGGATATTGGAATAAAATATAAAGATAAAGATGCTAGAAGTGGCATAGCTTTTATGCATAAAGCTTGGTGTATAAAAGAAAATAGTTATAATAATTACTTAAATAAATCTTTAAAATATATTGTCCCAGTAACTCAAGATCAAAAACCTGCTCAATATCAAACTACTACTCCACAAAAACAGGTAGTACCACAAGGAGGTCCAATCTTTAATAATATGATCAATTCTCCATTTAGGTTTGAGCTAGATCAAAAACCAGCAAATGACAATAATGAAGAGCAAACACCAAGTAGTCAAAATGAGGCAATAGAGTCACCAATTCAAGATGGAATTGAAAAAACTAAATTAGCGATCCGTTCTTCAATTGCTAAAATTAAAGAAAAATATTTGAGTCAATTAGTAGCTAAACCAAAAAATACTTAACAATCATTTAAATCTATACTTGTATTTTACAAAATAGATATTTTATTTTATAATATACAAATGGTTTAAAATAAATCGAATGAATAACCGTATCTTACAAATAACCAAATTAATAGATCAAGCTGAAAGTATTTTGATTATGCCTTCTAGTCCTCCAGACGGTGATTCTCTTGGTAGTGCTATTGCTTTGTATTTAGCTCTTCAAAAGTTAAATAAAAAAAACACAGTAGTTTGTGCTGATCCAATTCCAGATTCATTAGAATTTCTACCAATGATTAATGCAGTTTCAAATGAATTTTCACCAAGCCCAGACTTTATTATTACATTAGATACATTGAAAGCAGAACTAGGGAGTATTGAAAGCCAAGTCGAAGAAAATAAAGTTAATATTATTTTAACTGCAAAGTCAGGACAATTTTCACAGAAAAATATTAGTTTTTCTCAAGGCCCAAATCTTTATGATTTAATTATTACAGTTGATACTGCTTCTTTACAGCAATTAGGTAAATTCTATGAAGATAATGTTAAATTATTCACTGACTTACCAGTAATTAATATTGATCATCACATTTCTAATGAGCAATTTGGTTTAGTTAATTACATCGATGTTTTAAGTTCTTCCACTACTGAAATTACTTTAAGTATCATTGAAGGAATGGAAGAGAAATATGAAAAAGAGCTAATTGATGAGGATATTGCTACTTTATTACTTGCTGGAATTATTACTGATACCGGATCTTTTCAACATTCCAATACCAATCCAAAATCTTTTGCAAATTCTGCAAAATTAATTAAAAGGGGAGCAAGACAGCAAGAAATTATTCAAAATATTTATAAAACTAAAAAACTTTCTACATTAAGACTTTGGGGAAGAGTTCTTTCTAATATCAAAATTGAAAAAGATCACAGATTTCTTTGGTCTAAAATTTCTCATAAAGATTTATTAGATACAGGTAGTTCAGCTGATGAAACAGGCGATATAATTGATGAATTAATGTCTAACGCTCCAAATACGGATATAGTTTTACTTTTAAAAGAAAAATCTGATGGACTTTTATATGGAAGTTTAAGAACTTTATCTGATAATTTAGATGCTAGTGAAATTGCCTCTTTATTCGGCGGTGGGGGACATCATAAAGCTGCAGGTTTTAGAATTAAAGATGCTAGTTTTGAAAGCCATGGACAAATGGTTATTCAAAAAATCCTAGATTATCAAGCCAAAAGATTAAATCTCCTCCAAAAAGGGGATGAAACATTTACAAAAATTCCTAATAATTTAAAAGAAACTATTGAAAATATTCAGGTAGAAGAAATTAAAAAGCAAAAAAATATTCAATCCGCAAAAGAATCAAAATTAGATGAAGCAAAAGATGAAAATATCATCTCTAAAAGCTCTAAAACCAATAAAAAACTAAAACCAGGAGTGAAATATACTTTTGAAAGTTAAAATATTCTTATTCTGTCTTCTTTGGAAGAGTTAAACGAATACTTTCTGAAGTTGTAATTGCTTGTGCCTGACTTACAAGATTATTAGCTTGTTTTTCACTTAAATTACTTTCTGGTGGCAAAGAATCTGGTCCTTTGATATTAGGTTCACTATCAGGCCCATTTGTAAAAGGAATACCATGATCAACCACCTCTTTTGGGACATCATTATTATTTTCTAGAATTTCAGTATTAGATTGGCAAGCAGAAAATAATGTTAAGAACAATAGGCCTAAGGTGATATTTAATATTTTTTTCATATTATTGGGATTAAAATGCTGTAGTTTTACCAGTCTTTGTTGCTAGTATTGTCTTTGCATTTCTATCAACTTTTATTGTAAAATTCAAGCTCTCTGAAAAATAATAATCAATTGGACCAGTTCCAATACCAATACTATCTGTTTCAATAATAATTTTATCATTTACTTTACTCAAAACACTATCAGCCTTACCTTCTGCCAAAACTTGTTTAAGAATATCATTTTTTAATTGGTTTAAAGTATTCACATTATTTTCCTCCTCACTATTAGTTTGAATATTGAAGCAATTTTTCTCTCCCTCTTGAGGTTTATTTGAACTTCTAATACTTCCTAAAATATATTTTAATTCATTCTTTAATTGATCTTTCATATTTCCATCACCAATTTGAGAATAAATAATTACAATTCTTCCATCAGGCATTTGAAAATAACTATCTTGCAATCCACTTTCTTCAATATAAACAGAAGCATAAGGGAGTCCATTTAAAGTTATTACTTCAGTATTAGATTTATCTCCATATTCAATTTTTTTCATAAACTGATTAAGTGACAGTTTAGATCTATTCATATCTACAGCTATAATTGCCACAGCACTATTTGGATATACCCTAGCAAAACTAACTTGACCATTGTCATTGTCTTTCCTCCATATAATCATCTGATTATCAACTGCTAACACATCCCAATTTAAAGGAGTTTTCACTTTATATCCGAGCTCATAATTATTACAGTAAGGCCAATTTAGATTTAATGGAAAATTATCTAAATTATTTAATTGTGTATATAAAATTCGATAAATTGCTTCTGCAAAATCACCACGACTCATAGAGCGGTTTGGTGCATAACTACCATCTACATTTGCCTCTATATATTGTAAATTTTTTGCATCAGCTAAATATGGAGTATACCATTGATCAATCACAACATCAGTGAAAGGATTCTCTTTCACATCTCTTATTTGATAATTTTTAATTAAACCAGTCATCATTATCTTTAAACTCTCCCCTGCAGTAATTTGATTTGCAGGTTTAAAAGTTCCATCCTGATAACCTTCTACAATTTTAAGGTCAACCGCTTTCTTAACAAAACTCGCAAACCAATCACTGTTTTTTACATCTGGAAAAGAAATTTTAGCTTCATTTCCACCAGGTAAGCCAAGCATATCACGAGACAAGAATACTATTTTTAAAGCTTCAGCCCTATTTATTGTTTGATCTGGCTTGAAAGTACCATCATCATAACCTTTAATAATATTTTTTTCTTTGAGAAAATTAATTGCAAAATAATATTTATTATCTTTAGTAACATCAGTAAAAATATTATTTTGTGCAAAACTTAAAGTAGTCCAGTTAAATACTAGACTACTTATTAAGCTAATTAATAATAATTTTCTTGAGAAATAATATTTATTAAAATTCAAAGTCATTAATTTAATTGTTCTTCAATAATCTTCATAAATGTTTCTTCATCAGTAGCTCCTCCAATAAATCTGTTATTTATGAAGAAACCAGGAGTACCCATAATGCCAAATTCTAATCCTTCTTTAGTTTGATCTTCAACTTTTTGAGCATATTTTCCAGATTCAACACAGCTAGCTAACTTGTCTGTATTAATTTTTACATTCTTTGCAGAAATCTTTAATTGTTCAATTACATCTTTTTTCATAGTCTCTTCAGAAGTAATAGCTGATCCAATTTCACTTTGTCTTGCAAAAACATCACTCATCATTTCTTCAAATTTATTTTGTTCAGCTGCACACTCAGCGCCTTGTGCAAGCAAAGAGTCAATTCCACCTCTATCATAGTGTTTAACTACCCAAACGACATCTTTACCATATTTATCCATAGCTTTCTCAAGAATTGGTTGCATTGTTTTACAATATGAGCAAGTTAAACTCATATATTCAATAATCTTTACTTTTGCAGTTTCTGGATTTGCTCCCATATGATTAGCATCATTTACTTCAGGAGTAACTAAATATTCCATACCTTCAGATTGGAAATGGTAAATATCTCCAACAACATTAATTGCAGGTGCAAATTGAGTATATTTTGGATGTTTTGTAATAGAAGAATCTGTTGTAAATATTGGTAAGAATTTTGCATTTAAAGCTTCAATTATTGCTTTTCCTTCATCACTATTTTTATCTACCCAATTAGCATCTACTTTAGTATTACCAAGATTATTTTCAATATTTACTAAATAATCTTTAATTGTCTTTTCCATATAAGCATCATCTTTATTATAGACAATATTCATCTTCATATTAAATACTGGAGCATTATTTACTGTATTAGACGTATTATTATTTTCAGAAACTAGCCCAGTTGAAGCTACAAATTTATTAACATTTTGTCTAAATGTAACATTATTCTGATAAACCAAAATTGTTACAAAAACTAAAATTAAAATTGTAGAAAGTAAAGCCCACCATGAAAATGTGCCTACATTCTCATCTTGTTGATCAACCTTAGTTTCAACCTGTCGGGTAGTAGTTTTTACTATAGGTTCCTTTTTTAGGTCTTGTGATACTGACACTTTCTTTGGTGATACTTTCTTCTTTAAACTAGTTTTTACCGTAGTTTTCTTCACATTTTTTTTAGGAGTGGCCATAATTTTAAAATTAAATTTTTAATTTATAATTTTGGAGCAGTACAATTAGTTAATTGCGCTAGTTGATCGAAACTTTGATAACCAAGGGCAAGATTACCATTTATTTCCCAAATAGGGTAGGAATAAATATTGTTTTCTTGGCAAATTAACTTGTCAAAATCACAATTTACATAATTAATTTCAGCAAAACTTGTTCCAAATAATTTCTTTTGCTGTTGGCAATACGGACAAGTATCAACCCCAAACATAGTTGCTCCACTACTAGCAATACATTTGGCAAATTTTTCTCTTTGTATGGCATAATCAGTATTATTTTGTAGCCATTCAGTATGAAAGGGGGGTTCACTGATAAATAACCTAGACCCAAAAATCAACATGATTAGTGTGAATATAATAAAAAAAATTCTAATATATTTATTATTTAAACATTTATTAATGCTTTTAATAAAAAGTTGATTTAAATTATCTATATTTTTTTGATTTATTTTCTTGTGAAGCAATTGGATAAAGTATTGAATTTATAATAATACAAGTACAAAGAATAAAGATATTTAAATTATTCTAACTCTTTCTAAAGAAATTTTTTTAATACGATTATCTTTAAAATATAATCAAATAATTAGATTACAAATCTATTGGGTCTTGAGGATTATAAAAATCTAAATTTTCTTTACCAACACTCTTGATAATTTCATCTACTACTTCACTCATTTTTACAGTCCTTTGGCTACCTTTAATCATATTTCTGATTATTGCAGTTTGGTCTCTCACTTCTGTAAGTCCAATCAAAATACAATATGGAGCCTTAAACTTATCAGCAATTTTCAACTGATTTTTAATTGCTCCTTTACCCAAAGCTCCCATCGATCTCACACCTCTATCTCGTAATTGATTAATTAAAGGAATACAAATCTTTTTAGCTTCTCTACCTAGCTGTGCAACAAAAACATGTAAATCATCTTTACTTGGTACTCTTACTTTATGTCTTTTCATTTGTGCAATAACTCTTTCAATTCCCATAGCAAAGCCAATTGCAGGAGTTGGTTGACCTCCAAGCATCTCAATTAAACCATCATATCTCCCGCCACCTCCAACTGAATTTTGTGCTCCTTTCTTTTCATCCCAAAATTCATAAACAGTTTGGTTATAGTAATCTAAACCCCTAACTAAAGAGTTATTTTCAGTATATTCAATTCCTAAATCAGTTAAATATTCTAATACTTCTTCGTGGAACGCCTGGCTTTCAGGAGAAATAAAATCTTTAAATTTAGGAGCTGATTGATTGAGAATAATTGTATCTTCATACTTAGAATCAAGAACTCGTAAAGGATTTTTTTGAAGCCTAATTTTGTCTTCTTCAGAAAGATATCTTTCTTTACCAAAATAATAATCTCTTAATGCTTCTACATATACTTTCCTTGAATTTAAATCACCAATATTATTAATTTGTAATTTTAAAGTATGGGCGATACCAAGATCTTCAAAAATTTTATAAGCTAATAGAATTGATTGAACATCTAATGCAGGATCTGATTCCCCAATTACCTCAAAACCATATTGCCAAAATTGTCTATATCTTCCTGCTTGTGGTCTGTCATATCTAAAATGTGGTTCATAGTAAAATAATTCAACTGGTTGAGGTAAATCTTTCATATTATGTTGAATATAAGCACGGCAAATTGAAGCTGTACCTTCTGGTTTTAAAGTTAAAGACCGACCTTTTTTATCTTCAAATGTATACATCTCTTTACTTACAATATCTGTAGCTTCTCCGATAGTTCTCTTAAAGACTTCAGTAAATTCAAATATAGGAGTACTTATCCTCTTAAATCCAGCTTGTCTGCTACGATGTCTTACAATCTTTTTAATATATGTATGAAATTCATGATCATGAGGTAGAATATCATGCACTCCTTTCGGAGTCTGAAAAGGAGGAGTCTTGCCTTCACCTTCTATTTCTTCTTCGGTCTCAAAATACTCATCAATATGTTTTTGATCATTAACCATAATTTTTTTTATAGATAAATAAAGCCATAATAGGCCTACACGAACTTAAATATACTACAAATAAAATTAACAGGCAAAGCTAATAATTAATTTTTCTTTAAAATTTTTAAACCTTTGTACCAGATTCTACCTAAACCCAAAGCAACTAAAACAAAATCTCTTAATCTAATAATAAAAACAAAAGCAATGGCGTTTATATTAACACCTAAAAGCATAAACATAGTAGCATGACCACTTTCAAGTACTCCAATACCTCCAGGAAGCGGTAGGAAATAAGCAATATAAGGTACCGTGCTAGCAAGAAATACTTGGAGAAAAGTTAGTTTTACACCCATAAAATAAGCTACTATAAAGTGCTCAACTAAAAGAAAGGAAATAGTAATTATACTTATTAAAATTAGTTTCCACATTTCTTTTGCATTCTCGTGATAGAATTGATTCATTTCTTTTTCAAAAATATTCAACTTATTTTCAAAATTTTTTAATTTTTTAATTTTTGAAATTTTGAAAATCTTAAACAAAGAACTTAAAAAACCAATATTTTTAAATGAAGTATAGTAAAACCAGAACACAATAAAAATTAAAATTAAACTAATTAAAATTAAAAAAGGCTTACCAGTCATTCCAATATTCGAATCAAAAGCTGCAGTTAAAGTCCCAAATGAAATAAATAAAATTAATACAGATGATTCAAATGCTTTATCTATAATAGTAGACGAGACAGCTTTATTTTTTGGTATTCCTTCATCTATAGTGAGAATTACTCGTAAAGGTTCTCCTCCTAATTGAGCAGATGGAGTAATATAGCTCATAGCATAAGCTGCAAGTCTATTCCAAAAAAATATCATCGATGGAAGTTTTTTTTCTTTATGAATTGAACCAACTATGATCTCCCACCTCAAACTATATAGATAAAAATTTAGTAATGATAATACTAGTAGAATTAAAAAATGAGTTAATGAAAATTTTACAATAGAATCAATAATATTTTTGATACCTGCAGTGTAAATAGCATGAATAAATAAGACTACACCTAATATAAAAAATATTACTAACCAAATTGTTCTTTTATTTTTTTTAGTATTAATATTTTTCTTCATATAAATTTAATTGTGGTAAAGGGAAATTTACAGTATTAGAACTATATTTTTCAGAATCTTTTTTAAATATATAATATCCCGCACATCCTATCATTGCAGCATTATCTGTACAATAACTTAAGTTTTCATTAAATCGAAACTTAACCTCCAATTTATATTTTTTTATTTTTTCTGTTACCATTTCTCTTAAATTTTGATTTGCAGAGACACCACCAGCTAAATGTATTTCTTTTACTTGATATTTTTTTGCCGCTAAAATTAATTTTTGACTTAGACTATCATTTATAGCTTCTTGAAATGAAGCAGCACAGTCTTTAATAAATTGATCTGTAAGTTGTCCATTTTCTTGATAGAATTTTTCTATTTCTCTAAGTACAGCGGTTTTTAGTCCGGAGAAAGAGAAATTAAAGTTATTTGATTTATTTAAAGCTCTTGGAAATTCAATAAAGTTTTTATCTCCATCTTTTGCTACCCTACTTATTTCTGGTCCTCCAGGGTATCCAAGTCCCAAAAGTCTTGCTACTTTATCATATGCTTCACCAGCTGCATCATCCAAAGTTTCTCCTATTAATTCAAAATTTAAATTGTCCTTTAATAGTACTAATTCATTATGCCCTCCGGAAACCGTTAAAACCATTACAGGAAATTGAATATCTTCTTCCAGATTCAGCCAATTCGCATAAATATGTCCAGCTATATGGTGTACCGGAACTAAGGGCTTATTTAAAACTTTGGCTAAAGTATAAGCAGCTGAATAACCAACTATTAATGAACTGAGTAGACCAGGACCTCGTGTAACTGCAAAAATATCTATGTCTTGAATAGTCAAATTTGCATTTTGAATAGCCTCTTGAATAGTCGCATTAATTTTTATTACATGTTCTCTTGCCGCAACTTCAGGGACTACACCTCCAGTTAGTTTATGAATATCAATTTGAGAAGCAATTACAGAAGAGATAACCTTTACTCGATTACCTTCTCCTTCAAGAATAGCTACTGCAGTTTCATCGCAAGATGTTTCTATGGATAATATTTTCATAAAACCGTTTTACACTATCTTTCAAAATTTAGGAAGGGGTGGACATGGTTAGTAAACCAAAGATACTTGAGGAAAACCTTCCCCTCTTGAGGGGTGTCAAATTCAAAGAATTTGACGGGGTGGATTTTCTCAAACAACACAAAAAAACCCTATTCTCCACAAATTGGAAAATAGGGTTCATTTTTTTGGAATTTTAAGCACCTCTTAGTTGAGAGCTCAAATCCACCTCCCCCTCCCCAAGCATACAAAACTTGAGGAGGGGGACAACAACTGAGAGCTGTGAAGAAGACAAATACGGACGTCATTCTCATAGCTTTCAGGCCGGGGAAGCTTACCCGGACTTATTTAGCGAAGGCGACGACGAATTGCTATCATAGCAATACCTGCTAGAAGCATCATCGCAGGGACCCTGGAAGAACCAGGATTTCCAGCAACTCTGCATCCGCAGTCATCGTCATCAGAGGGTTTTTTGGAAGTAGTTGTGCCAGCGCTTCCGCCAGCATCACTACCTCCAATACCTCCTGATCCAGCAGTCCCTCCAGCACCAGAGCTATTCGCTCCGCTGCCTCCGAGACCACCTTCACCGCCAGATCCAGCAGTCCCTCCAGCACCAGAGCTATTAGCTCCACTGCCTCCAGAACCACCTTCGCCTGCACTACCACCTTGGCCACCGGCACCGCCAGCACCACCACTGCCATCAGAAGGGCCACTCACTACCGTCTGTGTATCGACGTTAATGGTAACGCTCCATCCAGCAGGAAGGCACCCAGTACTGGCTCCCACGTCAATGTCTGCAAAGAAGTTCGCAGGAATATACTCCCCGCGACTAAAGCAGACTTTTCCGTGGGTGACGCTGAAGTAGGTTTCAGGATACTCAGGCAAGGAAGTGTCAAAGACAAATCCCGTGCCTTCATCTCCCAAAACTACTCCAGCACCAATGCCATAGGCGAAGAGCTTCTCATTCCCCTTGCTGTCTTCCTCCTCCCACCTGATTCCAGGTGGAATCGAGAAGGAGGACTTAGAGGGGAGTTTTGCTACCACATATGACAGCGAGAGCCCTGCAAGTAGTGACTTCGCACGGAAGGTATTGGCTTGAGAGCCATCCTTCGGCGTGAAGCTGAACTCGCATTGACCCGCGCTATCAAACTTGATAGCACCCATCAGAGGATCGGATCCCACAACCCGGCAGTCACCGGACAGGACCTTCACCCCGTATGGGTATGAGCAAGCGCTGGTGTCAAAAGAGCAGTTGCTCTGACACCCAAGGTTACCGACCCAGTCGGCTCCCATCACACTTGCACAGGTCGATGTTCCCAGATCAGCACCATCGCACTGCTCTGACCCGTTCTTCACTCCATCACCACAGCTCGCTGGGGCGATACAGGAAGACGTGTCAAACGAGCAGTTGCTTTGGCAAGCAAGGGAGCCTGACCAACCGGCTCCCATCGCACTCGAGCAGGTCGCCCCGCCCAAGTCCGATCCGTCGCAGACCTCACCATTGTCTGCGATACCGTTCCCACAACACACCCCACAGTCTTGAGGACAAGTGGAGCAGGTTTCGGAACCATTACAGGTCCCGTCACCGCATGCAGGAGCCGGAGGATTGCAAGCGCTACTGTCAATCGAGCTACAGGCATTACAGACGAGCGCACCCGTCCAACCTGCTCCCTTGATCGAAGCGCAGCTTGCGCCGGCGAAGTCTGCTCCGTCGCAGACTTCGCCGGTTTCTTTCACTCCATTCCCACAACTTGCTGGCATGGTACACGCAGAGGTGTCCCAATCGCAGCTTACAGGGTTACAGGCGAGGGCGCCGCCCGTGAAACCCTGCCCAAT
>CAUJCM010000001.1 GCA_963169655.1 Patescibacteria group bacterium | reverse complement strand
GAAAATAATAATATGATAAAATCACATCTTAAATAGAAATACTTCTTCTAAGTCCTTTGAAAAATAGTAAAAGTAACAGAGAGAAATCTACTAATAAAATTAGAATTACCTGGCAAAAAAAGCCACTTTAAAAAAATACTTGACAAATATATATAAAGTCGTTAAATTTACACCTTAAAATAATTTCATTTATTTTAAAAAAGCGAGATCATTGACAAAAAGCAAATAGAAACAGAGAGAAAATTTACTAATAATTTCCTCAATTACAAAATTTATTCGTAGCGATATCAAGGATAAATCACTCCATTACTACAACAATGACTAAACAACGTTTTTTATTGGTAAATTTCTCTCTGTTATGAACAAGTTTTGGTAAAAGTAAGTTTGGGATGGTCTCGGATTTACTTTTACTCTTTTCTGGGGAGTCTCCCCCAGGCTCCCGCCAAGGGAGGAGGTACAGTCATGTCAAGAAAAAACAGTAATAAAACCAATTCCTCCCCCAACAAAGGGGGAACATCCGCTGCTGCTGCGTGGGCGATGGCCCTGCAGCAGCAGCGGGCCGCCGCTGCCGCAAGGCAAGCGGCACAGGGGTCTCCGACCCCGACCGTTCACAATCACTACTATCCTCACCCTCAAAAAGGGCAGGGGGGAGGTAGTGATGGCCGCGGCTCCCGCGGCGGTCGCCGCGGCGGAGCTGGGCGATACAGGCCCGGTGCACCTCCACAAGCACCAGCACCGGCTGCGACGCCGGCCACCAACCCGGTGGTGACCACCCACGAAAGTGGGGTTCCCGCCTGGCTACTGGCCGCGGCGGCGGTGGCGTTGGCGATACTCGGGGCCCTGGGCCTCGGGCATTGGTGGAGTGTCTCGGCGGCACCTCCACCGTCCCCGCCGACTCCGTCGGGGCCGACGGAGTCAGCACCGACTGCGACTCCAGCGGGGACGCAGTCGGTGGCAGTAACCGTCATCAATGACGGTTGCTGCCGAAAGGAGTCACCGAAACCGGTGCCTCCTCGTCCCAAGCCGCCGGCACCGCCCCCCCCACCACCGTGTGGGGCTTGCCAAATCCCCGCTCCAGCTGGGACGCAAGCACCACCGGTCGCACCACAAGTGCGACCGTACGAGTAAGTGCCGGCCTCCCTTTCACACTCAGGGGAGTAAAATAACTAAGTGAGACGCATTAGATTGTTTTCAAAAAACTTTCTATAGCTCGGTCCCTCGCCCCAGGGACAAAAATCAATAGGGGCAACTTTTTCTCCCCTAGGTTGCAAACCTAGGCGGAAGCTTTGGATCGTTATCTACTAAGAGACATTCCAAAGCATGTCCCTCGCTCTAGGGACAAAAATCAATAAGAGCAAATCTACTCACTCGAGTTCACAAAAACTCGAGTGGTAGCCTTGGACTGTCTTTAAAACTTTCCAAGGTTTAATATCCTAAGCCTCTGGGATATAAAATAATTGAGGCACTCCTCCCTTCTACACTCAGGGGAGTAATAAAACTGAGTGAGAGTCAAAGTTTGTATTAAAGTACATTCTAAGACTTGACGTCCCACGGTCCGGGGACTTTCGAAAAAGTAGGACCTCCCTTCTACGCTCAGGGGAGTAATAAAACTGAGTGTGACGCTTTGGAGTTAATAGGCCTCTCCAAAGCTCGGCCCTCGCCCCAGGGACATTAATCAATAGGGGCAACTTCTACTCCCCTAGGTGCAAACCTAGGCGGAAGCTTTGGATCGTTATCTACTAAGAGACCTTCCAAAGCATGTCCCCACCCTAGGGACATTAATCAAAAAGGGAAAAGTCCACCAGGTATACTACCTTGGTGGCAAGTCCAAATGTCCAGGGACTTTAAATAAATAGGACCTCCCTTTACACTCGGGGGAGTAATAAGAACTGAGTGAGACTCCTTAGTTTGTTATCACAACATTCTAAGGGTCGATCTCTTAAGCTTCAGAGATTAAAAATAGAAGCTCTTCCCTGGCATTAAGGAAGTAAAACCATGCCTCTGCTCCGCGATCATAACGCGTTGAGCCCTTCGCTCCGCGAAATCCGCATCGAGCAAAAAAATAAAACTGTACTTCAACGTCGTGCCTTTCTCACATTACCTGTGGGAAATACACCTAGAAGTACAGTATAAGAAGCCCCATTACTTAATTGTAATGGGGCTTCTGCCGTTTTATAAACTTAATCCTTAGCAACTAAATAAAACTCAATCATACTAATTGACAATATCAAAAGTAAACCAGACCACCATGTCAAAACGCTTAATAATTGAAAAAGAAGACATCCCAAAGTAATTAAAGTTAGTAAAATTCCCTGTCGCATTGAGACATTAATATGATCATAATAAATCTCATTTTTATTAAACCAAACTCTAAAATAATAACCAATAATTGTAAAAGTCGAGGTCAATGCAAAAAATAAACTAATAAAAAACATCGCTAAAGCAAGTCCAGTCGAAGCAAAAGGATCTAATTTATTAATGACTAAATAAAAAGCAAGCCAACCAATCAATGCAGCTACAGTCAAAATTAAAATATATTTATTATGAGTCATTTTTTTTTATTACTTTAACAAAGTACTACAAACAATCTATTTCTTCAATTTTATTAATAATTCTCCAAGTTTCACAAAATCTTCTGTTAAAACAGACCTCAATTTAGGATTATATAAAGCCGAAGCTGGATGATACATTGGCATAATGAACTCAGTTTTTTCAAATAAACCTTCTACTTTAAAAACTTGTCCATGAGCCTGAGAAATCTTAATTTCAGGTAAGAAAGCGTTCATCGAAAATCTCCCTAAAGTCACAATCAGCATCGGACAAATTAAATCTATTTGCCTCTTCAAAAATTTAAAGCATTGATCAATCTCATTTTGATTTGGATCTCTGTTATTTGGAGGTCTACATTTTACTAAATTTGTGATATAAATATCTTCCCTATCTAAGTTTATCGACTCCAACAATTTATCTAAAAATTTACCAGAAGCACCCACAAAAGGTAATCCTTGTAAATCTTCTTCCTTACCCGGAGCTTCACCAATAAAAACTACTTTAGCAAAATAATTTCCATAACCAGGTACTGGATTTGTACAAGCCATACACAAATCACAATTCGAACATTTTCTTATCTCATCTTCTAACTTTTTTAATTGAATAGCTCTTTTCATCAATCTAGCTTCATTACCACCTTATTTTCAATTGTTCTATTCAAAATAAACTTAATCAACCACAGGATCATGCCAACTAAAATAAATAATATAGACATTCTCTGTATTTCATCTTGTAAAAATCCAATTAAAAATTCAAAAAGCTTCATTGTAATTTCATCACCAATTTGTGCATTAATAACAAAACCTAATTGGCTAAACATCAAAGTAGAAAAAATTACTCCTAAAATTCCACCAAATAAAAATCCTTGACTAATAAAACTGACAATAATTGTTAATTTATCAGAAACTGTTAAAGCAATTAAAGCAATAATTACAATCAAAAAGATAAATAATAAATTTTTATAAAAATCAATTTTCACTAAAAAGCCCACAGGAATTAATCCCTCTAATCCACTTAATTCATCAGGAATATTATTATAAACCGTCGCATTAAAATTTTCTGATATTGGCCTTATCATTCTATCATAAGGAATATTAGCAATAATACATTGAGGAGGTTCAATGCTAGACAATACATCACTTAATCCAGAATCAGAACAAGTAGGTAATTCTTGATATATTCGATATGTTAAAATGTTAGCAACAGTTAATAAATTTTGTTTCAATGAATTTAAATCAATCTTAATAGTATTACTCTTACCATTTTTAATAGCTATTAATTGATCAACAAAATTAAATAAAGTTTCAGAAAAAATTTCTTTAGTATACACATTTTTTACCTCATTTCTTAAAATATCTTCACTAAAATACCCAGAAAACATAGAGCTATTTTTTCTCAAAATATTTACAGTTTTATTGATAACAAAATCATAAGACTTACTAACAATCTCATCTCTTTGATAAAATTCTTCATTTAAATATGTTCTGGACACTCCATATAAAATAAAATTGGGAATAGTCAGAAGCACAAAAGCTAAAACCAATATAAATCCTAATATTTTTCTAATAAACATAAACAACAAACAATATTAGATGTTGCAAATTATAGGCAAAAATTCAAATAAATCAATTTAGCCTTCAAAATTAGCTTCTGGAATCTGTAAAATATTGCTTAATAATTCCACAGGATTACTTTGAGGCTTAATAGTATTTTGCTTAATTTCATTATCTTCCACACCAACAGGACTTACTTTCCACTTAATTTCCTGATGTATTCTACCTGGCATAGTAAAACCAGCAGCTTTTTTATGCCCTCCTCCTCCAAATTTACCAGCTAAAAATGCTAAATCAACATCATCTCTCCTTGTCCTAAAAGAACCTTTAACATTACCTTTTTCATCTTCATTCAATAGTACAGTAAATTTTGAACCAGGCACAGCATTCATAAAATCAACAACACCCGAAGTATCATCACTTTTCGCTTCCAATTCATCTAAATCTGTTTGAGTGATTACAGAAGCAACTACTCCATTATCACTTAAAGTAAGCCTTTCTAAAACTTTACCCCACACTTTTAACTGTTTTACAGGAGTACTTTTAAATAAATTTTTAGCAACAATATTAACTTTTCCACCTAGTTCTACTAATTTTCCAGTAATTTCAAATACCTCCAAAGTAGTATTTCCATGCATCAAACTACCAGTATCATTATAAATTCCACAAAGTAAAGCCGTTGCAACTACTGGTGAAATTGGAATATTCAAAAAAGTAAATAATTTATAAATTAATACTGTTGTTGAAGCACTATTTACATCCACAATATTAATTGTACCAAAATTATCATTTGAAGCATGATGATCTAAATTGATAACTGGAACTGCTCCACTAAATAAATCAGGATAAATTTCATGAAATTTTGTCATATAAGAAGCTCCAGCATCAGAAACACAAATTAAATCATAATCAAGATAATTAAACTCTTTCACAAATTTTTTAACCCCCTCCAAGAAAAAGTACCTCTCAGAAATATCATCAATACAAGCTAAATCTACTTCCTTCCCCATAGCTTTAAAAGTATGATATAAAGCCATCGAAGCCCCTAAAGTATCTCCATCAGGCCTTTTATGAGATATACATAAAATTTTATTTGCTTCATTAAATTTCTGTCCTGCTTTAATAAATAATTCCTGCATAATTTGTGACTTCTTTTTTATTAAATTTTAGTGTTAAATTGTATTATGAATTAATCTTAAAAGCAAGTTATAATATGTCAAATAAGATAAATATAGTTTTTCTTGGAACACCAGATTTTGCCTGCCAATTTCTTGAGAAACTTAATCAAAATTCTGATTTCCAAGTACTTGCAGTAATAACTCAAGAAGATAAGCCTTTTGGCCGTAAAAAAGAGCTAAAATCACCTCCCATTAAAGAATTAGCTCAAAAATTACAAATCCCAGTTTATCAACCAGAAAAACTCAATAAAGATATTAAACTAATCAATTGGCTTAAATCACAAAATCCAGATTTTTTAGTAGTAATAGCATATGGTCAAATTTTAAGCCAAGAAGTTTTAGATATACCAAAAATCAGTGCAATTAATGTACACGGATCAATCCTCCCTAAGTACCGTGGAGCCTCCCCAATCGAACAATCTTTACTTAATGGCGATCTCAAAACAGGACTTTCAATTATGGAAATGGTCAAAAAAATGGATGCAGGAGATATTTATCAAATTCTTGAACAAGAAATTGACCCAGAAGACAATAATATTACCTTAAGACAAAAGTTAAGCAAATTAGGCTCTGAAAAATTACCTAATATTTTAATGAATATTGCACAAAATAAAATTCCTAAAAAAGCACAAATTGAAAGTGAAGCAACCTATTGTCAAAAAATAGAAAAATTAGATGGATTTATTAATCCATCGCTAGAAACAGCTTCACAAATCTTTAATAAATACAGAGCTTATTACTCTTGGCCTGGTATTTTTATCAAAGTTAAAGAAAAAAACTTAAAATTATTAAATATTAAAAAATCAGGAAAAAGCATTCTATCTGTAAAATTTCAAATTGATAAAAACCAATTGTTTTTAGGTTGTAAAGAAGGCGCATTAGAAATTTTAGAATTACAATTAGAAGGTAAAAATAAACAAAAAACTGAAAATTTCCTCAGTGGAAATAAAAATTTATTTATTTAACTCTTCTTTTCTCTTTTGAAAATCCATCCAAATTAAACCCAAAACTAAAGTCACCAATACTTGTCCAGGCCAGGTTGTATATAAATAGTGATCAAATAAAGATAAAACCAATAAACCCAATAAAATAGAAATATACATTTTCCAATAAAATCTATCAGATTTAATTATTCTTCTCATTGCATAGTCAATCAAATTAAAAATACTTAATGCAATAAAACCCCAAAATAATAAACCAATAACTCCTAATTCAGAAAATAGCATTAACCAATAATTATGCACAGGTTGATACAACCAAGGACTTAACACATTTCCATAATAATCAGGCATATTTAAAACAAATTGACCATATCCCACTCCAAAAAATGAATGTGAATAAATCATTTTGCTAGCAATGTCAGAATAAATTAACCTTTGATCTATCGATTGCAAAGAAAAATCTAATATTCTAGATATAATAATTTTATCTAAATTCAAAACTACTAAAGAAAAAATACCTATCATTAAAATTAACAAAAAATATTTCCAGTTAATTTTAATTGGATTAATCGTCAGTATCATAAAAAATATTGAAAAAGTTGCTAGCCATGCAGATCTTGAAAAGGAAAGTAAAATACCAAACAAAAATAAAAGGCCTAATAAAATTAATTTACTAAAATTTTTTTTAGAAATATTTTGTAATAATAAAGTCAAAGCAATCAAAAGATATCCACCAAAAATATTTGAATGAGAAAAAGTACCATAAGATCTAACTATTTTTTCCCCACCTAAATCAATCTTTGCAATATTTAAAGTATCTCCCCCAAATTGACTTTCTCCCAAAAATATTAACCCTAAACTCCCCTGCTTTAAATATTGTATAAATCCTATAAAAACTTGAATACCAGCACCAATAGCAAAATATTTAATTATTTTATTTCGAGGAATAACTTCATTTAATATTAAATAAATCAAAATTAGTAATTCCAAAAATCTAAAAGCAAAAAATAAAGCTAATTTTGGCTCTTTTGACCAAAAAATTGATAATAATATCCAGGCAAATAAGCCAAGTAAACTAAAAACAAAATAATAATCATATTTATTAAAATTTTCTAAAAAAGGTTTGGTATCATATACAAATAATAATTTTTCCAGACCATAAATTAAAAAAGTAATTAATAAAAAAAACTCACTAATATTAAAGAAAAAACTAGTAAAATAATTAAATTGTCCTGTTAAAAAATGTGCTTTATAAATCAATGTTTGAACTTGAAAAGGTATTGTTATTAAAAACAATTCAAAGCTCAAAACTCTACATTTTTCTAAAAAATTCTGCAATTTATAAATTTTATTTTGTAGTATTTATAATTGGTGGTTTAGGTAAAATCCCCTCTGTCGGCAAAATTTCATTAATTGCTTTTTCAGACTTTTGAATAGCTGTCTTCGGCACCTCTTTTGTTTGTAACACTAAATTAATCGCCTCTCCAAAAATATTTTTATATAAATTCCAATCATAAATAACTAAACTTTCAGCAAAGCCTACTTGTTGAGCAAACACTCCATAAATTGGATCTGCTTGTTGCTCTTCAATCAAATCTCTTCTTGAAGTAGTATGATGAGTCTTTTGATTATAATAAGCTAAATTTTCTTTTGAAGTAATAAATAACAAAAAGTCCCAAGCTTCATTAGGATGTTCAGTATTTCTCCCTACAGTTTCCACAAAATAATTTGCAAAAGCATCCCTTTTTTCAGTAGAAGTATTTGGATCATTAACTTGAGGGATCATAGCCACTTTAATTGCATTAGGATTAATTGTAGCAACTCCTTGAGCTTTTAATTGTATAATCTCAGCCTTAATTTGTTCATACAAGTAAGGATATCCAAAAATAGTTGCAACTTTTCCTCTAGCAAAAGGCTCCATTTCTTTAACCACTGAATCACTTTCAACCATATATTCATTCCATGAGTAATTTTTTTGAGAAGCCAAACCAAAACTAGTATATAAATTTAAAGCTTCAGTTGCTGGATTAATTGAAGTTCCACTCTCTGTAATAGCATTTTGCTTTGCAAATTGAGCTTGAGTTAAATCTGCATTATAAAAATCTACTTTATATTGAAGCATTAAGCTATATAAAATATCCATTGATCTTGCGATATTATCAAATCTACCCATTGCAGTACCAGCAACTTCAAAACGCTCAAAGCTATTATCAGCTTTCGTTAATTTATAAACATCATCTTTAAATCCATTCCAAGTAGCAGCAGGTTTACCTTGAGCTGGAATCCTATCTTCATACAACTCTTGATTATAATATACAGCTAAAGTATCAACTCCCATTGGTACACCAAAAACTTTTTCAATTCCATCCTGCGGATCTACAAAAATAGCATCCTGTGAAGCTACATTCACAAAAATATCATTAAATTGTTTAGGTCCAAAAGCTTGTGGATTTGCAGGAACAATTTTTTTTGAATTATTTTTTAACCAATAATTAGGTACTGAAAAAATATCTGGTCCTTCACCTTCAGCTAATTCATTCAAAATAGTTCGATAATAATCATTTTCATCATCAAATTTTCTGTATTTAATAGTAATATTCGGATGAAGTGTTTTATATTGCTGAATAAAAGGAGCCATTATATCTTCATTATCAAACAGCTTATAATAGACCAAAGTAGCATTAGTAGCTTTCTCAATCTTTTCAACTGGCTTCTTTTTAAAACAGCCACTTAAGAAACTAGTCGAAAAAATAATTAATAATAATAAAACTAAACTTTTATTTCTGATTTTCATAATAACTTTATAAAGTTGTTTTCATTTTAATAGACAATATATCTAAAAACTAGTTTTTCTTCTTTTTCGCAAAATTTACTCCTTTTAAAAAATATTTTTTAGATAAAATATAATAATATAAATTATAAATTCTATTTTTAGATAACTTTTTAATTAACCACAATAGCCAAATAAAAGGTTCAAAAGAAATAATTTGAAAAATAGCTTTTTTCAAAAAACCAGGAACCTTTTTCAATTCTGGATATTTTTGATGTATTAACCAAGCAGAACTCCCTATAGCCATCATCCTTCTTGGAAAAGAATTTTCATCCATATAGTGATGATGATAGCCAACTGCCCATGAGTTATAGTACAATTTAAAATCTGCCTCTTTAAATAATCTGTACCCCAGTTCAATATCTTCCCAACCATAACCAGCAAATTTAGGGTCAAAAGTAAATTTCTGAAACAAAGATCTTTTCAAAGAAATATTTGAAGTATAAAAAAAATTAAAATCAGCCAATTTTCCATTTTTTAATTTTTCATAAGCAAATTGATGCCCTCCAAATTTCCCAAAAATAGAAGAACCATCGACCATCCATCTCATAAAATTATTTAATTTAAGTTCTGGATGCCAAGCTGTAAATCCTAAAACCCCAGCATTTTCTTCAGTATACAAATAATGATATTTTTGATGTTCATATAAAAAATCATAAGTAGGAACAATATCATCACCAATTAAAACAATAACTTCTCCCTTAGCTTTTTTTAAGCCAGTATTTCTAGCTACTCCCTGACCTTGATTTTTTTGTTTAAAATAATGGAAATTTTTATATTTTTTAGAAAATTTACTAGCTACTTTGGCCGTATCATCTGTACTTCCATCATTGACAACTATCACTTCATAATCCCTCAAATCTACTGACTGATTGAAAAGAGAATCTAAAGTCTTATTTAAAATATCAGACCGATTGTATGTAGGAATAATTACACTAAAAAACATGTACTACTAATTTTATTTAAGTTAATAGTACATGAATTTTAGCTTTTAGAAAATATCAATACTTCATTTTATTCCTCATCAACTGTGACTAAATTTACTTCATCCATATCTTTATTATTTTTATAGGTAATAAAATTAATTTCATCAGCATGAACCTCTGTAGAATATTTCATTTTACCAGCTTTATCTTCATATTTATTATTAAAAATTTTGCCTTCTATTAAAACAGCAGCACCTTTTTTCAAATGACTCGCACAAATTTCAGCCAATTTTCTCCAAGCAACTATTTGGTGAAAATCAGTTAAAGTATTTTTTTCTCCATCTTTATTTAGCCAATTTCTATTTGTAGCTAAGGTAAATTTAGCAAGTTTAATTCCTGTACCAAATTCAATAAGCTCTGGATCTTTTGTTAAATTTCCAATTAACATTACTTTATTCAAACTTTTCATAAGCTTAATAATTAAATTATAAAACATTCTCAAATTAGAACAGATAAATTTTCTAAACATTAAATATTATTAAAAAATTTGCTTTAATTATTTAAAAGTTGATAATTATTTTAAAATTACCAATATCACAATGAAATTAAATTCGATATTAAATAAAAATATTAAACAGAAAAAAATACTACTTCGAGTAGATTTTAATGTGCCATTAAAAAATAATAAAATTACTGACGATACTAAAATTAAAGAAAGTTTACCAACAATAAAATACCTATTAAACAATCAAAATTCATTAATTATCACAAGTCACTTAGGGCGCCCAAAAAATAAAAATGATAAACAATTAAGCTTAAAACCAATTGCAAAAAAACTACAAAAATTACTCAAGAAAAAAGTAATATTTCTCAATTCAGAATTAAACCAAAACACAATCAATCGACTTCAAAATATTAAAAGTGGTGAAATTTATTTATTAGAAAATATCAGATTTAATAATGGAGAAGAAAAAAATAATATTACACTTTCAAAAAAATTAGCTTCAACTGCAGATATTTTCGTCAATGATGCCTTTGCAAGTTCACACAGAAAACATAGTTCAGTTTATGGAGTTGTAAAATATTTACCCAGTTATGCAGGACTACTATTACAAAAAGAATTTGATCAATTAAATAAATTTATTGGAAAAATAAAAGAGCCAGTCACATTTATTATCGGAGGTTCAAAAATAGACACGAAAATCAATTTAATTGAAAGTTTTGTCAAAAGAACTAATAACTTTTTAATTGGAGGTGGACTTGCAAACACATTTTTAGCTAGCAAAAAATATCAATTAGCAAATTCTTTTTACCAAAAAAATAAAATTAAAGTAGCTGAAAAAATAATAAGTTTAATTCATCAAAATCGAAAAAATATTTATTTACCTGAAGACTTCGTCATAGCAAAAAAATTATCTGATTTTACACTTACAAAAAATACCAATACTAAAAATATACCAAATAATTATTCAATTTATGATATTGGAACAAAATCAACAAAAGAATTTTGCCAAATTATTAAAAAATCAAAAACAATAATTTTTAATGGTCCAGTTGGAGTAACTGAATTTAAACCTTTCAGAAATGGAACAAAAAAAATACTTCTTGCAATGAAGAAAGCAACTAAAAGTGGCGCCACCACCTTAATTGGGGGTGGAGATACTCTTGAAGCACTCAAATTATGTAAAATAAGTCCAAAAGGTTTTACTCATATATCAACAGGTGGTGGCGCGATGTTAGAATTTTTAGAGAAAAATGGAAAAATTCCTGGTATAGAAGTATTAGTTAAAAAATAATTATTTCCTTGTATTGTCACTTGGACCATGATCTAACTTCTTCTTACTTTCTAACAATAAAGCATTTTTATCTATCTTTAGTTTTTTAGGCTTTTCCTGATCCTTTTCAGGCTCAGGTAATGCTGAATTTGCATCTGCATCAATATCTGCTCCTCTGCTCCATCTCATAATTTTATCCTCAACAACAAGTCTTGGGGAACAATATCTTTCTCTCGCTAAACGAATCACCTTCTCTTTCTGTTCAGAAGTGCTTTGATAATTTGGTGGTGGCAAAGTCGCTAGTGAAAAAGTTTTAGAAGGCATACCATCAATTAAAAGCCTCATATAACAAGTATACTTACTTAAATTTACTAAATCATTTGGCAAAACTTCTTCTCCAAATTGTTGAGACAAATATTCAGCATCATCAAAACCAACTTGGAAAGACAAAATGCTACCCACATTACCAAAAACAGCATCTCTCACTTCTTCTGGCATTTGAGCTATATACTGATTTGCCATACTTAAATTTAATTTATATTTACGAGCCTCTGACAAAATAGTAGCAAAAGAATCAGTAGCAAAATTCTGAAACTCATCAACATACAAGTAAAAATCAGTTCTTTCTTTCTCTGCTATATTTGCTCTACTCATCGCATCAATTTGGAATTTAGTAATAAGCATTGCCCCTAAAAGAGAAGAATTATCCTCCCCTATTTTCCCCTTAGACAAATTAATAATAACAATCTTCTTATTATCCATTGCCCATCTTAAATCAACCTTTGAATTAACTTGTCCCAATATATTTCTGACAATTGGACTAGAAAGAAATTGTCCAACTTTATTTAAAATTGGAGATATAGCTTCAATTTTTTGTCTTGGATCCATTTTTTCAAATTCATTAATCCAAAAACTTTTCACTAATGGATCTTGTATCTTTTTAATAACTTTTTTTCTAAAATCAGAATCTTGTAAAATTCTTGGAATACCCAATAATGTCGTATTTGGGTACTCTAAAAGAGATAAAATCGTATTTCTTAAAATATGCTCTAATCTTGGACCCCAACTATTTGCATAAATTTTCTTAAACACACCAACTAATCCTGATGCCACAATCGTATTTAAAGAAGGATCAATATTACTCAACATATTAAAAGCAATTGGCCATTCTCGATCTGATGGATCAAATACAATAACATCATTAGTTCTCCTTGAAGGTACAAAATTTAAAACAGATTCAGCTAAATCTCCATGAGGATCTATCACAGCAACACCTTTACCAGCTTGAATATCAGAAAAGATCATATTTTCAAGTAACACAGATTTTCCCATACCAGTCTTACCAATAATATACATATGTCTCCTTCTATCTAAAGTCCTGATACCAAATTCTTGTGACATTCCCCTAAAATTAGTTTTACCAATTGCAGTTACAGGAGAATCAATTTCATTGGTAGTCTTTGGCAAATCATTTGGAGGTTCAATTTTCTTTGACCTAACCCAAAAAATATTTGGAGTTTGAACGGTTAAATTTGGTAAATGAAAAATAGTAGCCAATTCTTTAACATTCAAAATAAAAGGATTTTCTAAAACTCTTGATCTATATTTTTCTACAATCTCATTGTTTTTATAAATCTTACTCAGCAAAAAACCATTTGATCTAGGTAAATTAAATTGTTTAAAAGATCCAGCAATTTCTTTTAATTTAACCATTGAAGCATCATGATGATTAGCCTTTGGCACATAAACAATTCTAATATTAGTATTAAACAAAAGCCCTCCTAATTTATCACTAGCTGAAACCCTAGCTAAATCTTTTTCTTCCACACCATCTCTCTTGATTGAAAACCGATCAGGAGTAAATAAAAAATAAAAAGGATATAAAATTTTATTCCGTAAACTACTACCCTTAACAAAAAATTTATAATAAGAATCTTGTAAAAAACTCAATTTAATATTTGAAATAACTTCAAAAGCATTTTGTAAAAAAGCTCCCTTCTTTTCTGAAATTGGACTGATCACTAATTGTATCCAAGCCTGCTCATCAGGATCTGAAAATTTAGCTAAAGTAGCAGTAATCCCTGATAAAGGATCTACATTCATGCCAGTAGATTTATCCTCAAATTGATTATACTGTTTAATAGGATAAAAATCTTTATGAGTTAAAGTTATTTCAGCCCCAACAGCATCTTTAAAAGTATCTACAGACTTAAACTTTAATTCAGAAGTAGCTTTGTATTTAACAAGCCCCTTATCTCTCCCTTCACTTATATTTTGTGGTTGCTGTGAAATTTCAATATTCTCAGCCAAAGTATAATCTTTAACTTCATCAATTTCTACAAATGGATATTGAGCATAAATTTGTCCTTCAACTAAATTTCTAAACTTAGCTGGAAAATATGCATAAAACCGGATACTCCTACCTACATTGGCAATCTCAAAAGACACTTTCTCTGGACTTAAACCTTTTAATCTATCCCATAAAGATAAGTCATTTACCACACTATGAATTGTAGAAAAAATTTGTTCAGCAACTAAAGGTCCGGTTTCATTATCTTTTGGAACCCTAATCAACAAAACTACATATTTCTGTGTATTTAAAGCTTTTTTCTGCAAAAAACTAGCTAACACTTCTAAGAAAATAGCCAAAACATAAATTACAAGTATAAAAATTAATGCCCAATTGATAATTAAAATCCAATTCATCCAATTACTTATAATATAATATATTTTACCTTATTTAAGACTTAAAGTCTATATAACGATTAAGTAAAATGATAGCTGACAACTCATCTTCAGTCTCTTTTTTCTTTTTATAGCCAACTTGTAAATCTCTCAAAATATTCCCTGCTTCAAAAGTAGAAAATGATTCATCAATAAAATCTAATAAAATCTCTACTCCATTATTACTTAAGAATTGAGTTAATTGATTTGCAAAATCTCTAATATTTAAACTCTGTTTTGTATCATTACCATCACTAGATAAAGGTAAACCAAAAACTATTTTACCAATATTGTCATCTAAAATTAGTTGTTTAATAGATAAAAATGCTTCATCTCTACTTTTTGGTCTTAAAACACCCCTTCCAAAAGCCATAGTCCTATCTCTATCAGAAACAGCTAAACCAATCTTTGAAGAGCCATAATCAACTGCTAAAATCTTTTGATTTTCCATTAAATTTATACAGGGTTTGCTTTAATATTTACTTTTAAATTTGCCTTTACTCCTTCAGACAACTTAATTTCAACAGTATAATCACCTAATTCCTTTAAATGGACATTACCAACGAAATTCCCCTTATCCAATCTTATTTTAATCTTATCAACTAAAGCCTTAATAATATCATCAGTGCCAATTGAAGCATATAAACTTTGCCCATTTGCCTTTCCTTTTAATTCTAATACAAAACTCTCTAACTTCTCTTTGACCATTCTTGCTTGTTCTTTCAACCTGTCTTTCTCAATAACTTCTTTTTCAAGTTTCTTTTCAACTTGTTTAATTAATTCAGTAGTAGCAACCTTTGCTAATTTCCTTGGCGATAAAAAATTCATAAAATAACCATCTGCTACATTTTTAACTTCTCCCTTTCTTCCTAAACCTTTAACATTTTCTAAAAATATTACTTTCATAATTAAAAATTTAAATAATATTAACACTCATCTCCTATACACCAACTAGCCACATTTTTAAAGCGATCACTAATAAAATCTAGTCCATTTAAATCAATATTTTTTACTTTTCCATCAGTTAAGAAATTATAGCTTGGTCTATATAAAAATAATGCTGGAACTTCTTTTGCAATAACATCAGCTAATTTTTTTTGCCTATTTTCTTTATCTTCTAAATCAAATGTTAATCTAATTTTCTCAATTTGTGCATCAGCGGCAAAACTTTTGTAATTAGATAAATTTAAACCACCTTCCTTAGCTTGACTCGAATGCCAAAATGGAAAAGTATCCAAATTATACCCCATACTTTGACCCGCCAAAACCATATCATAATTTTTTACATTAATTGCTTCAGCAAAAGCCGCATCATCAAGATAATTAACTTTCACATCGACTCCACCCTTTTTCCATGATTCTACCAAAAAATTTACTGTTTTCTCCTGCTCTTCTTTCTGTTCTAAATTATTATCATACACTTTAGCTATCATTATTAATTTAAGTTCATTACCATCTTTATCTTTCCTATAAGTTTCTCCTTCTAAAACATTTCCCTTTTCATCTTTTTTAAATTTATATCCAGCATCAAATAAAGATCCATTTGCTTCATTTAAATCAGATTTATACATCCATTCCTCCTGATTAAGTTCCATTAAAGGAGTATCAACTCTTAATTTATTATGTAAACCTTTAATTAATTCATCTTTATCAATCAATTTTACTAAAGCAATTCTCAACTTTAATTCTTTTAATTTTTCTGAATTAGTATTAAAGAAAACAGCAGTATATTGTGGTAAAGTATAGCTATTTGTTGTAAATCTCTTATCAAATACCAATTGATTTAAATCTCCAGAAATCTTTGAAATTACATCCAAAGAATCTTTATCTTTTAACAAATTAATTTCATCTGGATAAATATTAAATCTTATTTGTTGAATAGTTGGTTTAACCCCATAATATAAATCATTTCTACTTAAAACCACTTTTTGCCTACCGTCACTTCCCATAGTTATTAAATCAACAACTTTATAAGGACCACTCCCTACTGGCTTTAAATTAAATGAATCAACCAAAAGATCCTTTACAGCAATATTTTCAAGCAAATGCTTAGGTAAAATTCCGATATTCAAATTAGTAACAAAAAATGAATTAGGTTTCTCTAAGATAAATTTAACAGTTTTTCCATCAACTTTTTCTATTTTAACTTTATCAAAATCTGTTTTTATAAGTAAATTTTGAAAATCTGGGTTTTGAATAATATTAAAAGTAAATAAAACATCATCAACTGTTAAAAGCTCTCCATCTTGCCATTTTAAACCATCTTTTAAAGTTAAAAGATATTCCTTTTGATCTTCGCTAATTTTTAAAGATGCTAAATCATCCACAAAACTTTTAACTTTCGGATCATATTTCAAAAGCCCCGAAAACACTAAAGAGCCAATATCTCTATTAGCTTGTGAAAAATCCATATATAAAGGATTTAATAACAGTGATTTAGAGGAAATGAGTCCCTCAGTATATACACCTTTTTGAAAATAAGTACTATTGGGGTCAATAACACTGTTAATTCCTCTAACTCCAAAAAACAGCAAAATAACAAAGCATATTAAACTTAATACTTTTTCTTCCAATGTATATGCCCTCAACACCTCATATACTTTTGCCAAAATTTTTTTCATATCGGCTATAAATTATTAAGCCACAAAAACAAATGCGAGTGAACTTAGAACAAAAAGCACTGCAAACACTATTGAAGCATTAAAAATTACTTTTTCAGCACCTCTTTTTGTTGATTGAAAAGCATTAGTTGATGACATACCACTAGAAAATCCAGTAGCTTTATTTTGCAATAAAATAGAAATAACTAATAAAACTGACACTACCAATTGAAATATTTTTAAAAATGTTAACATATGATTTTATTTAATTCGAAAAATTAATCGCTAGCCTTATATCACTTTAAGCTAAGCTAGTCAATTTTAGACTTGTTTTTTACATATTTTGTACAGCCACTTTCACCTCTCTATTATCAATTTCTACACTAATTTCTTTATCCCATTTAATATCTCCCCTTAATATCAATTCATCAGCTAAAGTTTCTCTTTTAATATAATCACTAAATTTAGTAAAAGCATCTTCCAATTCCTTTTGAGCGTCAATAGAGATAATTATTCTATCACTTACATGATAATCAGCTTCTTTTCTTAAATCTTGAATTATTCTTACAACTTCACGAGCATACCCCTCTTCAAGTAAATCTTGAGTAATTCCAATATACAAAATCACTGTCACTCCTCTATCACTCACCGCATCAATATCTTGATTTCCACCTCCTGATTGAGTTTCTATTACAAACTCTCCAGGAAAAAGTCTTACGACATCGCCATTCTTATCTTTAATATTTGTAATCAAAATATCTTCTCCATCCTCTTCAAAATTACCAGCTTTTGCTTCTTTAATAATGTCTTGAATCAAAGCCCCAAACTTAGGGCCTAACATTTTCGCATCTGGTTTAAGAGCTTTTTTGACCAAATCTCCAACACTTTCCAAATCAATTAATTTGATTTCTTTAACATTCAATTCTTCTTTAATAACCTCAAACTGATCTTTTATCATATCTATATCCACATTTGCAGGCAAAGCTACTTCAACCATACTTAAAGGCTGTCTTACCTTAATTTTATGTTTACCGCGAATTTGATGTCCTAAAGCCACAACAGACCTTACTAAAAAGTTTTGTTGATTTAATTTTTGATTAATTACTTTCATATCAGCCTTTGGCCAATCTTCTAAATGAACAGACTCTTTTCCAGTTAAGTTTTGATAAATTTCTTCAGCTAAAAATGGCATAAACGGAGCAATCAACCTAGCAAAAGTTACAAGTACAGTATATAAAGTTTGATATGCCTCATTTTTATCATTATCGTTTTCTGATTTCCAAAAGCGTCTTCGAGATCTTCTTATATACCAATTTGACAAATTATCTACAAAATCAACCATTGGTCTGGTAGCCTTCATCAAATTATAATCTTCCATTTGTTTATCAACTTCTAAAATCAATGAATTAATCTCAGACAATATCCACTGATCTAATGAATTTTGAGGTTTAAAATTTTCTACAATTTTATTTCTATCCCAGCCATCAATATTTGCATAAGTAATGAAAAAACTATATGTATTCCAAATTGTTAAATTAAATTTCTTTAAAAATTCATCGACATGTTGCTCAGAAAATCTTACTCCTTCACCAATTACAACTGGTGATTGATAAAGATAAAATCTCACAGCATCAACTCCTTTATTTGCAAATAACTTAACCGGATCTGGATAATTTTTTTTCCTTTTAGAAAGTTTCTCCCCATCTGCTGCATTGATATGTCCTGTACAAATTGCATTTTGAAATGCAGGTGTGTCAAAAAGAATAGTAGATAAAACATGTAAAGTGTAAAACCAGCCACGAGTTTGATCAATTGCTTCGATTATAAAATCAGCAGGAAAATTCTTTTCAAATTCTTCTTTATTTTCAAAAGGGTAATGAAGTTGAGCATAAGGCATTGATCCACTTTCAAACCAACAATCAAAAACATCTCCAATTGGGCGCATTAAGTACTTATCATCTGTACTATCTAAGTGGTCAGGATGAACAAAAGTAATCCCATCAATATAAGGCTTATGCAAATCTAAATCCCCATTTTCATTAATAGGTAGTTTTCCTCCAGTTAAAGAACTTAACTCTTCAATAGACCCCACACAAATAAAATCTCCATTTTCATTTTTCCAAATAGGCATAGGACATCCCCAAAATCTATTTCTCGAAACACTCCATTCCCTCGCACCTTCTAGCCATTTTCCAAAACGACCACCTTGAATATGCTTTGGTTGCCAATTAATCTTTTGATTATTAGCTAATAATTTCTCTCTAATTGCAGGAACATTGATAAACCAAGACTTTGTTGCATAATTTAAAAGAGGTGTATCACATCTCCAACAATGAGGATAAGAATGTCGATAATTTTCTTTTTTAAATAAAAGTCCTCTTTCTTCTAACAATTTAGCAATATTTTGTTCTTGTCCTTTTACAAACTTACCAGCAAAATCTTTTACTTCTTCAGTATATCTTCCATCCGTACCAACATTTAAAATAATTGGAATATTATTAGCTTTTGATGCATTCATATCATCTTCACCAAAAGCTCCATTAATGGTTACAATTCCAGTACCATCTTCATCAGTAACATAATCTGTTGCCACAGTGTGAAAAGCATTTGGAGAATTTTTAACTATAGGATAATCATTATAATAATCAAATACATGTTTATAAGCTAGTCCTACAATCCTATCTCCTTTAAACTCATCTACAATTTCATAAGCCAAATCAGTACCAGCAAAAACAGCCTCCAATCTATTCTTAGCCACAATAAAATATTCAAAACCAACTTTAACTTTAATATAAGTAATATCTTTATTTACTGCGAGACCCATTGTACTAGCTAAACTCCAAGGAGTTGTAGTCCAAGCTAGTAAAAAAGTATCTTTCTCATTAATTAACTCAAATTTAACTGTCACAGATAAATCAGTAACATCCTTATAACCTTGGCTTACTTCAAAATTAGACAATGGCGTTTCACATCTTGGACATATTTGCATAGCTTTAAACCCTTCAGAAACCAAATCTTTATCCCAAATCTGTTTAAAAACAGACCAAATCGACTCCATGTAATCATTGTTCAAAGTCGCATAGCCATTTTGAAAATCAACCCACCTACCAAGTCTATCCATTACTTCTTGCCATTCCTTAGTATAACGAAAAACACTAGCTTTACATTGCTGATTAAATTCACTAATACCCACTTTTTCAATATCCTTTTTACCACTCAAGCCCATTTCTTTTTCAATTTCATATTCAACAGGAAGTCCATGAGTATCCCATCCTGCAACACGAGGAACATAATAACCTCTCATAGTCCAATATCTTGCAACCGCATCCTTCAAAGCACTTATCATCAAATGACCATAGTGAGGAAGTCCATTAGCAAAAGGAGGCCCATCAAAAAATACTTTTTTTTCAGCCCCTTCTCTATTTTCTAAAGATTTTTTAAAAGTATTATTTTTATTCCAAAAGTCTAAAATATCTAATTCTTGTTTTGCTAAATCTTGATTATTTTTAACTTCTTTAAATGCCATTGATTTTATTTATTAATAATTATTTTATTTATTTTAAATCTATTACAAGCTATTTTCTACCAAGTTTGAATAAATATTTTATACAATTAATTTTCTTGTTTTAAATTAATTTGTTCAATCTTTTGAGCTTGTAAATTCAAACCTTGATGAGTATTGGACCTATAATTATTCAAATTAGCTAAATTCTCTTTTTGAAATTCCGGATCTAAATATATCCTACTTTCTTCAGCAAAAGATTGATTCAAGTATTTAGAAGTTCTCTTTTTATAATATGGAGTAATTGCAGGCGAAGTCATCCTCTCAAAAGCAAATTGACCAATTCTCATTCCAGGGTATAAAGCAACTGGCAATCGATTAATATTCGTAATTTCAAGAGTAATTGTTCCTTCAAAACCTGGATCTACAAAGCCAGCAGTTGAGTGAATAATTATTCCAAGTCTTCCAATAGAACTTCTACCTTCACATCTTGCAACAATATAATCAGGTAATTTAATTTTCTCCATTGTTACACCTAAAACAAATTCGCCAGGTTGAACAATAAAAGGAGTATTAGGCTCATCTATTGTAATCATCTTAGTTGCACTTTGCAGTGTCTCAGGCTTAGTTGGGTCAAGACATGCATGTTTTGCATGATCATAAACCTTAAAATACCTTCCAAGCCTAAAATCTAAAGAAGCACAATGAGCATTTATAGTAGGGTCTTTACCATCTTCAGAAGACACTTCAATCTCTCCACTTTTAATTAATTCTATTATATCTTTATCTGATAAAATCATATTTTAAAAATTACATATTAACTGATAAGCCACTATTAATTCTCTGCGATTGATATTGTTTTTGAAGAAGAGGAGATAAATCTTCAACTTCCAAATTACTTTGAACTTCATAGCATACTTGGCCACAAGTATACTTCATCTTTTCACCACAATTTTCACAACAAATAAATAATTGATTACATTTTTTATTCGAGCAATTCACATAAATATCTGTCTTTGTATCACAATGTTTACAAACAGAAATAATTTGATCTTTCTCTTTGTTAATTGGCATAGAAACTCTTCGATCAAAAACAAACATTTTACCTTCCCAATGTTTATCTGGAGATTTAAGACCATAGGTGTGTATACCACCTTCAAGCTGATAAACATCTTTAAATCCGCGAGCTTTTAAGTATGCAGTACCAGTCTCACATCTAACTCCTCCAGTACAATAAGCCAATATTTTTTTCCCTTTTAAATGTTCAATTTTATCTACTGCTTCTGGTAATTCTCTAAATGATTTCATTTCCAAAGGAATAGCATTTTCAAAACGTCCAATATCCCATTCATATTTATTACGCATATCTACTAAAACAACATCTGGATCATTTTCAATCATTCTATCAAATTCTTCTGGAGGAATATGTTGCCCTCCATTTTCAACCGTAATACCTTCTACTCTCAATGTCACTAATTCATCTTTAACTCGCACATAAAGCTTCGTAAAAGTAAATTGATCTCCATCACTTTCTTTAAAAACCATATCTTTAAAAAGTGGATCAGCCCATAAATGCTCTTTATATTTCTCCATTAATTCTGCAGGGCCAGCACAAGTACCATTAATCCCTAAATTTGAAACTAGAATTCGTCCTTTTACATTATTTTCCTTGCACCATTTTAAATGATTATTGGACCAAGCTTTTGGATCTGCAATTGGTACATATTTATAATACAATAAAACCTTATAAGGTATTCTTTCAGCATTAGGATCTACTTTTAAAGCTTCCATTTGAGCTCTTTTTTTAGCTTTTCTAGCAATTCTCTCTCTCCTCGCAATTTCTGCTGAGCTTAATATTTGTTCATTCATAATTAAAGATTACTAATTTCAGGCGTAATATAACACTTTTAATTGCAACACAAAAGATAATTTACGAAAGTGTAGAAAATCATTTTTCTAAAAAATATCCGGCAAATCTTTTAACTTCTTTCCTTTGTATTCGAAATAATTAGCACCTTGATATGCACCACTGGTGTTTAATTTAAAATATTCTTTTACAACAAACACAGTTAATCTAATTAAAAAATACAATAGATTAAATGGTACAAAACTCATTCAATTTAGAGTACTTATATTACAAGGAGACCAAAATTTTCTGACCGAGCAATATGTGAAAATATTGCGAAAAAAGAAAATTCGCAGTTGACGCAATAAGATAAGTATTCTGAATTGAATGGTGGACCCAAGGAGGCTCGAACTCCTGACCTCTCCCATGCCATGGGAACGCTCTACCAACTGAGCTATGGGCCCATAAAATCATCAAAAAAGCCAGCTTATTATAAATAAAACTTGGTTTAAGTCTAGAGATTGAGTGACGATATAGCTGACAATTAGATTCACAAAAATATCACGTATAACAACTTTGTATTACAAAAAAGCACATTCAATTTAGATTGATTAGATTACTTTACTATCACATTAAGTAATGATTTTTGTTTTCCATCGAGTAATTTTATAGTTGATCCATTTTGAGAAAGAATAGATTCATAGCTCCAATCCTTATCAAAATCAACAAGATAAAGTCCTTCATCAAGATTATTATCAGTGTAAACAATATATTTAAGCTTTCCATTTTCAAAAATAGGTTTTGACCAACCGATCATATTAGGAATATGATCTTTGTATCTTATGCCATCAATAATCATTTCTTTAAAGTACGGATTCAATCTATCAAACATATTTGTATAAGCATAATGGCTATCTTCATATACACAAACAATCGTATGTATATCGCACAATGGGAATGGACGCACAGCAAAACTAGAATACCCAAATAGTGAAGAACCATTTATTTCAAAAGTTTCTATTTTTACCCCATTCTTAAGGAGTTCAAAGGTATTAACATTTCCATAATTAGAATCATCCTTCTTTTTATCTCGGACAATTCTCAAAATATAGAAATTTTCATCGATATAATCAGCCGAATAAACATTCGTATAATTTCTACCTTCATATTCGATAATCCCAAAACTCTCATCTTCAAAAAAATCATTCTGATCCCTTACAAATATCAATTTTCCATTTTTATCCATAAAAGCATCTTCTATTTTTGACTGTTTCTCATCACTTAAACGATAAGTCATTTTAGTTTCTATGTCATAAGAAAAAGTATCATCAGATGTAGAGTAAATTATAGAAGATCCTAACTTTTTCGAAGGTAGATAACTAAATGAAGAAGCTCGATCAAAACTCGTCTCACCCGTTATATCATTTGTAACAATTTGCTCCTTTGTAGTCGCAATTTGCTCACCATTAAAGAATAGCCCCATTTCAGCACAAGTATTGTAACCCGTTCCTCCATATAAACTTTCATAATAACTACTTTTTAAACAAGTTTCATAAACTATATTATTATTATCATAGTAAAGAGGATAATAAACAGAAATAATTTCCTTATTATTATGTTTTATGCACCACTCATTTTCTCCAATATTTAATAATCCAATTCTTTTAGGGATTGTAGTATCTCCGCACTTTATTTCATGTCCCTTTGAATAACTACTCGTTAATGTAATATAATCTAGAGAATTAAGAACTGGTAAAACATTTGTCCACCCTTCAATATTTTCTTCAACAATCTTACCATTTAACTGTACTTCACTATAGGAAGCAAAACTATCTCCAACAACTGTTAAAACATCATATTTCTTTAAAAAATTATTTTTAGTTATCTTCCTCTCATTTAGAATTAAGCCAAAGTAAACTAAACCCAACAGCAATAGTATAATTAACGGTACTTTTATTATTTTGATTAATTCAAAAATTTTTCTCATAAAATAAATTTTTATAATCAATAAACATTGAATATGAAACATAACCTTTCTCGTCAAGTCAAGCCATTTCATTTAGATCTATTTTCTCCAACAATATTATTTAATATATGATATTATAGAAACATTTTCTATTTTAATAATTTTCTGACCGAGCAATACGTGCAAATATTGTGAGAGAAGAATCTACAGTCAATGAAAATTATAAAGTAAATGAATTTAATTAGTATAAAGCACATTCAATTCATAGTGCTTATTTTATAAGGAAACAATAATTTTCTGACCGAGCAATATGTGCAAATATTGCGAGAGAAGAATCTACAGTCAATGAAAATTATAAAGTAAATGAATTTAATTGGTATAAAGCACATTCAATTCATAGTACTTATATTACAAGGAGACCAAAATTTTCTGACCGAGCAATATGTGAAAATATTGCGAAAAAAGAAAATTCGCAGTTGACGCAATAAGATAAGTATTCTGAATTGAATGGTGGGCGCTAAGAGACTCGAACTCCTGACCCTCTCGGTGTAAACGAGATGCTCTACCAACTGAGCTAAGCGCCCTAAATTTCAAAGGTGACAAAAATCTAACACGAGCACATCACAAACTCAAGATAATTTTCAATAAAAAATACCAAATCAAAAATAAATTTGAAAATCTCACGAAATATACTATATTTATCAAGCTTCAAAACTTTAAGCGCGGGTGGCGAAACTGGCAGACGCACTACCTTGAGGTGGTAGCGCCCGCAAGGGCATGGAGGTTCAAGTCCTCTCCCGCGCACCAATTTTCAAAATATATGAGAATTTGATAAAATAAAGATCCCAAATAAAATTCTATCAAATTCATACTCCAAAAACTTCTCCCCCTACTCCTTCCTCTTTACCACAACACAAGTAATATCATCCATCTGTTTAAAACCTTGTCTAAACATATAAACATCAGACATAACTGAGTTTTTTATAGCCAAAGCTGTTGAAAATTTTGCATATCTTTTTACTTTTTCTTGCAACCTTTCCATTCCATACATTTCTTTATTTGTATTCCAAGCCTCTGGAATACCATCTGAATAAATAATTAATACATCTCCTTTATCTAAACTCATCTCATACACCTTCAATAACTTACTAATATCTTTTACCATTCCAAGAGCTAAACCACCAGAAGGAAGTAAAGAAACTTCATCTTTTTTAGCACTATAGTATACAATCTTTTCATGTCCTGCAGAAACATAAGAAAACTTTTTCTCCTTAATCTTCCAATTCATCAACACCAAAGTAATAAACATATTTGGTAAAGTTTTTTCTTTAATAACTTCATTAACTTCTACAATCAACTCATCCAATTTCATCTCTCGATCTGCATAAGAATAAAACAAAGCATTAGCAATAGTTACAACAATTCCAGAAGGAACTCCATGCCCAGTCACATCTCCAAGATAAAATAATAACTCATTTTTATTTGGCCTTAAGAAATCATAACAATCACCTCCAATCTCTTCAGCAGGAATAAGTCCAGCAGCAATATCAAGCCCATCAACTTGAGGAATATTTTTAGGAATCAAAGCATCTTGAATTTGTCGCGCCAATTCCAATTCCTTTCCAACTCTTTCTTTATAAATCATTGCTTTTGTACTTTCTTGCAAATCTTCAGCCATCTTATTAAAAGTATCAGCCAGCTGTCTAATTTCATCTTTTGTATTAACTTTTACCCTATATGTTAAATCACCAGTAGCTAACACTTCAGCACCTTTTTTTAAAACTGCCAATGGTTTAGTAATAGTAGATCCAAAAATAATTGCTAATGAAATTCCTAATGCCACTCCAAAAACAGCAAGTAACATAATTCTATATTGAGTTGCTCTAACTCTTTCAATTAATGAATCATACTTAATACCATACACTACAATATATTCATTATCAGTAGGCTGAACCATATAATCGATTTTCTGATCCACTTTTAAATTAGAGATAGCATTTTCATTTTTATCAACAGCATTAAAAATATTACTTCCATCAGCTAACATTTCTTTTTTATAAAATACAATTTGATTAGAATCACTAGCTTTTACTGAAAAATTCTTAGACTTAATTTGTTCAATTAAGTTTGGATCTTTAATAAGCCTTGTTTCTCCTTCATACTTTTGCCCAATATCTTCTTTCGAATCATAAAATATTTCACCATCAAAACTAACAATTTGAATCCAATCTATATCTTCATTCTTAGATAAAATATCCTGAACATCTCTATTAAAATAAATAAAACTATTCGGTATCAAATATAACTTATAATCTTCTACTATCCTATCTGAGGTAAGTTCTGCAAAACTTCTAGATCTAGTAAAAATATCATTAATTAATTCTTTCTCTTTTTCATGAACCTGAATAAAAGCAACTATTGTAAGAAGTACAATAATAAATATTGATATTCCAAGTATTAATTTTGATTTTAATGATTTTAGCATAATTATTTTTGTTGTATTTGTGATGGATATACTAAAGAATCTAAACGAGGATTAAATAATAAATTATTCCTATAAGCAAAAATTGATTGAGTTTCAAAAAGAGGAACCCCAATAATATCTTCATCTACAACTATTCTCATAGCTTCTTGCATATCTTCTAATCTTTCTTTCAAATTTAAATTAGTCTCACTTTTCTCAATTAACTGATCAACTTTTGTATTCTTATAATTACCTCCATTATAAATTCCATAAGCATCCTTAGTTTTAGAATGAATTATAGATTTTAAAAATGGTAAAGCATCCCCACTATCATTTCTCCATCCCATATAATAAAAAGATAATTTTCCAGACATAATACCTTCTTGCAAACCATTATCTGTTAATGAATTTAAATTTAAATCAATCCCAACAATAATTAATTGATCTTTAAAATATTGACCTAATAATTTCAAATTTTCAGGATAATAAAAACTAACCTTTAACTTTTCAAAACTAGAAATAATTTTGGATAATTCTTTCTCAGCAAGACTTGAATCATAATCAAATCCAATAATATCTGGGTTATAACCAAAAACTCCATTTGGTATAAATTGATTAATTGGCTTCGCATATCCCATAGCTAAATCCAAAAAACTCTCTTTATTTAAAGCATTAGCAATTGCCTTACGCACTTCTTTTTTAGCAAAATTTCTATCATTTAAGTTAAACATTACAAAACCAACCTCTAAACTAGGAATAAAATCTACTTTAAATTGCCGATCTTGAAGTTCATTTACTGCATCAGGTGGAACATCAACTAAAAAGTCAGTTTCACCATTAATCAAACTATCAACTCTATCATTTTTCCCTGTTATTGATTTTATTTGTACTCGTCCAAAATATGGTAAGTTACCCCAATAATTTTCATTTCTAGTATATATAATATTATTAAAGTCAGTTGAATCAGTAATTTGATAAGGGCCAGTTCCAATTGGATGATCAAAATCTTCAAAATTAGCAGGTAAAATTTTTATTTTAGATAATTTATTCAAAAATAATGGATCAGGAGCATGAGTAATAAATTTGATCGTTGTATCATCAACTTTTTCATAAGAAGAAACCGTATCAAAAAAATCTACTGCAAACCCAGTATTAGTCTTTTTAGCTAAATCCAAACTATAAATAACATCTTCTAAATCAAGTTCCTTGCCATTGTGAAATTTAACACCTTTCCTTAAAGTCATTTCCCATTCTATACCATTAATCAAACCATAAGACACTGCTAATTGTGGTCTTATACTAAAATTTTCATCCAAAAATACTAACCCTTCATAAACATCATTTAATCGAGAAAGAATTGCAGGATCTTCTGTATAAGGATTCAATGACTTTGGTGAAAATAAATAAGTTATATTTAATATTTTTCCTGAATAATCTATTTGATCTTTATCATAACTAAATAAGCTGACCAAGCCACTTACTTGATCTTCAAAAAATAAACCACTTCCTGATAAAATAATAATTAATACCAGTAAAAATGAGCCTAATTTTTCATTAAAAAATTTCAAGATTAATCACTTAAATCCTTATATTATAACAAAAAATACGCCCTTTTTAAACTACAAATTATTTCTTTAAGACAGCTAAAAAAGCTTCTTGAGGAAGTTGTACTTTACCAATCATTTTCATCCTTTTTTTACCTTCTTTTTGTTTTTTTAATAATTTATCTTTTCTAGTTCTATCACCACCATATAATTTTGCAGTAACATCTTTTCTCAATGCTGAAATTGTTTCTCTAGCCACAATTTTTCCTCCAATTGCAGCCTGAATGGCAATTTCAAACTGTGCTTTAGGAATTAAATCTTTTAATTTTTTAGCTATAGCCATACCTATATGATGTGCATCAGGTCTATAAGCTATTACCGCCAATGCATCTACAACTTCTCCTGCAATTTTCATATCTAATTTAACTAAATCACCTACTCTATATTCTAAAAATTCATAATTCATTGACCCATAGCCAGAAGTTATGCTTTTTAATAAGTCAAAAAAATCAATAACTATGGACGCCAATGGAATTTCTGCCATCAAAATAATTCTATTTTCATCAATATAATTATAATTTTTTTGTGTTCCCCTCTTTTCTTGGACTAAAGACATAATCCCCCCAATATATTCCTTAGGAAATAACAGTTCTACTTTTACCCAAGGCTCACTAATAGATTCTATAATAGCAGGATCTGGTAAATCAGATGGACTCAAAACTACAATTTCACTCTCTACACCTTCTTTACTTTTCTGTTTCACTATATAAGACACAGAAGGAGCCGTAACAACTAAATCTAAATTATATTCTCTTTCTAATCTTTCTTGGACAATCTCCATATGAAGTAATCCTAAAAATCCAGTCCTAAACCCAAAACCCAAGGCAGAAGATTGCTCTGGCTCAAAAGTTAAGGCAGAATCACTTAGTTGTAATTTCAATAAAGCGTCTCGAAGAAGCGGATAATCTTCTCCATTAACACAATAAATAGAAGCAAAAACAAAAGGTTTTACCTCTTTATAACCTTCAAGTGGCTGTGCTTTAAAACTTTCTATCTTCTCTTTTCCAGGTTTCCAAATTGTATCCCCCACTCTAGCATGAGAAACATCTTTAAAACCAGTTACAATATATCCAACTTCTCCAGTTTCCAATTTATCGGCAACAACGTATTTCGGTTTAAAATAACCAACTTCAACTACTTCAAGTTCATTTTTACTATGTAAATAAACTACTTTATCTCCTTTCTTTAAATCACCAGAAAATACTCGAACGTAAGCCACTACACCTTTATATGAATCATAAACCGAATCAAAAATAAGCGCTTTAGTCTCATCATTTGCATCAGCATTTTTTGGTGGGTCAAATCTTTCAATAACAGCCTCTAAAATTTTCTCAACATTAGTTCCTTCTTTTGCAGAAATAGGTATTATCTCTTCTTTAGATATAGCTAAAGTATTTTCAATTTCATTAGCATATTTTTCGACATCAGCAGAAGGTAAATCAATTTTATTTAATACAGGAATAATCTTTAAATCATGTTCTAAAGCCATATAACAATTCGCGAGAGTCTGAGCCTCAATACCTTGAGTAGCATCAACTACTAAAATTGCACCCTCACACGCCGCTAAGCTCCTTGAAACTTCATAAGTAAAATCCACATGTCCTGGAGTATCTATCAAATTTAAAATATACTTTTCACCTTTATATTCATATTCCATTCTTACAGGAGTAAGTTTAATGGTAATTCCCCTTTCTTGTTCCAAATCCATCATATCCAGCATTTGCTTATTTTTCATATCTCTTTTTGCAATCGTTCCAGTAATCTCAAGTAATCTATCAGCCAAAGTAGACTTCCCATGATCAATATGAGCAACAATACAAAAATTTCTTATTTTATCTGTAGACATAGCGAAAATTTTATCCACCAAATACTAACAAAAAGCTATCAAAAAACAATTGAAAATAAAATTAAATTTAAATTTATCAAAAAATCGTTTAAATAAATTTTATAATTAAACTTGACAACAATTGTAAAATATTATATAAATAAATAATAGATTTCATAAATAAAATACTATGAATAAAAAAGAATTAAGAGAGCAATTACAAAATTGCCCTGAAAGTCTTGAATCAATAGATCAAGCCACTATTTTAGCTGTAATGTATCCTGAACTAAACAATGCAGAAATAGAGCAATTAACACGTGGTGTAAAATTGACAAAAGAACAGATTTTAAACTTCTTTGAACAAGGAAATCAAATAAAGGATAATGATTAAACATCTTAAAAAGCTCTCAAAAACCTAGTAAGTATTCTTATTAGGTTTTTTTTACTTTCAGCCAATTCTACAATCTTTCAAAATTATCATTTTTTTGTTATAATAGAGTGATTTAACAAAAATAAATGCAATACAAAGTACCTCAAGATGTACAAAGAGAAGATAGAATTGTTGGCCCTTTAACCTTAAGACAATTGATTATTTGTGGTGTAGGTTTTAGTTTATGTTATGCAATATTCACGCTATTGGCCCGTGAATATGAAGTTATTACATATATCATTCCAATTGTACTTATAGTTTTGATGACTTTAACATTTGCCTTTATCAAGCCATTAGATTTAGTTTTTGAAAGATATATTCTATATTTAATAGAGTCTTTAATACTTCCTAAAAAAAGGTACTGGTTAAAAGGAACTGGAGATCCATCAAGATTAATCTATATACAAACCCCATCAAAGAAAAAAAAGAATATTCAAAAAGCAATTGAAGTAGATCAAGAAAAAAAGAAAAAATCATTAGAAGAATTAACAAAAATATTAGACCAAAAATAAATGGCAGAACAAAAGACAAATCCTAGTGTCAAGGATTCAAAATTAAAACAAGGACCAACTCTAAGTACTCAAACATACTTAAGAATCTCAGAAATAAGAGAAAATACATTAATACTAAAAAATGGAGGGCTAAGAGCCATTTTGAAAGTCTCCAGTATTAATTTCAATCTAAAATCAGAAGATGAACAAAATGCAATCATCTACTCATATCAAGGATTTTTAAACACATTAGAAGACCCATTACAAATAGTTATCAGATCCAAGAAGTTGGACATAGACAATTATTTAGATAATTTAAGAGAAATTGGGGCAAAACAAACAAACTATTTATTACAAAAACAAACAGTAGAATATGTTGAATATATACAAAAACTCGTTGAATATGCAGATATTATGTCAAAAGAATTTTATGTAATAGTGTCTCAAGATCCATACAGGTCAAAAAATCTTACATTCCTAGAAAAAATGTTCAGCTTCATTAATTCCAAAGATTCATATGGAGAAATTAAAAGAAGAAGAAAAGAATTTGAAGAATTAAGAAAAAAACTAACTCAAAGATTAAACGGAGTTAAAATTGGCCTAGAAAACTGTGGATTAAAAAGTGAAGAATTAACAACCAAAGAGTTAATACAATTAATGTATGAAATAAACAACCCAATAGCTTCTAGATATCAAAAAGGAGATGAATGGGATCAAAGTGATATAAAAGATGATCAAAAAATACTAACAGAAGATATAGGAACAGATATAGATGAATCTAAAACTCAAGAAATAGTCAATCAAGCTCAACAAAAATAAAAAGCACTGTCTTGGCGACGTCCTACTTTCCCTGAATCTAATGTTCAAGTAACATCAGCGAAGAAAGGCTTAACTTCTGTGTTCGGGATGGGAACAGGTGTACCCCTTTCTCTATAATCACCAAGACAGTGCCTTTTAATAAAGCATTGTCAATTGATAGTAGTAAAAATAATTGTAATCTTCATTAATTGCTAGATAAAGTGCAAATCATTAAAGTCAATATCCTATTAGTATTTCTCGGCTCAACACATCGCTGTGCTTACACCTGAAACCTATCAACCAAGTAGTCTCCTTGGAGGATTAAAGGGAAAACTAATCTTAGGCGAGGCTTCCCACTTAGATGCTTTCAGCGGTTATCCTTTCCGAACATAGCTACTCAGCAATGCCACTGACATGACAACTGATACACTAGAGGTTCGTTCATCCCGGTCCTCTCGTACTAGGGACGACTTCCTTCAATTTTCCTACGAACATGGAGGATAGGGGCCGACCTGTCTCACGACGGTCTGAACCCAGCTCGCGTACCGCTTTAATGGGCGAACAGCCCAACCCTTGGGACCTTCTCCAGCCCCAGGATGCGACGAGCCGACATCGAGGTGCCAAACCACGCCGTCTATATGAACTATTGGGCGTGATCAGCCTGTTATCCCCGGAGTAACTTTTATCCGATTAGCGATAGCCCACCCACGTGGAACTATCGGATCATTATCGCCTACTTTCGTATCTGTTCGACATGTACGTCTCACAGTCAAGCTCTCTTGTGCGATTACACTATCGGCTTGATTTCCATCCAAGCCTAGAGAACCATTGCGCGCCTCCGTTACATTTTAGGAGGCAACCGCCCCAGTCAAACTACCCACCAAACACTGTCCACCTAATTGATTAAGATTAGAAGTTAGAGGCAAAATATAACAAGGATGGTATCTCAACGACCGCTCCAATTAGACTAACGTCTAACCTTCATAGCGTCCCATCTATACTGCACAAATTATATCTCGACTCAATGTCAAGCTGTAGTAAAGCTTCACGGGGTCTTACCGTCCTACCATGTTTAATCGGCATTTTTACCGATTCTGTAATTTCACCGAGTCTAACGTTGAGACAGTCTTCACACCGTTAAGCCGTTCGTGCGGGTCGGAACTTACCCGACAAGGAATTTCGCTACCTTAGGACCGTTATAGTTACGGCCGCCGTTCACCAGGGCTTAGATTCAGAGCTTGCACCCCTCCTCGTGACCTTCTGGCACTGGGCAGGCCTCAGCGCCTATACATATTCTTACGAATTTGCAGACACCTGTGTTTTTGATAAACAGTCGCATGAAGTCTTTAGCTGCGGCCAAATTTAATTTGGCAAGGCTTATCCCGAAGTTACGCCTGCTGTATTGCCGAGTTCCTTAACGTTAGTTATCTCGATCACCTTAATATACTCTATCTACCCACCAGCGTTGGTTTGCGGTACGGTAACCTATATTTCTCACTACCGAGGTGTTTCTTGGCACCTGATGTCACATAAATCGCTTAGTCGAAACTAAGTATTTTGTATCATAGTTCGTGAACTCTGGCGGATTTGCCTACCAAAGCATAAACTTACTATTTACACGTGAATTCATTAACACGCTTATGTTAACCTGATGCGTGCCCCCTGAGTTAGCTCCATATCTCGCGATAAATTCCTCAATTCTTGACCGAAGTCGTAAATTGCCTCCTTTATTTTGAAATACTTCACTTGGGCGAAAAATAGGTTGTACTGGAATATTAACCAGTTATCCATCGACTACGCCTTTCAGCCTCGCCTTAGGACCGACTAACCCCAAGTCGATTAACGTTGCTTGGGAAACCTTGGGTTTTCGGTGGTCTCATTTTTCATGAAACTTAAAACGTTACTCATACCATCATTTTCACTTCTTACCACTCCACCAGCCTTTTCAGTCTGGCTTCAACACGATAAGAACGCTCCCTTACCGCTCTAAATTTAAAAATTTAAAACCCGTGTCTTCGGTTATTAGCTTGAGCCCCGTTGAATTTTCGGCGCAAAATCACATAGACCAGTGAGCTATTACGCTTTCTTTAAAGGATGGCTGCTTCTAAGCCAACCTCCTGGCTGTATCTGTAACTTCACAACCTTTACCACTTAGCTAATAATTGGGGACCTTAGACGACGGTCTGGGCTGTTCCCCTCACGACAATGGCACTTAGCTGCCATCGTCCGACTCCCACGAAATAGGTTTATAGTATTCGAAGTTTATCTAGATTTGGTAGACGATATATGTCCCCTAGTCTAAACAGAGCTCTACCCCTATAAACTTTCACGTAAGGCTAGTCCTAGAACTATATCAGGGAGAACCAGCTATCTCCGGGTTCGATTGGAATTTCTCCCCTACCCACAGCTCATCACCGGATCTTGTAACATCCGTGTGTTCGGCCCTCCATCTCATTCTCATGAGACTTCAGCCTGGCCATGGGTAGATCACCCGGTTTCGGGTCTAGTGCATGACACATATTCGCCCTATTCAGGCTCGCTTTCACTACGGCTCCAGGTATAAATCCCTTAGCCAAAAGCGCCATACAGCTAACTCGATGGTCCGTTCTCCAATAAGTACGCAGTCACCCCGAAGGGCTCCTACTCCTTGTAAGCAAAGAATTTCAGAAACTATTTCATCCCCCTAACCGGGGTGCTTTTCACCTTTCCCTCGCGGTACTTGTTCACTATCGATCACCAAATCTATTTAGCCTTGGAAGGTGGTCCTCCCAGATTCAAGCCGGATTACACGTGTCCGACTCTACTTAAGAAATTATCACAATATATTAACCTAATTTAAGCTAAGGGACTTTCACCCGCTATGGTTGTCCGTTCCAGGTTCATTTGCTTATTAGAATAATATATTGCCAGAACGTGCAGGTTCTGGACGATACTCTTACAACCCCTCCTATACAACGACTGCAATCTTACATATAAAAGGTTTAGGCTGTTCCCAGTTCGCTCGCCACTACTACGGGAATCTCTTCTTGATTTCTTTTCCTTAGGTACTAAGATGTTTCAGTTCCCTAAGTAACCATCCCTTTCGGGATCATCAGACATTACTCTGATGAGGTTTCCCCATTCGGAAATCTCCGGGTCAAAGCCTGTTTAGCGGCTCACCGAAGCTTATCGCAGCTTACTACGTCCTTCATCGGAATTTGGTGTCAAGGCATCCATTCTATGCTCTATGAGTAACTTTCATGATTTGCATTATCTTTAACTAGCAATCAATAAAGATTACTAGCTGAATATAATGACTTTTTGTATATATTCAGTTTTAATTACATTATTATTTTTACTACACCAATTTTCAATGTTCTCTTCCACCAGTAATACCACCATCAGTACAAGTAAATCTGTCTTCCCGATGAAAGCCACCCTATTATATGTATTGTTATGACGATGTCAAGAAAAAACTTATACTTTTTTTATTACATACAAAAACCGCAAGAACAACAAGTTTCTACCCTAAATAACTAAGATTTTCCAAATAAAAAAGCGAACAAACCAAAAATTTGGTCAAAGCTACCTAGGGCATACATCATACAACCTAGCCAAACTACAACAGCCACAATAATAACTAAATTATATGTACCACCGCTACCCAAATACTGTTCAGCCCATGTCATTTTACCAGTAAAATTAACAATTCTCTCCCTATAAATCATCATTAATAGAGCTATTGGAAAACCTAAAAGAAAAATTAACAATTTCATATTTGTTTTATACTATATATATTATAGTCAAAATTAACTAAAAAAACTAGTTGATTAACAATAAAATGAAAACTTTAGGGCTATATATACACATTCCTTTTTGCAAAACTATTTGTGTATATTGTAATTTTTTAACTTTCGCAAATAAAAGTACTTATATAGATGTATATATAGAAGCGTTAAAAAAGGAAATTCTATTAAAAAGTAAAAAATTTCAAGATTACCAAGTTGATACCATTTATTTTGGAGGTGGAACACCAAGTTTAATAGACAAAAAGTTAATAAAACAAATAATAGATATTCTTAAAATAAATTTCAATATTGATGGTAATGTTGAAATATCAATTGAATGTAATCCAGAAAGCCTTAATACAGAAAAAATTCAATATTTTAAAAAAATTGGAATTAATAGAATTTCTTTAGGGGTACAAAGTTTAAATCGAAAAACGCTTTGGAAAGTAGCCAGGCCACATAATGAAATCGTAACTTTACAAGTATTAAAAGAATTAAAAGATAGTAACTTTATAAACTATGGATGTGATTTAATTATGGGACTTCCATATCAAACTTTAGAAGAATTTAAAGAGCATATAGATATTATATTGTCCTTTAATCCTAAACATTTGTCTGCCTATTTTTTATCTTATGATACAAAAAGAATTGATACTTTCATTAAAGATAGCCCAAAAGAAGAGGAGCAAATAGAGATGTATAAGTTTTTAATCAAAAAACTAAAAAAAGAAAAGTTTTTACACTATGAAGTTAGCAATTATGCCAAAAAAGGATTTGAATGTAAGCACAATATCAGATATTGGAATCAAGAAGAGTATCTTGGATTAGGGCTAGGGGGACACTCTTTTATAAATAATGAAGTTAGTGAAAATATTAGAAATTTTGAAAAATATCTAGAAAATCCAATTCTAATAGAAGATAAATACAAATTAGACAAAGATATTAAAAGAATGGATTTTATTATGTTATCATTAAGGCAGAGCATTGGTATTAATTTAAACAAATATAAAAAACTTTATGGAGGAAAGCACTTACAAATTTTATTGAAGAATGCTCATAAATATATTCCCAAAGAACTAAAATACACAACTACTCACTTAAAACCAACTGAACAAGGCTTTTTAATATTAGATAGAATAACTAAAGAGTTAATTTAATCGCTTAAATTCGTGGTCAAAAACCTTAACAGTTAAATAAGTTTTATCAATCACCTCTCTTACTTGCTCAGTGATAATTCCGTTTTTACATATAAAATTTAAATTTAACTTTTGATTTTTTACATTTAGATCTTTTTCATTTTCAATAGAAATAAATGCTACCGTCTCAAAATTTACATTATTTAAAAATTTAAAATCTACATAAACTCGAGGTGTTTTTCTTTTTAAACAAGGTTTATATCCCCACTTCAGTTTGTTCCAAAGTAAACCAATGCTACGATTTTGAACACCCTTTAAATTAAAATCCTGCCCTCTTGTAAGCTTCCTGTATCCTCTTTGTACTGCAAAATCATAAACAGCATTTTCACATAAAAGATCAAACCCTTCTTTAATATCTTTAGTTCTTGCTAAAGCACGAAAACTACCAGAAATTGTGGTATCTTTTATAAAAATTAACTTACCACCAAAATACTCATTATCACTATTATAAATTTCTAATAAAGCCATTTTGCTTTTATTTCGATTCTCAAAAAATCTATCATTCAAAAGAAGTTCATAATGATGTTCTTGTCCAAAATTTTCATAAAATTGCTTAAACCTATTAAAATCATCCTTATTAATAGGATTAGTAACTCTTACAAAATATCCTTTATTCTTTGCCTGATTTAAAGCCTTCCTAACGATTTTCTGTCTAGATAACGAAATACTATTGCTTAACATCAAAGAAGAAGAATCTATAATTTTTAACCAATTAAAATAAATAGGCACTAAAAATTCAGAAGAGCTTAACATTTTATAATTTTGTTTATTTACAGATAAAGTATCACTATAAATATCAAAAGATTCCTTAGCTAAAGAAGCATTTATTTTTACTTTGTCCAATTCTAAAAGATTAATATCTTTCCAATCATTTATATTATTCATATAGAAAATTAATGGTGGGCGATCGGGGATTTGAACCTCGGACCTCGTCATTATCAGTGACGCGCTCTAACCAACTGAGCTAATCGCCCTAAAACAAGATTAATCACAAGATACTTCCATCAAATTGTTGATAAAAATACTCTATAATTAAGTCCAATACATAAATGCGATTTTAATGATCAAATTAATGCTCTCATTAAATTCAAAGTGCTTATTTTACAAGGAGTCAAGAATTTTCTGACCGAGCAATACAAATGAGTATTGCGAGAGAAGAAAATTCACAGTCGACGTAGTAAAATGAATACTATGAATTTAATGGTGGACTCTAGGAGATTCGAACTCCTGACCTCCTCGGTGCAAACGAGGCGCTCTACCAACTGAGCTAAGAGCCCATTTTCAATAAGCCTGCCTATTATAAATATTGCTAACAAAAATGCAAACTAATTTTACAAAAAAAATAACCACAAATAGTGGTTATTTTTAATAACATTCAGAATGTAGTAGAGATTTAAAAGAGTTGGCATTATATACATAATGTCGACCTTGCTAAAATTTATTGCTAAATTTTGCCAAGACTCCTAGAAAGGAGGTAATCCATCCGCAGGTTCTCCTACGGATACCTTGTTACGACTTAGTCCCAGTCAGTTGTATTACCTTAGGCCCCCGTTCGAAAACTAAGGGGACTTTGGGTACTCCAACCTTCCATGACTTGACGGGCAGTGAGTACAAGACCCGGGAACATATTCAACGTGACATCGCTGATTCACGTTTACTAGCGATTCCAGCTTCATGAGGGCAAATTGCAGCCCTCAATCCGAACTAAGAGAGGTTTTAGGGATTAGCTCCATGTTACCATATTGCAACCTTTTGTACCTCCCATTGTAGCACCTGTGTAGCCCAAGACATAAGGGCCATGCTGATTTGACGTCATCCATACCTTCCTCCGACTTAGAGCCGGCAGTCTCCTATGAAAAATTCAACATAGGACATGGGTTGCGCTCGTTTACGGACTTAACCGAACACCTCAAGGCACGAGCTGACGACAACCATGCAGCACCTGTCACCGAGTTCCTTACGGCACAATCACCTTTCGGCAATCTTCTCGGGATGTCAAGTCTTGGTGAGGTTCTTCGTTTATTGTCGAATTAAACCAGATGCTCCACCGCTTGTGCGGGTCCCCGTCTATTCCTTTGAGTTTTAATCTTGCGATCGTACTACCCAGGCGGATCACTTATCGCGTTAGCTTAGACACCGAAGGGGTCGAATCCTCCGACATCGAGTGATCATCGTTTAGGGCGTGGACTACCAGGGTATCTAATCCTGTTTGCTACCCACGCTTTCGTTCTTGAACGTCAGCAAATTCCCAGCAAGCTGCCTTCGCTTTTGGTGTTCCTCTGTATATCTACGGATGTAACCCCTACACACAGAATTCCACTTGCCCCTGAATTGCTCTATTCTACCAGTTTAGAATACCTTCCCAGAGTTGGGCCCTGGTATTTAATATTCTACTTAATAATTCGTCTACGAACTCTTTACGCCCAATAATTCCGGATAACGCTTGCATCCTACGTCTTACCGCGGCTGCTGGCACGTAGTTAGCCGATGCTTATTCTTGAGGTACCTTCATATTTATTCCCTCAAAAAAGAAGTTTACAACGAAAACGCCTTCATCCTTCACGCGGTGTTGCTTCGTCAGGGTTGCCCCCATTGCGAAAAATTCCTCACTGCTGCCTCCCGTAGGAGTATGGACCGTGTCTCAGTTCCATTGAGGCTGATCGTCCTCTCAGACCAGCTACCCGTCATAGTCTTGGTAAGCCATTACCTCACCAACTAACTGATAGGCCGCAGACACCTCCCAAAGCGCATTGCTGCTTTACCCTTGCGGGACAATCCGGCATTAGACCCTATTTCTAAGGCTTATTCCTGACTTTGGGGCAGTTATCAACGTGTTACTCTCCCGTCTGCCGCTCCCAGGACTTTATCTCTAAATAATCAGTTTCATACAGATATATCTAAATTCTTAATTCATCTTTTTACAAGGAAGCTAGAAAAAATATTTGAGACAGTGTATTCTACACGGCGAAAATATTTTTTCGCAGAAGACACCGTAAAAAGAAAATTAAAATTTAGAGACAAGGTCCTGGGCGCTCGACTTGCATGTGTTAGGCACACCGCCAGCGTTAATCCTGAGCTAGGATCAAACTCTTCGAATAAAAAGTTTGATAAATTTTCTCGTAAGAAAATTTATAATAATTTCAAAGTTTGTAGTGATAACTATATAAATATAGTCTCACAAAATTCCAACTCAATCTCTACTACATTCTAAATGTTAAAGTTCCAAATGCTTTTTCCTTTTTCTGAAGTGCTTTAAATGTAGTAATAAATACACCTCCAAAGTAGAAAGCGACGGCATAATATATAAAGCTTTTAGATTAGTCAAGAAAATTCTTCGACTTTTTTTATTATTTTTATTAAACCCAAGATAATGCTATAATCATAGCATCAAAATAACTTTTAAATTTTCTATGAATCAAAATAAAAACATTCAAAATGGCTCAATATTAGTTCCAACAGTTATAGAAAAAACTCACCTCGGTGAAAGAGCTTATGATATTTACTCAAGACTATTAAAAGATAGAATCATTATTCTCGGGTCTGCAATTAACGATGATGTGGCTAATACTATTATTGCTCAATTACTATTCTTACAATCAGAAGATCCTAAAAAAGATATTACTATGTATATTCAATCCCCTGGTGGAATGGTAACAGCAGGGCTAGCTATTTATGATACTATGCAACATATTAAACCAGATGTATCAACAGTATGCATGGGAATTTGTGCTTCAATGGGAGCAGTGTTGCTCGCTGGAGGAGCCAAGGGAAAAAGATATTGTTTACCACATGGAGAAGTCATGATCCATCAACCACTTGGAGGAACCGAAGGACAAGCATCAGATATAATTCTTCACGCTAATCATATTACAAAGACTAGAGAAACCTTAAATAAAATTTTAGCTAAACATACAGGACAAAACATCAAAACTATTGAAAAAGACACGGATAGAGATAACTTTATGTCAGCTGAACAGGCATTAAAATATGGTTTAGTAGATAAAGTAATTAATTAATTAAATTATAATGACTAAAAATCACAAAATAAAATTTTTTTCTTTAGTTTTCATTAGTTCATTATTATTGTCAGGTTGTTTGTCAACTAGTGATAGTGGAGGCTCTGGACCTAAACAAGAAGATAATACTTATCAACAAACTTTAAAATATATAAACAATCAATTCAGTTTTAATTTTCCAGAAAAATGGGATTTAATTGAACCAAAAGACTTTACAAGTGAAATTCCACAAGAGACTCAAGTTGTAGTTAGAAATAATATTAAAAATGAAACATTTACTGCAAATGTAAATATAGTGAGAAATCCATTACAAGAAAACCAAAGCTCATTAGATTATGCTAAAGCGATATTAAATAGACAACAAACCGGCTTACTTGACTATACTGAAACTAAAAGAGAATTAGTAAATATTAATATTGGAGGAAAACAAGAAGAAACTTACTATATTGAATTTAATGCAAGACTAAATGCCACAGATCCAATCAATAAATTTGCTCAAAGTTTTGGAGTAAAAGATAAAAATGGATATATAATTTTAGCTTCATATTCACCTGAAGAAAGCTCATATAATGTAGAACAACTTAAAAAAATTATTCAATCATTTAGTATAAATTAAGAAAATTTAAAAATCAGTTTTACTTATTCGAAATTTTATAGTAAAAAATTTCTGCGTAGTTCGCTGGGATGGCGGAATTGGTAGACGCGCGGGACTTAAAATCCCGTATCAGCAATGATGTGAGGGTTCGATTCCCTCTCTCAGCACCATAAAAAGACCTTTGAAAGGTCTTTTTAAAATTCAACTTACTTTAATTCCTGACAATTAGGGCAAAAATAAGTCCCTCTTCCCATAACTTTTATCTTTTCTAAAATAAAATCACATCTCAAACATTTCTCACCTTTACGACCATAAACCTGTAAATAATTTTGATTATGTCCACTTTGACCTTTTGCATCCACAAAATTTTCAATACTACTTCCATTATTTTCAATAGCCAATTCTAAAACCTCTTTAACTGAAGAAAAAATATTTTTTAAATCCTTATTATTAAGTTTCCCTACTTCTGACAATGGATGAAGTTTAGATTTAAAAGCAATTTCATCAGCATAAATATTTCCAATTCCAGCAATAATACTTTGATCTAATAAATTTTTCTTTAAAACTCCTCTTTTCATAGAAAAATTATCCACAAAATTTTTTAAGGTAAAGTCATCAACAATTGGATCAATCCCTAATTTATTAATACCAGTTTCCTTTAAAAATTGATCTTTTTTATACAAATAAATCCTCCCAAATTTTCTAATATCTCTAAAATAAAGTTTTTTAGCATCACTAAAAATAAATTCTGCACAAAAATGCTTTTTATTTCTTTGAATTTGACTAATTAATAAAGCACCTGTCATTCGCAAATGCACCACCATTACAAAATCTTCTGATAATTCAAAAATAATATATTTACCTCTTCTATAAACATCTAAAATCTTTTTACCAGGCAAATAAATTTCAAAATCTTTTATAGATGGTAAAAAAGTATTTTTATTAAAAACTTCTAATTTCCAAAATTTTTTACCTATTAAAAAAGGCTTAATTTCTCTAATCACTGTCTCAACTTCAGGTAATTCTGGCATAAATAAAGATCAAATCTTGGTGGGTCAGCCCGGGCTCGAACCGGGGACCATCTCCTTAAGAGGGAGCCGCTCTACCAACTGAGCTACTAACCCAAATATTTGCGTGGAAAAGTTAACACGCTATCGATTTAAATTCAATTATATTTTTTAAGAATTTTGCTTTCAGAGATTTTCACAGGTAAAATTCAGTAAAATTTTTATGTTCAAACTTGAATAATACCAAAAAATATAAAATTTTATTTTATACAGATACTCCACTTTATGGAGGAGCTGAACATCAACTCTATTTGCTTGTTAAACATTTAAATAAACAAAAATTCACACCTATAATCGTCACTCGTAAATCCCCTTCCCTAGAAACTTGGTATCAAAAGATTCACCAAGAAAAAATTAATTTAATAATTACCAATATTAAATCAAAAAATAGTATTCAAAATTATTTTGAGTTAAAAAAAATTATTCAAAAAGAAAATCCCGATCTCATACATGCGCAAATTTGGAATCCTATGGCTTCTAAATATGCATTTCTAATAGCAAAAAAATATCAAATTCCATTGATAATTACCGAGCATGACCCATTTAAATTAAACTTTTTCAAAAATATTTACAAAAAATTAACTTTAAAAATTCCTCAAAAAATAATTACAGTATCTAAAGCAAATCAAAAGTTAATGGCATCTTTATATTCAAAAATCAGCTCCAAAATTATCACTATTCATAATGGAATTGAGGAAAATAAAAACAAAATTACTACTCAAGAAAGAAATCAAATAAGAAAGGAAATCTTTCAAGCAAATACAAAATCAATTATCATTTTTTCAGCAGGAACTTTACATTCAAGAAAAGGGTATAAATATTTAATTCAAGCTATAAAAAAAATCATAAATAAATATCCTCAAATTAAATTAATCATTGCAGGTGATGGGCCAGAAAAAAAAGATTTAGAAAAATTAATCTTCAGTTTAAATCTCACTGATAAAATAATTTTGCTTGGGCAAAGAGATGATATTAATAAATTGATGCAAGCAGCAGACATATTTATTTTACCAAGTATCAAAGAGGCATTTGGATTAGTTATTTTAGAAGCTATGCAAAACAATTTACCGATAATAGCAAGCAAAATTGGCGGTATACCAGAAATAATACAAAGTAAAAATAATGGAATTTTAACTCCAATAAAAGATCCTCAATCTCTAGCCCAAGCCATAGAATTACTTATCACCAATAAAAATTTAAGAGAAAAAATGATTAATTATAATCAAAAATATTGGCAAAATTTTTCTGCAAATAAAATGGCCATTGAAACCACAAAGGTTTATAATCAAGTCTTAAAAAAATAATTTATGAAAACTAAAGTCATTTATCTTTGCAATAATTGTGGTTATCAAAGCCCAAAATGGATTGGGAAATGTCCAGACTGCAATGAGTGGAATACTTTTCAAGAAGAACAACAAATTATTCCTAATAAAAAAAATAGTATTAGCCAATCTAAATTTCCGCATACAAGCCCCAATACTGCTATCTCACTTAATCACAATTTCCAAGTTAATAATCAAAGAATCAATTTAAAATATCCAGGATTAAATACAGTTCTCGGAGGAGGTTTAAAAGTTGGCAGTATGATTCTTTTAAGTGGTGAACCAGGAATTGGAAAATCTACCTTAACTTTAGAAATTTCTGCAGATATCGCTAAAGAAAATTTAGCAGTTTTATATATTTCAGGAGAAGAATCCACTTTACAAATTGCCGAAAGAGCCAAAAGACTTAAAATTCAATCAGAAAATATTTCACTTTTATCAGAAACTTGTTTGGAAAATATCTTGAGCCAAATCAATACTTTAAATCCAAAATTTTTAGTAATTGATTCTATTCAAGTTCTATATTCTCTTGAATTGAGTGCTTTGCCAGGAAGCATAAGCCAAATTAGATATTGTACTGAAAGATTAATGGAAATTTGCAAAGGCCAAAATATCAGCTGTTTAATTATTGGTCATGTCAATAAAGATGGAGATTTGGCAGGTCCCAAAGTTTTAGAACATTTAGTTGATACTGTTTTATTTATCGAGGGGGAAAGACATCAACATCTAAGAATTATCCGAGGTTTAAAAAATCGTTTTGGATCTACCAATGAAATTACAATTATGGAAATGGTTGAAAGTGGCTTAGAAGAAATTAAAAATCCATCAGAAATATTTTTACAAGGTCGTAAAAAAGATGCTATTGGATCTGCAATTACTGTAACTCTTGAGGGGAGCCACCCATTAATTTTAGAAGTACAAGCTTTAACAAATCATACAGTTTTCGGTTATCCAAAAAGGACAGCGAGTGGCTTTGATATCAATAGATTGCAGCTTCTATCCGCAGTTTTACAAAAGTTTTTAAAAATCAATTTAAATTCTCAAGATATTTTTGTAAATATTATTGGAGGATTTAAATTACAAGAAACAGCAGTCGATTTGTCTATTGCTGCAGCCATCATTTCTTCCTTCAAAAAAATACCCTTACCAGAAAAAACAGTATTCTTAGGAGAAATTGGTTTATCAGGTGAATTAAGACCAGCTAGTCATATCAATAAAAGAATCAAAGAAGCAGAAAAATTAGGTTTCACAACAATCATCACAGCTAAAAGCGATAAACCTTTAAAAGCTAATAAAGCAATAAAAATTATTGAATTAGAAGATATAGAAAAAGTAGCTAAATTACTTTTCACTTAAATTTTAAAATACCTCTCAGCATTTGAAGTAGTCAATATAGCTAATTCCTCTGCAGAAATATTTCTAAGTTCAGCAATAAGTTTTGCAATTTCAGCCACAAAAGCTGGTTCATTTCTTTGCCCTCTAAATTTTTGTGGGGCTAAATATGGACAGTCAGTTTCCACAACAAATAAATCTTTAGGAGCAATCTTGGCACATTCTTGTAATTCTAGATTTTTTTTATAAGTAACTATACCTGAAAAAGAAACCATAAATCCCCTATTCCATGCCCAATCAGCTTCCTTAATACCTCCACTAAAACAATGTAAAAGTACTTTACTATTTTTCTCTTTTTCTAAAATCTTAAAAGTATCTTCAAAAGCATCTCGAATATGTAAAATCACTGGCAAATCAAATTCTTTGGCAATATTTAATTGTTTAATAAAAGCCTCAATCTGTGTTTCTTTACTTTGTAAATTTCTAAAATAATCTAAACCAATTTCACCAATAGCAACTGGTAATTTTTCAAAATCTTCATTTTTATCAGCCAAAATCTCACTAAGCATCTCATAAATTTTTTCATTTCCTTGATCACTTGAATGTGGATGTATACCAAAAGTCCAAAACAAATCATCAAAATTTTTTGCAACCTTAAAAGCTTCAAATGAGTCTTCGACATCACAACCAACCAAAACTTGTTTATAAACTCCTGCCTCTTTCGCTCTTATCAAAACCTCTTCAAAATCAGGAAAATCTTTTGAAAAATGAATATGAGAGTGAGTATCAATTAATTTCATTTTCGATTTTTAAAAATTCTCCATTATACTAATGTAAAAATAATTAAAAGTACAAGATGGAAAAAATAAATTCTGAGTCTAAAACTTCTGAAAAAACAAAAAGTTTAAAGTTAATCATCAGTTTACTAAAAGAGCAAAACCACAATTTACATAAACTATTAGAAATTACAGCTCAAAAACATAAAGAAGAAATAAGGAAAAGAAATATTCAAATCTTCATTCAACTTATTCCATATATGATTTCCATCTTATTAATTATTTTGGGATATTTATCATTCAAAAATTATTTAGATTCAATTAATCAATCAGTAGTTTCTTTACAAGAAAATTACTCTTCAATGAGAGATTCTATTCAGTCTGCTGTTGGTAAAATGGGAGATTTAACAAATACAATAACTGATGGAATCAAAAATTTCCGATTATTTTAAAAATTTCACCCCACAAATTATCACTATCCAGCTGCCTCTGCCAACCTCTGCGCCTGATCTTCCATTCTTAAAGATTCAAAAATATCTTGTAAATCACCTTCCATTATTCCAGGTAAATTTGACCAACTTTTATTGATACGATGATCTGTCACACGATCTTGAGGAAAATTATAAGTTCGAATTTTTTCAGACCTATCACCACTTCCAATTTGGGCAAGTCTTTGCTCACCAAGCTCCTTTTGTCTTTTTTCTTGTTCTAAAGCATATAGACGAGTTCTCAAAATTTCTAAAGCTCTAGCTTTATTTTTTAATTGTGACTTTTCATCTTGCATTGACACCACTAAACCAGATGGCAAATGAGTAATTCTAACTGCTGAATCCGTAGTATTAACACTTTGTCCTCCTGGACCACTTGATCGATACACATCAATTTTCAAATCATTATCTTTAATAACAACATCAACTTCTTCTGCTTCTGGAAGAACCGCGACAGTAATTGTAGAAGTATGAACCCTCCCTTTATTTTCAGTAATTGGAACTCTTTGAACTCGATGTACCCCAGACTCATATTTGATAATTCCGTAAGGCATTTCTCCACCAACAATTTTAAAAATCATTTCTTTAATTCCTCCAGCAGTTGCATCACTTTGACTAATCATTTCTATTTTATATTGATGATGCTCCATATATCTCATATAAGCTCTAGCAAGTTCTGCACCAAATAAAGAAGCCTCTTCACCTCCAGCCCCAGCTCTAATTTCCACAATAGCATTTTTAAAGTCATTGGGATCTTTCGGTAATAATTCAACTTTTAGAGCTTCTTCTATTCTCTCTAATTGATCTCTTGCAATTTTTAATTGTTCTTTTGCAAAATCTCTCATTTCTTCATCATTCTCAGTATTTAAAATTTCTTCAGCATCTTTATATTGAATCTCAAATTTTTTAAATTCTCTATATAAATTAACAATAACTTCTAATTCTTTATATCTCCTCGATAACCTCAAATATTCACTTTGATTAGAAATAATATTTGGATCAGCCATAGAATTTTCTATTTTAACATACTCATCTTCTAAATTCTGTAATTTATCTGCAATCATAATTTTTAATTAAATTTAACTATAAAAATTCTTGGAATACCTGCTAAATCATTAATAATTTCAAAATGATATTCTTTAAAATATTGTCTAAGCAAGTCTAACATTAATTCTTCCTGTCCAAAACCAAATTCTCCAAACATAATTTTAGGTTTCCAAGTTTTTTGATTTATTTGTTGAAATAATTTTCTATACAAGTCTAAACCATCATCACCACCAAATAAAGCAATTTCAGGTTCATTATTCAAAACATTCCCAGCAACAAAATTAAATCTGACTTTACCAATATAAGGTAAATTAGCCACAATAATATCTACTTTGTCATTAAAACTATCCAATAAATCACAATTTAACAAAGTAATTTGCTTTCCAATCCCTAAATTTTCCGCATTACTATTAGCTACTTCAAGAGCTTTCTTAGAAATATCAATCCCAATACCATTTGACTCTTTTAAATTCTTAATAATTGCTAATAAAATACAGCCAGAACCTGTACCAATATCAGCAATAATTACATCTTTCAAACCATTTTTCTTCACAAACTCTAAAACCATATCTACAATTAATTCTGATTCAGGCCTTGGAATTAAAACATTATTATTTACAAAAAATTCTAAATTATAAAATTCTTTTTTACCTGTTATATAAGCTAAAGGTTTGCCATTTAATAAATTTTCTACATTTTCTATAAAAAAATCTCTTTGCTCTAATGTAAGCTCACGATCATTACTTAAAAATAATTTAGAATCTTCCATTCCGGTCACAAATTTCATCAAAGCCCAACTATCAATGTTATTTAAACCTTTTTGCTTTGCAAAATCTAAATTTTCTTCAATAGTAATATTCATAAAAAAAGGCACAAAAAAAGTGCTCTATGAAATTCATAAAGCACTTTAATAATCTCTAATAAAATTTCATTTTCTCTCTCAAAGTTCGATAATGACTTCTCATAATTGCAGCAGCTCTAATTTGTCTCTTCTTTAAAGGTTTTTGAAAATATCTTCTGCCTTTTAATTCAGGTAAAATACGACTAGATTGAACTTTCTTATTAAATCTAGCAATAAGCCTTTCAACTGATTCTTTTGGATTCCTTTTTACACTAATCGCCATATTATTTTACCTCCTTTCAAATAGTTAATTTTTAATAACATCTTGTTTTCGACCTGATGCCCGCAAAGTATGCATTAATAAATGAAAAAAAGTCAAATTATTTTGAATTTAATCTTAATTTTTGATCAATTGAATGTAACATCCTTGCAACCTCTTTTCGACTCATATCACCTTCTGGAAAAAAATTAATTTTCAATACACGAGGATGAACACTTTCATCATAGCCTTGAGACACAGTATGATCAGTACCTACTAATCTATCTTTAAATAAAAATCTTGCAAAAGGAGCATACCATGCTCTTACATCCATATCTACAACATCTTTATCATCATAATAAATTTCTTGAGTATATCTATATTGAGTTAAATCAGGATTATCAAACATTGCATTGGTAGCAATTTTCATAGCTTCAGCCCTATTTACACATAACCAACCTCTAAAAAATCCATCTTCATAACCAGAAATTATACCTAAGTTTTTTGCTTTATTTGCGTAGGCATAATACCAATCACTAGTCTTCACATCAGGAAAAGGAGTAGTAAATCTTTCACCTTCAACCGGAGCTTTCCCTTTAGTTTCGAGCACCATTTTTACTAATTCTGATCTCAAAACACAGTTGTCTGGTCCCCAATTTCCATTCTCATAGCCTGTTGCCACTTTGTTATTTATAGCCCATTCAATAGCGTCAATATATGAAGTTTTAGCATTCAAATCTGGATAATTTGAAAGTTTTATACTTAAAGCCCCAGCTAAATTTGTAACAGCCAAGGTAATTAATACTATTACAAATACAAAAATTTTTTTGTGCATAATTTTCTAACTTGAAAAATAATTATTTAAATATCTAAATTTTCAACTGCCTTTGCATGGGCTTGAATAAATTTCTTTCTTGGAGCAACCTCACTACCCATTAAGGTTTCAAACACTTTGTCTGCCAATTCACCATCTTCTACTTTTACTCTGTACATAGATCTTTTATCAGGATCCATTGTAGTTTCCCATAATTGTTCAGGATTCATTTCACCTAACCCCTTATATCTTTGAGGTTGTAACTTTTCTGGGTTAGGAAAAGTTTTTTTCAACTCATCCATTTCTTCAGGAGTATAAGCATAAGCTATCTTTCTATTTTGTTCTAATTTATAAAGCGGAGGTCGAGCAATAAATAAATAACCATAATCAATTACCGGTTTCAAATGTCTATAAAACAAAGTTAATAATAAAGTTCTAATATGTGCTCCATCTACATCAGCATCAGTCATTATAACAATACGATGATACCTAATTTTTGTAATATCAAAACTTTCTCCAACTCCAGCTCCAAGAGCTATAATTAAAGCTTTAATTTCTGCAGAACTTAAAATTCTATCCATTCTAGCCTGTTCAACATTTAAGATTTTACCCTTTAAAGGCAAAATGGCTTGAGTTTCACGATTTCTTCCTTGTTTAGCAGATCCTCCAGCAGAGTCTCCCTCAACCAAAAATAATTCTGAATTTTTCGGGTCTTTCGAAGAACAATCAGCTAATTTACCAGGCAAAGTCATTCCCTCCAAAGCACCTTTCCTCACTATGGAATCTCGTGCAGCACGAGCAGCCAATCTTGCTCTTGCAGCCAAAGCACATTTACCAAAAATAGCTCTAGCATCAGAAGGATTTTCATCCAAAAATTGAGCAAAAACCTGACCAAAAGTATTTTCTACCGCTGTCCTCATCTCTGAATTACCTAATTTACTTTTTGTTTGACCTTCAAATTGCGGATCAGCAAGTTTTACAGAAACAATTGCTGTTAATCCTTCACGGACATCATCAGAAGTTAAATTATCTTCCTTCTCTTTTAATAAACTGTTATTACGAGCATAATTATTTAAAGTCCTTGTTAAGGCTGATCTAAAGCCAGTTAAATGCATACCACCTTCTTGCGTGTTGATAGTATTTGCAAATGTTAAGATCTGTTCATTAAAAGAATTTGTATATTGTAATGCTATTTCTATATATCCTTCATCTACATTTTTATCTAAATAAAAAACATTACTACCAATAATTTCTTTATTATGATTTAAATGTTGTACATAGGACTTAATTCCTCCTTCAAAATAGAATTGATTTAATTTACCATCTCTTAAATCTTTCAATTTAATAGAAACGCCTTTTGTCAAATAAGCCTGTTGTCTCAAACGAGACATTATAGTATCAAAATCAAAATTTGTATGCTCAAAAATCTCATTATCAGGCAAAAAAGTAATCTTTGTACCTCTTTTATTAGTTTTACCTAAAATTTGTAAGTCTCCTTGAGGTACTCCTCTTTTGAATTCTAAAGAATAGATTTGACCATCTCTATAAACTTCCGCCACCATCCATTCAGATAAAGCATTTACAACTGAAGAACCAACACCATGAAGACCTCCTGACACTTTATAACCACCACCATCTCCAAACTTACCACCTGCATGTAAAACAGTTAAAACAGTTTCCAAACCAGATTTACCAGTTTTTCCAACTATATCTACCGGAATACCACGACCATTATCTTCAACCGAAATTGAACCATCTTTATTAATCAAAACTTCAATATCTGTACAATGACCAGCCATTGCTTCATCAATTGAATTATCCACTATTTCTTTTACCAAATGGTGTAAACCAGCAACATCAGTAGTACCAATATACATACCTGGTCTTTTTCTTACAGCCTGTAAGCCTTCCAATACCGTAATATTCTCTGCACCATAATTACTAGAAGTATTTTGATCCATCCTTTTTTCTATTATAAAAGTAATCAGTTATTAAAACCTGCGTCATTTTATACAAAAAATTTGAAAAATACAATTAAACCTTAAAACTAACTTTGAGGTTTAACTCTTGGAACTTTTGGTTTTACAATATTCGCATCTTCTTGATCAACTATCTTTACATCTTCAATATTTTCCTTTGCTTGATCTAAATCTTCTAAAGGTAAATTAGTATTTTTAATTGTTTCATCAACATTATTACCCAATACATCAATATTAGGATTTAAAGTATTTTCACTATCTATTTCCATATTTTTACCAGCAACTACACCAGACTTAAAATTGTTTTTAAAGTTTTCATATTGAGTTTTCAAATTAACCTGTTTAATACTAGAAATATCACTAGAATTAATAAATTGTCCAAAAACTCCAAAATAATCCATTCTTTCTTGAAATATTTGCGATACTGCAACTTTTGAATTTCCTAATTGTCTAATTTTTTCAATTTCTGAAAATTCTAAAGCTAAAATATTCTGAGCGTCCATAAGTGGCACGTCACCATTCAAATAAAAAATTTCCAATCTATTTAAAAAATTTATTCTTTGCACAATTATATTTTGAATTTCTTCAATTTTATCTTGATTGGCTGGAAGTAAAGATAAGTATTTATTTTCAATAAATAATTTATTTGTGAAATAATTTTGTCTATATAAACTAGCATACTGGTTAAACAGGTTATCCAAAGCCTGATTTTGTCTTTGGACCAAGGCAATATTATTTGTAATCTCTTTTTGATAACTCTCACTCAAGATTTTAAAATTCTCCATATAAGTATCAAATGCAGTTTTCAAATTTTTAAAATCATTATTCTCTGCATAATAACCAATTACTCCAATTTGATTTGTTAAAAATTCAAATTTAACAGATAACTCCAAATCACTACCTTTAATCAAATCTAAATAAATATTTTCTAAAACTTTTTTTAAGTCAAATAATGAATCAACAGGATTTACAAAAGATAAAAATTCATATTCTCTATGGATACGATCAACATAACTTTTTTTTAATTCATCTCCATACTTTTCAAATAATTGATCAGCTAATTCAACAAATTTATTTAGTCTTTTTTGTCCTTCATCTTTTCTTCCATAATCAAATAAATATTCTGCATCATAAAGCAAATCATATAAAGAAACTAAATCCCTCTTAGCTACTCTATCTTTAAAAACAGTCAAATTATTAAATATTCCTCTAAGATCTTGATCAATTTTGTAATTATTTGTGTCTAAAGATAAATACTTCAAACCTCTAGTACGAATATTTTGTAGCCTTTTATTTCTGATATTTTCAGTAAGTCTTGCATCTTTAGAAATATTGTTATTAAGCCAAAAATCACTACTTAAATTTTTCTTATCAAAAGTAGCATAATTAAATTCCTTAATTAATTTAGAAAATAATAATTTTTGAATAGTATCTTTATTTTCCTTAATTTTATTTGCATAAACCGTAGCTTCAGTACCAAATGGTAAGAAAAGTTTGTTAATTATTACTGAATTATTTTCATCTATATTTTCTGTAATAGCATTAATATTCTCAACAAAACCTAAAATCACACCTCCTTTATTTGCATAAACTTGAGTGTTTTCACCGTTAAGTGATACTAAAACTACACTTTGGCCAGGTATAACTATACCACCATCAAACAAAATATTTACATTCGCACTACTATATACATTTTGCAACCAAATCCTTCCACTTAACAATTTAAAAATATATTTTTGGTTTTCAAAATCTATATAAGTAATTTCTAACCTTGAATTTTTATCCAATCTTAATTCACCATCTTGAGCAAAAAGTAGTGAAATATCTTCGTTATTACCAGAATAAATAACATCTCCCATCTCTAAATCAGCATTGCTACCAAACAATAATCCCTTTCCATTTCTATTCACTTCAACTTGAGAGCTTATTTTACCAACAGCAAACTGATGTCCTTGTTGGGAAGCGATAGTACTTAATACATTCCCTTCATATAAAAAAGAAACAAAGAATAAACCACCCGCAACAAGAATTATTATTAACTTTTTGAATATTTTCGAAATGTAACTTTTCACTTATCTACTTTGATTAATTAATCTTATTATTATACTATTTATCAGCAAAAACGTCAATTTTGATTATCAAGTAAAATCGCATTATCTTTATTAAAAATCAAAATAGTGTAAAATTTTAAAAAATTTTAATTTTATATGTTAAAAATAAAAACAAATTATAAAACAAGCTACTTTATTAGCTTACTGATACTCATTTTCACAACAGCAAATACTGTCTATGCACAAAGTAGTATTTTAATTAATGATATACCCAATTCAGACCCTAATTTTTTAATTTATCAAGATTTAATCCAAAATAAGGCTTTCAGTCTTGATCAAAATGGGAATTTCAATCCAAATGCTCCTATTAACAAAGTCGCTTTTTTAAAGGCAGCGCTTACATATAGTGGATTTCAAGTAGAATCAAAATTAAATTATTTCACAGGGTATAGTGATGTTCCAGAAGACAGTTGGTTTGCTCCTTATGTTAAAAAAGCATTAGAAAGTCGAGTTTTACAAAATCAATTAAATGACTTATTAAATCCAGATCAAATATTAAACCGCCAAGAAGGTTTATTACTAACACTTAATATCTTTGGACTATCTACTCCCCCACAAAAACTCACTGAAAATGACTTATTTGAAGATATTCGGCTTAATCATCCACTAGTTAATGTATATGCAGCTATTAAAAAATATCAAATATATTTAGATAATGACCAAAATCATTTTTATCCAGCCAGAACCTTAACAAGAAAAGATGCAGCAGAACTAATTTATAAAGTTAAAACAGTATCCACAAAGGGAACAATTATCATTAATAATGTAGTAAACATACCAAATAATTCTCCTATTTCTCATTCTGATTTAACATCACAGTCCAAATTTCCAATGCTTCAAGATGCTTGGTACAGGATAAACAATACCTTTATTAATTCCAATCAATTAAATAAAGATCAATTAATATATAGTGCTATAAATGGCATGGTAAACTCTTTAAATGACAACTATTCCGCGTTTCATTCACCAGAAAGCAATGGCACAAGTTATGTTTATATACCCGAAAATTATGAAGGAGTTGGAATAATTGTAAATAATATCAATAACCAATTTGTTATTGAAGCAGTTATCCAAAACTCACCTGCTCATAAATCTGGTCTATTAGTTAGTGATCAAATAATAAAAATAGCTAATACAGATGTTCAAAATTTAAATATTGAGCAAGTATTTAACTTAATTAAAGGTAAAGCTGGAACCATTCTAAATATACAAATTAAAAGAAATGGCACATTAATAGATTATAAAATCACCAGAGAAAAAATTGACCTAGAATCTATACAATATAAAAAACTAGATAATAATATTAACTACATACGTATTAGCCAATTTACAGAAAATAGCAGTGTAGAATTTGAAAATATTTTAAATCAATTAAAAGAATCAAAATCACAAAAATTAATTATTGATCTAAGGAATAACCCAGGTGGATACCTATTAAGTACGCAAGAAATTTTAAATCATTTCTTACCTAAAGGAGAAATTATTTTCTTTGTCAAAGATAATAATAGCAATCAATCATATATATCAAATGGTCCAGGAGAATTAAATCAGTGGAAAATAGTTATTTTAATGAATAGAGAAAGTGCATCAGCATCAGAAATATTTGCAGGTGCTTTGCAAGATAAAAATATTGGTTATATCATTGGTACAACCTCTTTTGGGAAAGGAAGCGTACAAGAAATAACTGAATATATTGACAATTCAAGTCTAAAATTAACAATAGCTCACTGGCTCACTCCAAATCAAAAAGACATCAATAAAGTTGGAATCACACCAAACAAAACAATCAACATTACTGATTATCAAAAACAAAATAATCAAGATCCTCAACTTGAAGAAGCTTTAAATTATTTAAAAAGTAAATAATTTAGGATTTATATATAGTTCAATCACTTTATATAGTTTATAGAGTTTTACTTACTTATATAAACTACGACTCATATATTGTTTCATCACCCTTACCTAGTGATCTCAAAATATCTTCAGGATTAGTAGTTACTATTTTGTCTTCTGTATATGAGGCAATAATTTGCATAGCAACATGTTTTTGACCTGCAAAAAATAAACCTTGACCCACTCCAGAATTAAGTAACATATATTTTTCACCTTCAGTTAAATTAAATAATTTTTGTAAAGTATCTATTGCAGCTGGAGATTGTTTTAACAAAAGTTGCATAGAAGAATTAGTCACAATTGGTTTTCCATAAGTAGATTTCATAAAATCTTCCACATCCTGTGTAATTGTTGTAATTCCTAAATAATATTTTCTTGCTCTTTTCACTAATCCAAATAAAAATTTTGCAGAATCCTCATGTTGCATCATAGTCCAAGCCTCATCCACAATCATCAATCTCTTTTTCAAAGAAGATCTAATTCGATTCCATATATAATTTAAAATAATATACATAGCTATTGGCCTTAAAGCATCTTCAAGATCTCTAATTGAAAAAACCATTAAACCACTTTTCATATCTACATTAGTCGGCTTATTAAAAATCCCTGAATAAGTACCAGAAGTAAATTTCTCTAATCTTTGAGCAATATTAGTTGCACCTTCCATATTAATTAAAAGTGCATGTAAATCCTCCATTGTTGGCACTGGTAAGTTAGAAGGATCAATCATATCCATAGTTATTCCCTTCAAAGCATACACATCGTTTAGGGCTTTATCAATAATTCCTTCTTCAGCAGGACTAAGCCCCCCAAGCATTAATTTTAACAAACCATGTAATGTAATAATATTAGATCTAAGTAAATCACCTGGTTGTAATTCTTCATCTTTTAATGGTGCAGGCAAATCAAACGGATTAATTCTTCTTTCAGAAGTTAAAGAAACTCTTAAATATGAACCTCCAACTGTTCTTGCCAATTCTTCATATTCATTTTCAGGATCAATTACTATTACATCTACACCTAGCATTAAATACCTCAAAATCTCTAATTTTACAGCATAAGATTTTCCAGCACCAGAAATAGCAAAACAAACAGAGTTAGCATTAGGCAACGAAAATCTATCAAAAATAACTAAAGAATCATTATGTCTATTAAGTCCATACAAAATTCCTTCATTAGTAGTTAAATCCGAAGAGCTAAAAGGAAAAGAGGTTGAAAGTGGACCAGTATTCATATTTCTAAATATTTCTAACTCATCTAAACCTAATGGAGAAGTTGAGTTAAATCCATGTTCCATCCTAAGATCAGCTCTCTTAGTTAAAATCAATTTCGAACCTAAAAGAGATTCAAGTTGTTTTGACACTCTATCGATTTTATCTAATTCATCAGCATAAACTGTAATATACATTGCAAACTGAAAAAATTTCTCTTGTCCTCTTTGAATTTCTGTTCTTAATTGTTCAGCATCAGTGTAAGCAGTTTCTAATGCAGGATCACGAATTAATCCCTTTTCAGCATTCATTTTCATAGCTGCTGACATCTGAGTAACTTTTTTAGATAAAATTTTCATAATTTTTGCAGAATCTATTGGGTAAATAAATTGTGCAATGTCTAATGTTGCATCTAAATTAACAATTGGCGACATCCAATTAGTGTCAAGGTATCTTGGATAGGCATAAGTAATAAAAGTACGACTAAACATTCCTTCTACTCTCAAATGATCATAAGCCACTTCCATAGATGAAGGTGCAATTAAATCCCTTACTGTTGCCATTCCTTCTTGAAAGATTTTTTCAGATTCAATTAACTGTTGTCTTTCCTCAAAAGCAATTTTTTCTTTTGTCTTAGTAGTTTCAGTTTTCTCAGCAAATTGTTTCGCTGCTTTAATTTCCTCAAAATTCTCTAAAGTAATATTAGCTTCCTCAACTCCAGCTGTTTTACCTTTCTCAATTTCTTTCTGCGCTACTTTTGTAACCCCCCAAAATTTATCGGATAAAGTTTGTAATAAATTTTTTTTCTTCTCAAGATTATCTTGTGCTTCTTTTTTTAATTCTTTTTTCTTCCCATCTACCAAAACCGCCGTTTCTACCTTGGAAATATTTTTCATATCTTTATCAACATCCTTAGATAAAATTTTGTCATCATTTTTTACATCTTGCTCCACTCCTTTCGGAGATTCTTGATTTGTTTTATCACTTAATTTTTTTAACCATTCTGGAGCTTCCTCATCACTCTTCACTTGCTGATTAACTACATTACCCTTTGTTGAAACCGCAGTATCAATTTGCATTTGTTGACCACCAACATCATCACTTGCTGAATGTCCTAATTCATCATTACTTTCCAACATAGTATTTTCAAACACGGTAGTATCTTTCACTTTATTTTCAGGCAACTTTTTACTGTCCTTTTCTTCATCTAAACCTTCAAAATCCAAACCTTCTAAAGATTTTTCTTCCTCTAAAAATTTTTCTTTTTCAGGACTAGAAATCACATTATCAAGCCTAGTAACACCATCATCATCAAATTTAACATTCTCCTCATGAGCTTTTAAACTATTTAAAGTATTCAAAACACTATCATTTGTTTTGTTGTTAACATTATCACTAACTGCAATATCCGAAGACATTCCTACATTATTCACCTCATTTTGATTTGACTGTTCAGCTTTTAATTGGCTTTCTTTTTGTACTTTTTGTAACCATAAAGGAGTCTGATTTTCTTGATTATCAGAAGCAGAAATATCAACACTTCCTACTAAATTTTGAGAATTAGTAACTGTGTTAGTTTGATTATTTACTTTCAAATCTCCTATATTTTGTAATGTATTTTGATCACTAGTAGTTTGATCTGCCATATTTAGTCTCTATTTTTTCAATAATTAATCATTACATTTTACCAAAAATATCAATTTTTTTCAATTGGTCGAACAATACTTTTATGATAGACTACCTGCGAAATAAATTTCACACTATTAAAAATGGCAGAAAATAGCACAAATCAAGACGAAAACTTAAATCCGGAACAAGAACAAAATAATAATACTTTGTTTCAAGATTATACATTACGCAACATTACCACTGAAATGGAAAGTTCTTATATAGACTATGCTATGAGTGTTATAGTCCAAAGAGCTTTACCAGATGTTCGTGATGGACTTAAACCTGTACATCGTCGTATTTTATACGCTATGCACGAAGCTGGACTCAGATCTACAGCCTCTTTCAGGAAATCAGCTAAAGTAGTAGGAGATGTGCTTGGTAAATATCATCCTCACGGAGATGCACCAGTATACATGGCTATGGTACGTATGGCTCAAGATTTTGCTATGCGTTATGTTTTAGTTAGAGGTCAGGGAAATTTTGGATCAATTGACGGAGATTCACCTGCTTCTATGCGTTATACAGAAGCAAAAATGGAAAAAATATCAGATGAAATGTTAGCTGATATTGATAAAGAAACTATTGAATGGGGAGACAATTACGATGCATCTACCCAAGAACCAAAAGTATTACCAGCCAAAGTTCCAAATTTACTTTTAAATGGAACATCTGGAATTGCAGTTGGTATGGCTACTTCAATCCCACCTCATAATTTGACTGAATTATCTAATGGCTTATTACATTTAATTGATCATCCAGAAGCTACTATTGAAGAGTTAGTATCATTTGTAAAAGGACCTGACTTTCCAACTGGCGGTACAATTTATGATAGTCAAGCAATTCTTAATGCTTACACAACTGGACGTGGAGGTGTCAAAATGAGAGCTAAAGCAAGTATTGAAGAAATGAAAAACGGTAAATTTCAAATATTAATTACAGAAATTCCTTACCAAGTTAATAAAGCTGATTTAATAACAAAAATAGCAGACTTAGTAAGAGATAAAAAAGTAGTTGGAATAAGTGATTTACGAGATGAGTCAAAAAAAGATATTAGAATTGTCATCGAACTTAAAAAAGATGCTTATCCAAAGAAAATTTTAAATCAACTGTACAAATTAACTCCAATGCAAAGCACATTTAATTTTAATATGATTGCATTAGTTGATGGACTACAACCAAAACTTTTAGATTTAAAACAAATTTTAGAATACTTCATCACTCACAGAATAACTGTTGTACGAAGAAGAACTGAATATGACTTAAAAATAGCAAAAGCAAGAGCTCATATACTTGAAGGTTTAAAAATAGCTCTCGATCATATTGACGAAATTATTGCCACAATTAAAAAATCTCCAACCAAAGAAGAAGCACAAGTAGCTTTAATAGATAAATTTAAATTATCTGATTTACAGGCTAAAGCTATTTTAGAAATGAGACTTCAAACTTTAGCTGGTCTAGAGAGGAAAAAAATAGAAGATGAATTAGCAGAAAAATTAGCCTTAATTGCTGAACTAGAAGGAATTTTAGCTAGTGAAGAAAAAATTATAAATATAGTAAAAGCTGAAATTAAAGAAATTAATAACACTTACGGTGATGAAAGAAAAACAACAGTCAATCCAAACGCTATAGGCAAATTTTCAAGTAAAGACACCATTCCAAATGAAGCAATGATCATAATGATGTCACGAGAAAATTATATTAAAAGAATACCTTCAAATACTTTCCAATCACAAAGAAGAGGAGGAAAAGGTATTATTGGAGCTACAACTAAAGAAGAAGACGAAATTAGCATTTTAGTGCAATGTAATAATCACGACGATTTACTATTTTTCACCAATTTAGGAAGAGTATTCAAATTACCAGCTTATGAATTACCTCAAGCCTCAAGAACAGCTAAAGGCACTCCTGTAGTTAATTGTCTTCAATTAATAGAAAATGAAATCGTCACAGCAATACTTCCAACTGGTGAAAAAATGACAGGTAGTCATTTAATAATGTGTACTACCAAAGGAACCATTAAAAAAACTAAGATTGAAGATTTTGCCAATGTCAGAAAATCAGGCTTAATCGCCATTAAATTAAGGGAAGATGATATGCTTCATTGGATTAGACAAGTAAATAAAAGTAATGAAGTTATTATTGTCACTAAAGATGGTAAATCAATCAGGTTTATTGAAGAAAATGTTAGTGCAACTGGAAGATCATCTATGGGAGTAAGAGGTATCAAAGTAAAAGCAGGAGATGAAGTTGTAGATATGGATGTAATCAAAGATCCAGAACATTCTGATCTTTTAGTAATTATGGAAAATGGACTTGGAAAATCTTCACCAATCAAAGAATATCGCCTTCAAACAAGAGGAGGGTCAGGAGTAAAAACAGCAAATATTACCAACAAAACTGGTAAAATAGTTGGGGCCAAAATCTTAACTAAAGAAAATGAAGATAGTGATTTAATTATTATCTCTAAATCCGGACAAGTAATTCGACTTCCTATGAAATCTATTCCAACACAAGGTAGAACAACACAAGGAGTTTATTTAATGAGATTAAATGGTAATGATATAGTTGCATCAACTACAGTAATTAATGAAAATACTATAATAAAAAATGAGGAAGCGTCCAAATAGCCCTAAAATTAAATAAACACTTGCCAAAATCTTAAACTCACATTAATATTCGCTTACTTTTTAAAGGACATTACAAAATTTTAAAGACATGAAAGAAAAAATTCATCCAAAACTCAATAAAGTAGTATTTCTAGACGTTACTAATGGAGCTGAGTTTATTACTACATCAACATTAAGCTCACAAGAAACTAAAGATATCAATGGAAGTAAACATTTTGTTATTAGAGTAGAAACTTCATCTGCAACTCACCCTTTCTATACAGGTAAAAAGAGGAATGAAGTTAAAAATGATCAAGTTGCTAAATTTATGGCAAAAGTAGCTAAAGCTCAAGAAAAAAATAAGCCAAAAAAAGCTAATCAATCAGTAATTGAAGAAGTAGAAAAGGGCACAAAGAAAACTACAACAAAAAAATCTACTAAAACTGATAAAAAATAAAATTGTTTGAATACAAAGTTTTAGCTAAAGACCAACAAAGCAATGCAAGAAGGGGAATCTTTACCACTCCACACGGAGATATTGAGACCCCTATTTTTATGCCCGTAGGTACTTTAGGATCAGTTAAAGGGATTTCACCTGAAGAATTAATTCAAATCCATGCTCAAATAATTCTAGCTAATACCTATCATCTGTATTTAAGGCCTGGTGACCAATTAATTAAAGAAATGGGAGGATTGCATAGTTGGATTAATTGGAATAAACCTATCTTAACAGATTCAGGAGGCTTCCAAGTATTTTCTCTTGGAAGTGGTAGTAAACTAGGGGGATCACAAGTCAAATTAAGCCAAGATGGTGTAGAGTTTAAATCACATTTAGATGGTAAAAAACATTATTTAACCCCAGAGAAAGTCATTGAGATTGAACATAATTTGGGAGCAGATATTATTATGGTTTTAGATGAGTGTGCACCCCATAACAGTACAAAAGATTATTCAGAAAAAGCAATGTTAAGAACTCATCAATGGGCTGAAAGATGTATTAAAAAACATCAAGAATTAGAAAATAACAAAGATTATTCAAAACAAAATTATCCTAATTTTGCTCAAGCCTTATTCCCAATTATACAAGGAACTATATTTGATGATTTGAGAATAAAATCTACTCAATTTATTTCCAATCTAAACACTCCAGGAATTGCTATTGGCGGTCTTTCTGTTGGTGAAGAAAGACCAGTTATGAACCATATTTTAGATATTATGCATCCATATTATCCCGAAAACAAACCAAGATATTTAATGGGTGTAGGTACTCCAATCGATTTACTCAATAGCATTGAAAGAGGTATCGATATGTTTGATTGCGTACATGCAACAAGAATCGCAAGACATGGCTGTTTCTATAACAACGATGGTAGGCATCATATTGCCAACAAAAAATTTGAAAAAGATTCATTACCATTAGACCCAGAAAATATTATTGAACCACTATCAAATTTTAGTCGTAGTTATATTAGACATTTAATAAAAGAAAATGAGATTTTGGGATTACGTTTATTAAGCCTACAAAATCTATATTTCCTTTTAAATTTAATGGAAAAATCAAGAAATGCTATTTCTTCTGGACATTTCAAACAATTTAAAGAAGAATTCTTAATGAGATTTAAAGATACCGTTTAAATTATTATGATTGGATATTTACAGGGACAAATATTATCAAAAAATCAAAATACCATTATTTTACTTTGTGGAGATATAGGTTATGAAATCTATATTAATGATAATATTAAAGACAAATTAGAAATTAAAGATAAGGTAAGCTTGTATATCCATACAAAAGTTAGAGAGGATGATATTAGTCTTTTTGGATTTGAATCAAAATCTAAATTAGATTTTTTCAGACAGTTAATAAATGTGAATGGGATTGGGCCAAAAACAGGACTTGAAATTATGAATAATGACATAGACTTGATTAAAAATGCAATAATTCAAGAAAATACTTCAATCCTTAGTAAAATTCCTGGTATTGGGAAAAAAACTGCAGAAAGAATTATTCTTGATTTGAAAGGAAAAGTCAGTCCAGACAATCTTCAAGATTTAAGTAATCAAACAAATCAAGCATTCAATGAATTAATTGAAGCATTAATGAGTCTTGGTTATCAAAGAAGTGAAGTTTATAAAGTAATGAAAAACTCTCCAACAAATCTAAATACAATAGAAGAACAAGTTACTTATTTCCTTAAAAATATTTAACTTTCTAATTAATCAAATTAACAAATGCTTATATTATACAAAAGCCATTTTTTAATGTATAATAAAACAATAACAAAAAAACACATGGATCAAATAAAAGAACAGTACAATGATGAAGCCAAAAAACAATTAATATATATTGAAACTATTAGTGATGCTTTTAACAAAGAATGTACAAGGCTGAAAGACCAAGCTGAACTCAAAATAAGCCAATTAAATCAAAATGATCCATCAGTCAAAGATCAAGAAAATAAAATCAAACTACAATTAAAACTTGATTTGAAAAAAGTACTTGATCAATATGAAAAAGAATTAAAGAAAAATTTTATTAGTGGTATTAAAAGCTTAGAAAGTATTTATGCACTAAAAGAAAAACAAAAATTATTAGAAATTGAAAGAGAAGTATTACAAATCTAAATTATTTCCAAAATGTTTAAAAACAAAAATCACATTCAGAATTTATTTCAAGACAACAAAGTCATTTTCCAATCTTTAGACAAAGCTCCAAAAACTTCTGAATCTATTAAAGGGCCTGAAAAACAGACAGAAGCCCAAGCTTTGAATGAAGTTGCATCACAAAGTCCCAGTGAAATTTATAGTGATACTGTAAGTGCTGGATCAGCTGTCAAACAACAATACACTCAAAATACTACAATTTTAGCCAATCTTTTACAAACTGACCCACTTTTTGGTGGATCATCAACTTCTGGAACTACTGCTAATACTTCCACTAATCAAACTCAAATTACAAATAATATTGAAAACCAGAATCCAGAAAATCTACCCTCTTTCATTTCCAATAATCAATAAATATGTCCAGAAAAACCAAAATAATTTGTACCATCGGACCAGCTTCTAGTAGCGAGAAAGTGTTAGTACAAATGATCAAAAATGGCATGGACATAGCTAGACTTAATTTTTCTCATGGGAGTTTAGAATCTCAAAATGAATTATTTAAAAACATCAAAAAAGCAAGCGCCAAAGCCAAAAAAGATGTTTTGATTTTTCAAGACCTACAAGGACCGAAAATTAGAATAGGTAAACTATCCACAGAAGGAGTAATGGTCAAAGCAAATGAAATTTTTATTTTATCTACTTCAGCAAAACAATATAGTGATCATCCAATTAAAATTATTCCAATCAGTTATAAATCACTTCATAAAGATGTACAAAAAGGCGATACAATACTAATTGAAGATGGTTTAATTGAAACAAAAGTCATTAAGGTACAAAATAATGACATTTACTTAAAAAGTATATCCCCTGCTTTAATTAAATCTAATAAGGGAATTAATGTCCCCACAGCTTCTATTAGTGCAAACCCATTAACTGCAAAGGATATCAAAGACTTAAAATACGGACTTAAATTAGGTGTAGACTTTGTAGCATTATCATTTGTGAGAAGAGCTTCAGACATTATAAATTTAAGAAAGTTAATAAAACAAAATAATTCATCAGCAAAAATTATTGCCAAAATAGAAAGACATGAAGCAGTTAAAAATATTAGTGCCATCATCAAAGAAGCCGACGCCATTATGGTTGCCAGAGGTGATTTAGGAGTTGAAACTCCAGCAACTAATATACCTATCATTCAAAAAAATGTTGTAAAATTAGCTATTCTTGAGGGGAAACCGGTTATCATTGCCACAGAAATGTTACAATCAATGGTAGAAAATTCTAGAGCAACAAGAGCAGAAGTAAGTGATGCAGCCAATGCTATTTTTGATCATGCAGATGCAATTATGTTATCTAATGAGACAGCTTCTGGTAAATATCCTGTGCAAGCAGTAAACACTTTATACAAAGTAGCTATTAATGCAGAAAAATTTCAAGAAAAAAATAATTGGACAACAGCAAAATATTTTAACTTTCAAGAGGTCGATTCCAATGAAATTTGCCATACCGCAACTTTTTTAGCAGAAGAAATTAAAGCTAATAAAATTATTGCTATTACAAGTAGTGGATATACTGCAAGACAGCTTGCAAAACACAGGTCATTTATTGAAATAATTACTTTAACCCCAAATAAAAATACTCAAAACGAATTAAAATTAACTTGGGGATTAAATCATATTTTCCATACAAAAATCAGAAAAATTAATGCCATAGTAAACTTACTAAAAAAAGAAAAATTAATTTCTAAAAAAGATAAAATAATTATTGTTAGAAATGCCTCCGAGGCCAGAAGAGAAATTATTTTAAAACAAATCTAATTCAATTTTTAAAAATTACATTTCTTGATTATACTCTTAAAGTATTATTTTACTTTTACTATTGATTATTTTAGGAATTGATCCTGGTTATGCAATTACAGGTTTTGGAATTATCAAAAAAGAAGATCAACAAAATATTCTTTTAGAATGTGGGGTGATTACCACAAAAAAAGAAGATAATAAGTATGATCGTATAGCTGAAACAGTTAATGATTTATTAGAAATAATAAAAACATACAAGCCCGATCATATTGCCATTGAAGAAGTGTTTTTCAGTAAAAATGTCAAAACTGCTATTCAAGTTGCTGAAAGTAGAGGTGCAATTATCTATCAAATTAATCAATTAAAAATTCCACTCTTTGAATATAAACCAAATCAAGTTAAAATAAACATCAGTGGATATGGAAGTGCAAACAAATCTCAAATTCAAAAATTAACTCAATTATTTTTAAATTTAAAAGAAATACCAAAACCAGATGACGCAGCTGATGCTTTAGCAATAGCTATTTGTCACGCAAATCATCTCAAAAACAATAATCAATTACTGATATGATAAAAAATATATTTAGACTTTTTTTACTGATAATTACCTCATTAATAACTTTATCAATATTATATATTTTTGAATTACCGCCTTTTAAAGTTGAAAACACTCCAATAAACATAGACAATAGTTTACAAAATGAATTAGAAAATCTTCCAGACGAATTAAAAGAAAATAATATTGCCAGAAATAAAACCTATGAAGAAATGGTTAAAAGAGCAGAAGAACTGGAAAAATCTGGTTTCCCAAGTTTAGCTATTGCTCAGTGGCAAGAAGCATATAAGAAAAACCCTCAAAATCTGAATCCTCTTTTTGAAATTGGTAAAATTGATATTAGAACTAAAAATTATGCAAAAGCTGAAAATATTTTTCAGGATTTAACAAAACAAGATCCAAACAGTATCGATGCAAAAATTTATCTTGGAAGGTCACTTTTAAATCAAAGAAAAATCACTGAAGCTCAAAATGTCTTCAATTCAATTACCAGTAACAATCAAACAACATTATATTATAAAGGTATAATCTCGGCATTTTTTGGAGATCATCAACAAGCCCAATCTCTTCTCAACCAAGCAATTGCAATAGGTGGAGACGAAGATATTACCAAGAAATCTAATAATTTTTTAAATGCTTATAATGAATTTAATTTCAGTACTGAGTCACCAAATATTCATTTAAAAGTGCTTTTAGCTAGAAGTTATAATCAATGTGGTGAATATGAAATGGCTATTCCATTATTATTTGAAATTACCAAAGATAAAATGGATTATAGAGATGCCTGGATTTTACTTGGATATGCCTATTTACAAACAGATAAATATCAAGATGCAATTGAAGCACTCGAGAGAGCAAAAACATTAGACAAACAAAAACCAGAGACTTTATTTTACCTTGGGTTAGCATATTATAGTGTTAATAAATTTCAAGAAGCTGAAGACAATTTATTACTAGCTAAACAATATAATTTTGAGCCAAAGATTTTAGTTGATCAAAAGTTAGCAGAAGTTTATCTTGAACTACAAAAATTTCAAGAATCTGCACAAAGTTATGAAAATGTTTTAAGTTTAAATTCTCAAGATGTAAATTACTATATTAAACCAATGTGGATTTATCTGGAGAAAATTAATCAGCCACAAAAAGCTCTCAAACTAGCACAAAAAGCTTTAGAAGAACATCCCAAAGATGCTATGGCCATTAATCTTGTTGGCTGGGCATTAATTTACAATAATGATTTTAAGAAAGCTGAAAATTATTTAAAAACATCCATAAATGTAAATCCACTTTTAGATGCACCTTACCTTAACTTAGGACTTTTATATGAAGTTACAAAACAAGAACAAAAAGCACTGAAATATTATCAAAAGGCTCATGAACTTGGCATTAATGATGGAGTAGCAATTTCTGCGGCAACTAGATACAACAATTTACTTGCACAAATCAATACAACTAATTCTATACAAGCTAATATTTTAAACCAATGAATATTTTTCTAATCAACTTATTTATTTTCATTATTGGAGCATGTTTTGGAAGTTTTATGTCTGTAATTATTTATAGATCAATTAAAAATGAAAAAGGTATTATTGCAGGTCACTCAAAATGCCCAAGTTGCAAAAAAAAATTAAAATTTTATCACTTAATTCCAATTGTAAGCTTTTTATTTTTAGGTGGTAAATGTGCTTATTGTAGAAAAAAAATATCACCAGCTTATTTTCTACTCGAAATTCTAAGTGGCATGTTATTTTTAACTAATTTCAATCTTTTAATTTATGGTTTTCAGCAAAATGACTTTACTTTAATTTTTCAAGACTGGTATTTCTGGGCACAATTTATCTATTTAAACATTCTTAGCTTAACCATACTAGCTATTGCATTTGCAGATTTAGAAAAAAAAGCAATACCAGCAAATTTTTTATATTTTTGGATTTTTCTTAGCATTTTAAGTTTAACATTTAACAATGATTCACTTCTAACAATAATTATCAATCAAGGTATAGCCATTTTAGCAGCCTTATTATTTTTTGGAGGGCAATATTTATTGTCACAAGGACGTTGGTTAGGATCTGGAGATATTTATTTTGCAGTAGGTATGGCAATATTATTAGGTTTGCAAAATTTTACTCTAGCAGTCATTACATCCTATTTAATTGGTAGCTTAATTGTCGTCTTATTATTTCTTTTCAAACAAGTCAAAAGAAAACAAAAACTACCATTTACTCCATTTTTAATTATGGGAACATTAATTTCTTTATATTTTGGCGATCAAATTATTAATTGGTATTTACATTCATTTTTAATTTTAAATTTTACTAGTGTATGAAAACTGTGATTCTCGCTGGTGGAAGTGGCACAAGGCTCTGGCCAATGAGTCGAATTGATAAACCCAAGCAATTTCAAAACCTCATTGGAAACGAAAGTATGTTAATTCAAACCATTAAAAGACTTTCATTCCAAAGTAAAGAAGATGTATTTGTAGCTACAAATAATAAATATATTGATATAGTAAAAGAACAAACCAAAGACTTAATTAATCCTGATAATATTATTATCGAACCTATCAGCAATGATACTTCAGCTTCAATTGCTTTAATTGCAGAAATTTTATTTCAAAAAGACCCAAATTCAGTTATGGCAGTTATTTATGCAGATCATTTAATTCAAGATATTCAAGAGTTAGAACAAAAATTAAAAGTTGCAGAACAATTAGCCCTACAAGAAAATACTTTAAATATTATTGAAGTTAAAGCTGTTTACCCCAATGTAAATCTTGGCTATGTAAAAATTGGAAAACAAATCTCAGAAATTAATAATATTCCAATTTATAATTTTGAAAAATTTATTGAAAAACCAGATTTAATTACTGCAAAAAAATTTTTAAAATCACAAAATTATCTTTGGAATACAGGTTTATTTGTGTGGAAAACTTCAACTATCCTTGAAAAGTTTAAACAATTTCTTCCAGAAACATATCAAAATATCAAAAAAATTGGTGAATCCTTTAATAAAGAAAATTTTTCACAAATTCTAGAAAATTTATATCCATTATGTACCAAAATCTCTATTGATTACGGAATAATGGAAAAAATAAACCCGCAAGAAGTAAGAATTATTCCAGCTGATTTAGGGTGGAGTGATATTGGAACATGGGAATCTATTTGGAATGAATTAAGTGAACAAGATCAAGTTAATGCAAATGTGATAAAAGGCCCATCAATTAACATTGATACAAAAAACTCTCTCATTTATGCAGATAAAAAACTAATCACAACTATCGGACTTAATAATATTATAGTAGTTGATACTCCAGACACACTATTAATATGTGATAAAAATCAAAGTCATCAAATAAAAAATCTAATTGAACAACTTAAGATAGATCATTCAGACTTATTATAAGAAAACATAAAAATATAAATTCAAAGTCAAAACTATTAAGGCATCTAAATTTGAGATGACAAATTTAAGTTTTATCAATATACTTCGACTCGTACCAAAAATACCAATATATTAAAAATTAATAACAACCCAGTTTATGCGTAATAAATTCCTTCTACAATCAATAATAATCTTTATTGCATTAATCTTATTTGCTGTTTTTGACTTACCAGAAAATATTCAAAATCAATATGCTCCATGGCTACCTAAAGTAATTACAGATCAAAAAGTAAATCTTGGTTTGGACCTTCAAGGAGGATCACAACTAGATTATAAAATTGATTTAAGAAGTGTACCTAGTGCTGATCAAAATTCAATTATCGATGGTATAATCAATGTCATTCAAAAAAGAGTTAATGGATTAGGTGTTGCAGAACCAAATATTTATGCATCTAGTGTTGGTGATGAAAAACACATTATTGTTGAATTGGCAGGAGTAAAAGACCTTGATAAAGCAAAAGAAATTGTAGGTAAAACAATTCAATTAGAATTCAAAATACCAAGAGAAAAGCCAGATCCTAATCACGCAGAAACAGTTAAAGAAGAAGCAAGTAAAGCTTTAGCTATCTTAAAAGAACCAAGTCAAGACTTTAAAGTTTTTGGAGAAGAAGAAGCAAATTCTAACCCATCTTCAATTAGTTATTCAGAAGATCAAAAATTCTTATTTAAAGACCAATTATCCAGTAATATTGCTGATAAAGTATTTAATTTAGAAATAGGTCAAATATATCCAGAATTAATTTCTACTGAAAATGAATATACACTTGATGGAACAGGAAATTTAATTCAAATGACTGGATTTAATATTATCAAATTATTAGACAAACAAGAACAAGATAAAGAAATTAAAAATCCAAGAGCTGTTAAAGTACAACACATCTTAATTGCTTTTAAAGGAGCATCAAGTGCTTCAGCTGATATTACTAGAAATGAAGAAGAAGCTAAATCAAGAGCAGAAGAAGTACTTTCAAAATTAAAAAATGGTGAGTCTTTTGATACTTTAGCACAAGAATATTCCGATGATCCAAGTAATAAAGCTACTGGTGGAGTATTAGATAAAGCAGTTGCCGAAGGTAGTTCCGATTATGTTAAAGAGTTTACTGACGCATCTTTAGCATTACAAAATGCTGGAGATATGAGTGCAGTAACCAAATCACCTTTTGGTTTCCATATTATTAAAGCACAAGAAATTATACCAGCAGTAGATAAGGTAGAAAAAGAAAATGCTGTTAAACTTGCAAAAATATTTTACAGTAGTGCAGACGATCCTTGGGAAGCTACTGAATTAAATGGTAAATTTTTCCAAAGAGCAGATGTAGAATTTGACCAGCTCTATCAACCTCATGTCAGTATTTCTTTTAATGCAGAAGGTGGAAAATTATTTGAAGAATTAACAGGTAAAAATGTTGGGAAACCAATTGCTATTTTTGTTGGTGGAAATTTAATTTCAGCTCCAAATGTTAATGAAAAAATTTCAGGAGGAAAAGCTGTTATCACTGGAAGTTTCACAGTCCAAGAAGCTCAAAATCTTGCAAGAGATCTAAATACTGGAGCTATTCCTGCTCCAATCGTTTTATCTGGCCAATACAATATTGGTGCATCACTAGGACAAGATGCCTTAACTAAAAGTTTACACGCTGGTTATATCGGTTTAGCTTTAGTAGCACTCTTTATGATTTTGTATTATCACTTTGCCGGTCTAATTGCTTCTATCGCATTATTATTTTATACAATCGTATTAATATTTTTAATTAAATCATCCCTTCCTCTCTCCTTCTCTCTAGCTATCTCAATTTTAATATTTGGATATTTAATTTCTCAAATAGTTAAAAGTAAGGAATCAGGCCCAGAAAAAATTATAGCTTTAATTTTAAGTTGTTTCGTACTATTTTTCTTAGCTTTTCTTCTTGCTACCCCAATTGTATTAACACTAGCAGGTATTGCAGGTGTAATCCTTTCAATTGGTATGGCTGTAGATGCAAATGTACTAATCTTTGAAAGAGTAAAAGAAGAAATTAGAGATGGAAGACAATTAGATTCAGCAGTTGATATTGGTTTTGATCGTGCTTGGTCATCAATTAAAGACTCTAACTTTTCATCATTAATTACTTGTGCAATTTTATTCTATTTTGGATCCTCTATCATTCAAGGATTTGCTTTCAATCTTGCAGCTGGTATTTTAATCTCTATGTTTACTGCTATTTCTATTACAAGAGTACTTCTAAAAGTTGCTTTAAATAGTAAACTTGGAAAAATTAAAAGTTTCTTTGGGGTGACAAAAAAACTCAATCCAAAACTTTTACCAATCACTCAAAATAGAAAAATATCATATGCTATTTCTTTAACAGCCATTATTTTATCTATAGTCGCATTGTTCACAATAGGACTTAAACCAAGTCTAGATTTTACTGGCGGTTCATTAATAGAAGTTCAATTTGCAAAGAATGTCAGCACAGAGGATTTATCAAAATCTCTCTTAGAGATACAAGACAAGATTAATAATGAAAGAACTACATCTAACCAGCAAGTTTTAGCTAATGAAAACTCAGATAATTCGTTAAACATTTCAGCAACAAATACTAAATTAGAATTAGGTGATATTCATGTAATCACATCTAATGACGCTATAATTATTAAAACTAAAGACATTTCTACTGAAGATCACGATTTAATTATTAAAGAACTAAAGGATAAATATGGTGATTTGGAAGAAAAAAGATTTCAATCAGTTGGTCCAGTTATTGGTAAAAGTATGACAAACAAAGCAATATTAGCTGTATTAATAGTTTCTCTAGCAATAATTATTTATATTGCTTTTGCTTTCAGAAAAATACCGGCTTCAGTCGGAAAATGGAAATTTGGAGTTTCAGCTATTTTAGCCCTAATTCACGATGTCATTATTTTAGTTGGAATTTATATTGTTCTAGGACTTACAATGGGGCTTGAAATTGATGCTTTATTTATCACAGCCATATTAACTGTTATGGGATTCTCCGTACACGATACAATCGTTATTTTAGACAGGTTAAGAGAAAAACTCAGATCCCCGTCTAAAGACAAAACACTTGAAATATTAACAAATGAAGCTATTAACGATACATTAGCTAGATCTATCAATACTTCACTTACTACAGCTTTAGCATTATTTGCTTTAGCAATATTTGGAGCAGAAAATATCCAAGGATTTAATTTAGCTCTATTAATTGGTATCTTGGTAGGAACATATTCCTCAATCTTTATTGCTTCTCCAATCATTGTCGATTGGCATGCAATGTCACAACAAAAGAAAAAATAAAAATTATCAAAGATCTAATATAAAACCGCGCCAAAAGCGCGGTTTTTAAATTAATATTTAATAAACACATTCACCATATAAGATTAATCTATAAAAATTTTCTTCATAAATAAATATAAGCATTTTTAATACTTCAAAATTTAAAAATATTTAAACTTACTTAAAATTTTTTATGCTACCCTGCCCCTTGGGATAATTAACTCAAATCTTGCAAATTTCATAAATTTCTCGAAATACAAAGTCACTTCATATATTTTAAGTTTATTTAAAGTTCTGTTAAATTTTTTATGCTACCCTGCCCCTTGGGTGGGTGGGGGTTAGGGACGGAAAAAATTATAAAATGTTTTTACAAAAAAACAAGCATACAAAAAACTTTATGTTATCCTATTTACCCTGCTCTAGGGATTTAAATAAAAATCATCACAAAAATACTTTCAGTTAAATATAGTAAATTTAAATAATTTATGCTAAATTTCGCAAAGAAGTAAATCAAATAAGCGCCATTAGCTTAACGGATAAAGTACCGGTCTTCGGAACCGGCTATGGGGGTTCGATTCCCTCATGGCGCACCAAAAATTACCAGTCTCACAACCTATTACTTATGTCAGGAGAATATATACAATCAAATGATAATCAATCCTATTGGAAACAACTAAAAGCCTATTATTTAGCCTCCAGCCCAGTGTTCGAAGAAATTAGCAAAGAAGAATACGAAAAAATAGAAAGAAGTGAAAGAGAAGATAGTGATAATCATTTAAATTTTGAAAGACTTGGAGAAGATACTAAGGTAGTAGATCTTGACTACTACAAATATTTACCTGACGAAAAAATTGCCCATAGAGTGCATATTGTGGATATAAATGGGAACAGAGAAGACCATTATTTTATCATTAATAGTTTTTAAATACTATTCCTCATTTGGAATTTCCAAATTCTCTCCATTTTCTATCTCTGTTTTCAAAATATTTTTTTGTAAAAATTGATCTAATTTCAAATTATCAAATTTTTCAGCAACTTTCTTTTCTGCAAAATATAATGATAACAAATCTAAAGCTTCCAACCATAATTTATCATATTTACGATCAGCAATACCTAACATTGGTCTAATAATTTCTCCTTTTCCATCAGTAATAATCTTCAAAAAAAATCCCTTATTACCTTGGATACATTTTAGTAAAACCTTCCTTTCTAGCATTAAATAATCAAATAAAATTTGTTTCTGATTTTCAGAAAATAAAGATAAATCTTTCAATAATCTCTTTAGACCATGTTTCAAATAATATTCAACTAGATTATCTCCAAAGTTAGCAATTATATAATTAACCTCCATTAAATTGGCTTCTTCTTCACTATCATACAAATATTTATTCATATCAAATTTATATAAAGACGGTATTTTAGAATAAAACATATATCTCGTCAAGTTATTCCAAATTAAAACACTGAAAAATTAATAATACATGCTAATATTTACCCATTAAGAATAATTATAAAAATGGCTCCAAATTCATCAAAATTAAATCAACATAATCACCATAAACATCCTCTAGGTCATTTTTTAAATTGTTGTCTTGGTGACGAGCCAACACCAATTTCTAATAATATTCAAAATCTAAGATATAATTATGACCATAATCATCAATTTATCACTCAAGAAGCTATAAAAGACATTCAATCATTCTTTATTAAAAAAGATATGATCGTCCAAGACTTAATCATCAATTTTCCTCAAATTAAAAATTATTTACAAGATTTACATCCATTAGGCCTCCTCTCTCCAAATTTAAATCAATTATCTCTCGAAATGTTTTTTCACGATATACCAGCTAATATTGAAGACATTTGTTTGAATTTGAATAAAATAATCCACACTTAAATTCATATAATGAACAAATTTGCTGAAATTTTAATTAGTCAAAAAATTGGTTTTGATAAAGAAACTTTAACCTATCAAATTCCAGACAACCTCTCATTAGAAATTGGAAATTTAGTTGAAATTAGCTTAAGAAACAAAAATACAATTGGTTTAATTCTTAATATTCACAACAATCAGCCACAATTCCAAACTAAATATATTCAAGACAAGGTAAATGACATTTTTCATTTAACTAAAACTCAAGTTAATCTACTCAAATTTATTTCGCAAAATTATTTTTCTCCACTATATAAAACTTTAAAATTATTCTATCCATCAATAGTTTTTAATAGGAAAAAAAAATACCAATTTAAAAAACCTCAAGAATCAACAATTATTTCTCCATCAAATTTAATTTTAACAACAGAGCAAAATAATGCTTTAAAAATAATTAAAAACACTAATTCTTCCACAATTTTACTACATGGAGTTACAGGATCAGGAAAAACAGAAATTTATAAACGGCTGGCTCTTGAACAAATCAAAGAAAATAAGCAAGTATTAATCTTAATTCCTGAAATTTCACTGACACCTCAAACCGTTAAAAATTTTGAAAAACAATTTGGTAAAAATATCGCAGTTATTCACTCCAAATTAACTCCCAAAAGTAAATTAAATCATTTAATCAACATTGCTCAAAATAATTGTCAAATAATCATAGGCTCAAGATCTGCAATTTTTAGTCCTTTCCAAAATCTAGGCTTAATTATTATGGATGAAGAACATGAAGATTCTTATAAACAAGAGCAATCCCCTCGCTATCATACAAAAGACATAGCAATATTTCTTAGTCAAAATTCTCCCCTAAAACCAAAAGTAATACTCGGTTCTGCAACTCCTTCTATTGAGTCCTATTTTGAAGCACAAAAACAAAATTATTTACTTGTAGAAATGCCTCATAGGCTCCCACAAGCCAATCAACAAAATTCATTACCCAAAATACACTTAATTGATTTAAGAGAGGAAATCCGAAAAAAGAACTATTCTATTTTTAGTGAATTATTAAAAGAGAAAATCAATGAAACTCTCAATAAAAAAGAACAAATAATTCTATTTTTAAATCGTAGAGGAAACTCATCAGCAGTCATTTGTAGAGATTGTGGTTATACAAAAAAATGCACTCATTGTTCAGTAGCATTAACTTATCACAGCAAATCAAATAAAAATTCTACTACTCAAGAAAGATTAATTTGTCATCATTGTGGTCGTATATTTGCCATTCCAAAAACTTGTGAAAATTGCTCTAGCCATTTAATCAAATATATTGGTCTTGGAACACAAAAAATAGAACAAGAACTTAATACTCTATTTCCTCAAGCAAAAATTTTAAGAGCTGATAAAGATACCACAAAAAATAAAAATGATTTTGAAGATATTTACAATAACTTTAAAAAATCAAATGCAGATATTTTAATTGGAACTCAAATGATTGGTAAAGGTTTACATCTACCAAATGTTACATTAGTTGGAATTATTTTAGCAGATACAACTTTATCAATCCCTGACCTCCGCGCCTCTGAAAAAACCTTTCAGCTTTTAACTCAAGTTGCTGGACGTTCAGGCAGAACTAAACCAGGTGAAGTAATCATCCAAACCTATGCACCACAACACTTTACAATTCAAAATGTATTGAATCACAATTTTATTAATTATTATCAACAAGAATTACATCATAGAAAAGAAAATTTCTATCCTCCATTTTCCAAATTAATTAAATTAACAATTGAAGACAAAGACCAAAAAATTGCTTATAATAAAAGCCAAAATCTCTTTCAAAAACTTCAAGAATTTAAAAATCAAAATATGGATTTAATTTATGATATTAATGTTTTTCCCGCTTTAATTAACAAATTAAAAAACAAATATCGTTGGCAAATTCTACTAAATGGAAATAATCCAAGCCAATTTTTACACAATTTCTTCTTAATAAACAACATAAAAGATGATATAAAAATTGATGTAAATCCAATTCACACAACTTAGAATAATTTATGACTTCAATACAAAATAAAATAATTTTAACAGGAATTAAACCAAGTGGATCTCCACATCTCGGCAATTATCTTGGAGCTATGAGACCTTCAATAGAAATGCAAAATCAATACCAACAATCAATTTATTTTATTGCAGATTTTCATTCTCTAACTACTATTAGAAATGCTAAATTACATCAAGAATATATTTATGGAGTTGCTTTAGATTGGCTGGCACTTGGTCTAAATCCAGATAAAACCGTTTTCTTCCGACAATCAGACAATCCATATCACACAGAATTAAGCTGGATTTTAAGCTGTATTACACCTATGGGCTTAATGGAAAGAGCACATGCTTGGAAAGATGCAATTAATAATAAATTAAAAGAAGAAAATGTTGGATTATTTACTTACCCAATCCTAATGGCAGCTGACATTTTACTATATCAAGCTGATATTATCCCTGTTGGAAAAGACCAAAAACAACATGTAGAAATTGCCAGAGATTTAGCAATCAAATTCAATAACACCTTTGGAGACACATTTAAATTACCATCTGAATATACACCTCCTGAAATAGCTTCAATCCCCGGGATAGACGGCGTCCATAAAATGAGTAAAAGTTATAATAATACAATTATGATTTTCGCAGAAGAAAAAGAACTCAAAAAACAAATTATGAGTATTAAAACAGATTCGACTCCAGTTGAGGATTCTAAAGATCCAGATAAAGACCTTGTATTTCAATTTTATAGCTTAATTGCAAATAGTTCAGATATAGATAATTTAAGAGATAAATATCAAGGTGGCAATTTTGGTTATGGTGAAGCCAAAAAAATACTATTTGAAGCATTTTTAGATTATTTCCAAAATGCAAGGCAAAAAAGAATTGAACTAGCAAATAATTTGAGATATGTTAAAGACGTTTTATCAGAAGGAGCCAAAAATTCTTTAAAAATCTCTGAAAAAACCATTGAAAATGTAAGACAAAAAGTTGGACTTAAATTTTAATAAAAATAAACTAAGAAATGGTTAAAACGAAAGAAACAAAATATATTTTTATCACTGGAGGAGTATGTTCTTCACTTGGTAAAGGCATCGCTGCAGCATCGATTGGAGCCATTATGAAATCCTGTGGATTCAAGATTTTTTCTTTAAAATTAGATCCATATATTAATGTTGATCCAGGGACAATGAACCCTTCTCAACATGGAGAAGTATATGTCTTAAAAGATGGCTCAGAAACAGATTTAGATCTCGGACATTATGAAAGATTTATTGGAGAAAATTTAAATCATAATTCTTCAATTTCTACTGGGAAAATTTATTCAGAAGTAATTGCTAATGAAAGAAAAGGAGTTTATTTAGGTGGAACAATACAAGTTATTCCTCACATTACTAATGCTATTAAAGAAAAGGTATATAGTGCTGGCAAAGATAATGATGCAGATATTGTAATGGTAGAAATAGGCGGAACAACTGGAGATATAGAAGGTCTTCCCTACCTCGAAGCTTTAAGACAAATTAGACATGAAAAAGGTCCAGAAAATTCACTTTTTGTTCATCTAACATTACTCCCCTATCTTAAAGGAGCAAAAGAGCTAAAAACTAAGCCCACTCAGCAGTCTGTAAGAGAATTAAGATCTCTTGGCATTCAGCCAGACATCATTTTAGCGAGAGCAGATTATCAAATTAGTCCCGAATTAATTAAAAAAATAGTTCTATTTTGTGATGTTGATAGTGATGCCGTACTTGCTGCTCCTACTGTTAATTCCATATATCAAGTACCTTTAATTTTTCATGAACAAAATATAACTCAACTTATAGCTGAAAAATTAAATTTAGTAAATATTCAAGCTGATTTATCCGATTGGATTGAATTAAATGAAAAAATAAAAAAGAAAAAGGACAATCTAAAAATTGCAATTGTAGTTAAATATACTAATTTAGAAGATGCTTATTTAAGTATTATCGAATCTTTAAACACAGCATGCTATCATCAAGATCACGATTTAGATTTAACTTGGATTGATTCAGAAAAACTAGAAAAAGATGATGAAAAGGCATGGAATAATTTAAAGTCTGCTGATGGAGTAATAGTCCCAGGTGGATTTGGCAATAGAGGTGTAGAAGGGAAAATTCTTGCAGCAAAATATTGTCGTGAAAACAAAATACCATATCTCGGCATTTGTTTAGGTATGCAAATAATGAGTATAGAATTTATCAGACATATCAATAATGATATTCAATACACATCCGAAGAATTTGATGAAGAAGGTAAAATTGATAGTAAATACTATGTAATTCACTTCTTGCCAGGGCAAAGTAGTCACAAAGAAAAAGGTGGAACTCTTAGACTTGGGTCATATCCTTGTAAAATTATATCAGGCACATTAAGTGAAAAACTATATCAAAGAAATGATATTGAAGAAAGACACAGACATAGATATGAATTTAACAATAGCTTTAAAGAACAAATTGAAACAAATGGATTAATTGCATCTGGTATTTACGAAAAAGAAAATCTAGTAGAAATAATTGAGTTAAAAAACCATCCATTTATGGTGGGGTGTCAATTTCATCCGGAATTTCAATCTCGACCAAATAAACCACATCCTCTATTTAAAGGATTCATAGAAGCAAGTATCAAAAATAAAATCTCAAAAAACTAATGCCACAGTATAAATACACTGTCTTAAATAAAGAAAATCAACAATTAATTGGAACAATTCAATCACCAGACGAAGCCTCAGCTAGAAAAGAGTTGAATAATCTTGGTTTTTCAATTTTAGGTATTAGTATAATTGACCTCTCAAAACCTAGTGAAGAAAATGAAACAATTCCTGAAAATATCGTTAAATTTGATTTTGCAGCCATTGATAAAACTGGGAAAAAAGTAATAGGAACCATTCAAGGTGAAGAAATTTTTCAAGTTTATAAAAGATTAGTTAATGAGTATCAATTTCAAGTCAAAGCATTATATCCAAGTGATTTAACTTCAGATGAAAAAGATAAAGCACAAATTAAAGGAATTGAGCATTTACAAGACTTATTGAATGAAGAAAAGATGGCTGTTGAATTGGCTCAAAAACAACAAGAAATAGATCAACAAGAATTTGAAGAAAAACAACTCAACTTAAAAACTCAAATAGATTTTGTGCTAAAAAAAGTTAATGAAATATTAGACACATATCACGAAGAACTAGATCCAGCTAGAAAAGCAAAAATTAAATATTATGTAGAAAAGCTGTTAAGAATTAAAAATAGTACAAACCTAGATTATATTAAACAAACTAGCATAGAATTGCTCACCTATTTGCAAAAAGAAGAAATATTTTTAAATCAAGAACAAAAAGTAAAAGAGAGAGCTCAACTTTCTATCGACACTAAGAATATGATGTCCAAATTAGAAAAAATCACTAACCCTGGACAAAAGGACGTTCTAGACATTATGAGAGATTGGAGAAAAAATAATATTATCAATAATCCAGATCCTACAATTATTGATAAAACAATTAACCTTTTTATTTCTTTATTCATCGGGAAAACTTCAGAAGATCCTGAAATTTCTGAAGCTAGAAATAAATTAAATACAACAACCTCACAACTTAAAGAATTTATTACTCTTTATTTTAAAAATGCTGATCCAGACTTTAAACAAGAAGCCAAAAATGCAATTAAAAGGCTTTGGATTGAAAGAAGTGAAAATAAAAAAAATTTAGCTCTAATTATTCACCAAAAAGAAGAAGAAAAATTAGCTAATATTGAATTTACCCAAAATGAAATTCTAGAAAAAGAAATATTTAGTTTAAGTGGATGGGTACTGACTTTTTATATAATTTATTATTTCTTAACAATTTATTTGAACTCTAAAGAAATAAATTTACCTACAAATACAAAATTAAACTTAATATTTCAAACCTCTATCATTAAATACTTCTTCACATCTTTATTTTTATTTGTTTGTTTACTAGGAATTAAAATTGAGTTTTTCAAAAGAAAAAAATTTGCCAACATTTTCTTTATTATTCTATTTATCATATCATCAGCATTTATAATTCTTAATTTTTAATGTATCCAATTTTACTTCAATTAGGTTCTACAACAATATACTCTTTATGGCTTTTCTTAGCTTTTGGCATCTTATCTTCTTTAGTTATTGTTCACAGACTTACCAAATCTAAATTAGTAAAATTATCTTTTTTAGCCGACAATAGCCTATTAATTTTTTTTAGTTGCTTAATTTTATCTAGACTTACCTATATTATTTATAATTGGAGTTACTATTATGAATTAATCATAAATCAAAAACAATTTTTCGAGCTATTTTTTATCTGGGATAAAGGGTTATCGGCTTGGGGAGGTATTTTGGGGATTTTTATTACTCTATTTATTTTAAGTAAAAAAGAAGAAGAAAACTTTTTTGATTGGTCAGATATCTTAATTATTAGTATATTTTTCGGTATGTTTTTTGCAGATATAGGAGCATTCCTAGATGGCAGAAACTATGGTGTACCAACTAATTTGCCTTGGGGCGTTTTAGTAGAATCATCACAATATGCTATTCCAATACACCCAGTTCAAATCTATGCAGCAATATACAGCCTATTAATTGGAATAATCTTATTTATTGCCTATAATAACACCTTATTTAAAAAAAGTGGGGGGATTACATATCTCGGCATAGCCTGCTATTCATTTTTTAGATTCATCGAAGAATTTGTCAGAGGAGATGAATCTATATTATTTTTTGGAGTCGTACGCGAAGCTCAAATCTATAGTTTTTTAGCTCTTTTAATAAGTAGTTATTTATTGTATAAGTATTTTGTCAATAACAATAATAATTAATTATTTCTTACTAAAATGTATAACTTACTCAATTACTTCTTCAATTTTACCCCACCTATTACTTTCAAATTACAATGGATAATATGGGGAATTATTATCTTGATTTTTATTTTATCTGTATTTTTAATTATTTATTCTAAATCATCTAAAAATAAACCTCTACGACAAGTTCTACAAAACTATCCTGGTAAATTTTTAACATTAAATTTCTTATTACTAATTAATCTCTTCTCAAGATTAAATAATATTGCGGTTTTATCAATGAGGCTCATTACTTATTTAATAATTTTTGGATTAATTTGGTATTTATATCAATTATTTGTCACTCTCTTTATTAAGAAAAACCATATTCAAGACAATAATATTTCCCATCATACTAAACAAACAATCAAATATCATATTCATAAAAATAAGAAAAAGAAAACAATCAATAAATAATTCTAACAAAAAAAGAGGGCTATGAATCGCCCTCTTTTTTTAAATCTCTATACCAATTAGCTAATAGCCAATACTTCATAAGTAATCATACCAACTGGAGCATTCACTTGAATCTTCTCCCCAACTTTTGTATTAAGTAAAGCTGCCCCAACTGGAGATTCATTAGAAATCTTTCCATCATAAGGGTCAGCTTCTGTAGTTCCCACAATACTATATTCAAAAACTTCACCAACAACCTTACCAGATAAAGCTCTAATTTTTACTTTATTACCTAATTGTACAAATCTCTCACCTTTAGATCTTTGTTTTGCTACTTCATCATCAATAATTTGAGCATATTTAATCTGTTCAGTTAATTGAAGTATTCTACCTTCAACAAAAGCTTGCTCATTCTTAGCCTCTTCATATTCAGAATTTTCAGACAAATCCCCATAACTAACCGCCTCCTTAATTTTTTCAGCAATTTCTTTTCTCCTATTATTTTCTAATTCACTTAATTCCTGTCTCAAAGCTTCCAACCCATCTTTAGTTAATAAAATAACTTTATCATCTGGAATAAGTGTACTAGCTTTGTCTGTTTTAGCTGATTTACTACTTACTTTAGTCTTTTTATCTGCCATATTATATTAATTATTAATTATTTAATTTGGTCTAATTTTAATACTAGTTGGGTGTTCTTTCAATTTCTGTAAAACTTTAGCTTCAATCTGTCTAATTCTTTCACGTGTAACACTAAATTCTTGACCAACTTCCTCTAAAGTATGTCCCACACCATCTTTCAAACCAAAACGCATTTCTATAATCTTTCTCTCTCTTGGAGATAAATATTGAAGCATTTCATGAATATTTTCTTTAATCAAAATCCTATTTGTAGCCTCTTGTGGCAAAACTGCATCATCATCTTCAATAAAATCACCCAATTTACTATCTTCTTCTGTACCTACTGGAGCTTCCAAAGACACAATATCTTGAGAAATCTTAAGTATATGTTTTACTTTTTTAATATCCATGCCCATTTCTGCAGCAAGTTCTTCAATAGCAGGTTCTCTTCCAAGTTCTTGTACTAATCTTCTTTGAGCATGAGTTAATTTATTGATAGTTTCAACCATATGTACTGGGATTCTAATAGTTCTTGCTTGATCTGCAATTGCACGAGTAATCGCCTGTCTGATCCACCATGTTGCATAAGTAGAAAATTTAAATCCTCTATCTGGATCAAATTTCTCAACAGCTCTAAAAAGTCCTATATTTCCTTCTTGTATTAAATCTAAAAAAGAAAGTCCACGACCAATATATTTTTTAGCAATACTTACAACTAAACGTAAGTTAGACTCAGCCAATTTTGATTTTGCAGACTGATCGCCTTTTCTGATACGTTTTGCCAAATCAACTTCTTCTTTAGCATTTAATAAATCAATCTTTCCAATTTCACATAAATAAAGACGAATTGAATCATTAGCAATTTCTTTCAATTCTACTGTCGCTTTCTTCTCAGATTCTGCTTTTTTCGTACTTTTTGAACTTTCTTCTTCACTCGCTTTTGGAGTAGATAAAATTTTATCTTTCGCATCTATAATCTCAATATCTAAATCCATAAAAAGTCCCATTACTTCATCAAGTAATAAAACATCTTCTTCAGCATTAGGAATAGCTTTCATCAATTCCTGATGAGTCACAAAACCATGCTCTTTTCCTTTTTTCACTAAATCTCGAACAGCTTCAGGAAATTGCTCCAACAAATCATCTGAAGGCTGTACAATAAATTTTTTAGTCCTGGCCATTAAATCTCAGTTATATAATATAGGGAAATTGTTTTTAAATTTGTGTACGACTCAACTTATTTAATTCTATTAATATTGTTTCTATTTGAGCTTTATCATTACCAGATTCCGCTTCTTTTAATTTTCTATAGAGATCTCTTTTATGAGTATTAATATTTTGAGTCTTTAATTTAGCTATTAATTCAATAATTTCTTTTACAATAAGATCTTCAGGCAAATCTTTATATCTCTCTTCTACATATAAAGACATTAATTTTGCATGAGATTTAAGTTTATCATCAAGATCAGATAAAATAGCTAAAATAGCATTCTGATTTATGCCGGAGTGATTATAGATAGACAAAAAGCGAATGTAAATAGTTTTAAGGTTTTCTGAAAAATCAGCTTGCAAAATTTTATCTTTGATTTCATAAACATATTTTGGATAATTTAAAATCAACCCTATTAAAATATCTTCAGCATTGTATTGTTCAATTTTATTAGAAATATCTTCAAATTGTTTAGCTGGATGTTGATCACTTAACTTATTAATTTTAATTTCATCATAAATTTTTGTTTCAGAAACTTCTAAATCAACAGCCAATTTACGAATATAAGCATCTTTTTCGATAGAACTCTTAATTTTATTAATAAAAGCAATAAATTCCTTTAAAATTTCACGTTTACCTTTAAAAGAATCTTTATCAAATCTTTTAAACAAATCATCATAATAAAAATCAGCATATAATTGAATTTTCCCCACTAAATCTTTTAATTTACCTTTATTCTCTTTAACGAAGTCAGCTATATCTTTACCTTTTGGCAAAGTAAGAATCTTTACAATAAAATTAAACTCTTGAGTTAATTCATAACTTCTTCTTCCTGCCTCTTTACCAGCATTATCCATATCAAATGACAAAACTAACTCTTCAATATACGGTTTAAGCAACAATAAATGTCTATTGGTCAAAGCTGTACCATTAACTGCGATTACATTTTTAATACCATCTTGAAAAGCCATCAAAAAATCTAAATACCCTTCAACAACAATAGCTTGCTTGAAAATTTTGATATGAGATTTAGATTGAGCAAAGCCATATAATAATTGATTTTTATGGTAAATAGGAGTTTCTGGAGAATTTAAATATTTAGGCTGTTGGTCATCTTGCAAAGCCCGGCCTCCAAAACCAACAATTCTTCCCAATGAATCACTTACTGGAAACATCAATCTCCAACGAAATCTGTCATATATATTATTCAAAGAAGTGTCCTTTGCCATAGCTAAGCCAGCTTGCAGAATTTGAGATTTTTTATAACCTTTTTTCAATAAATATTGATGAGTTTCTTCATAGCTATCTGGAGCAAGACCTAATCTAAACTGTTTAATAATCTCATCCGTCAAGCCCCTTTTATCTCTTAAATAGCTCAAAACTTCTACTCCTTGTTCACTCCATATTTGATTTTCATAAAATTTTGTAACTTCTTCATGAATATCTATTAAAATTTCTTTCTCACCTTTTTTAATAAATTCTTTTTTAGAATTATTTTGTATTTCTACACCAGTTTTTTCAGCCAATAACCTGATTGCTTCACCAAATTCAATATTTTCAACTTCCATTAAAAAATTGAAAATATCTCCTCCTTTATGACATCCAAAACAATAAGCAATTCCTTTATCAGGACTTACTATAAAACTAGGCGTTTTTTCTGAATGAAATGGGCAAAGCCCTTTCAAACTCTTTCCAATTCTTTTTAAGGAAATATATTCAGCAACTAAATTTTCAATAGGTAAACGAGATTTTATTTCAGAAACTACATCATTCATTTAGAAGCAAATAATTTTATAAAGAGTCAATACCCTTTTAGTCTTTTTTACGAGATTTTTCAACATCTAAAAGCACCACGGCCAATACTAAAGTTGACATAAAAGCTATTAAACCTAAAATCGCCCAAACTTTTTGAGTATTATTAAGAAATAGAGCCAATAGCCCAAAAATTAAGGTAATCAAATAATAAATTATTAAAATCTGTCTATCACTAAAACCAGCATTTAAAAAACGATGATGTAAATGTTTCAAATCTCCTTTTACTGGTGATTGTCCAGATAATATTCTCCTCAAAATAGTCCAAATAGCATCAATAATCGGCACACCAAGAACCAATAATGCCGTAGCAAGTTTACCTCCAGCATAAATAGACAAACTAGCTATCATAAAGCCAATAAACATTGTACCAGTATCCCCCATTAAAATTTTTGCAGGATAAAAATCAAAAAAACAAAATACCAACATAATCGAACTTAATAATAAAGCCATGGTAGCTACCACACTTTGGTCAATAGTATGTAATCCAGGTTTAATACTGAGCAAAAAGATTATAAAAAATGCAATACTAGAAATGCCAGAAGTTAAGCCATTTAAACCATCTACCCAATTGATTGAGTTCATAATTAAAACCACCCAAATAACTGTAGCCAATAAAGAGAAAATAGCTACACCTGCAAATTGACTACTTAATAAATTAAATTCAATACCCAATGGATTTGGTAAAGTTTGAATTTTAATACCTACAAAATATAACACCACACCTAAAAGCAATTGCATAGACAACCTGATAATCGGACTTAAACCTTTCTTATCATCTACAAAACTAATAATTCCCACAAAAAGAATTAGAGATAATAAAATTAGCAATTTAAAATCCACAGTTAGCCAAAATAAAATTCCTAAAATAAATGATAAAATAATAGTTATACCACCAAAATAAGGTATTGGTTGTCTTTTCAATCCATATTTTTGAGGTTTATCCATTAAATTCCATTTTGGGAAAAAATAAATTGCAAATTTAATAAAAATAAAACTCAAGACAATACCGCTAACAGCAATTAAATAATAATTCATATTTTTATAAATTTATTAAAATACATTTAATTTTCTTTTAAATTTCAACTTAGTTCCATTATCTATTTTATCCAGAACTCCAACTAATTGATTATTCCTAAAAGCAAAAGCAATTTTTTCAAACTCCCAACAGTTTTCAATAAAATTTCCTCTAGCTAAAATATGATACTGTTCTTCACTCAAATTCAAATAAAAATAATGGTTAAATAGCAAATTAGGCTGTACAAAAAATTTATCCACAACATCAGATTTTAGGCTTTCCAATCGTAAAGCACTGCTTACATCATTTTCACTTATTTTTATCCTCCTTAATTCTGTGATCATTCCACCTACTCCTAATAATCTCCCCAAATCATCTGCAAAACTTCTGATATAAGTACCACTAGAACACTTAATTTCAATATCTAAATACGGGTATTGATAACTTAAAACTTTTGTATAAAAAATATGAACAAGTCTAGATTTTAGCTCTACAACATCACCTTTCCGAGCCAAATCATAAGCCCTTTTTCCATTTACTTTAATAGCTGAAAATTTTGGAGGTATTTGTTCAATATCACCTAAAAACTTTTTATTTAAAAGCTCTATAATTTCTTGCTCAGAAGGAATTTTACTAATTTCAACTTCTTGAACCTTCCCATCAGCATCCAATGTATCACTAATTTTTCCAAACTCAATTTTTGCTTGATAAACCTTATTACTTATCTCTAAAAAAGGTAATAATTTTGTATATTCTCCTAAAGCAACAATCATCAACCCCGTAGCCAAAGGATCCAATGTACCAGCATATCCTACTTTTTTTTCACCAGTTAATTTTCGAAGTGCAACTATTAGCTTGAATGAGTTAATCCCCTTCTCTTTATCAATTAATAAAAATCCATTCATACAGTTTTATAATTCCAACTCAATTGGTGTGGATAAAATTTCTCTAACTATTTTCCTGTCATCCCAAGCTATTTTCCCATAATAAACTGCTTGTACAGTTTCAGCACCTTTACCAGCAATGACCACAGTATCACCTTCTTTAGCCTGATTTAAAGCAAAACGAATGGCCTCATACCTAGTAGGAATTTTCCAAAGCCTATCCCCTTCTTTTCTTTCTATTCCAACAGCAATATCTTCAATAATTTGATAACGATCATCATCATAAGGATCATCATCAGTCAAAACAATTACATCTGAAAAGTGATCAGCAACTTTACCCATTTTAGATCTTTTTGCTTTATCTCTCCCACCTCCAGTAGCTCCAAAAACTGCATATAATTTGCCTTGTGTATCCATTTTATATAGTTCCAGTAATTTTTCCAAACTTTCAGCAGTATGAGCATAATCAACTATTACTGTAAATTTCTGTCCTACATTAACTTGCTCAAAACGACCTGGAATTGTCATAGATTTTTCTAGAGCAGACTTAATCACAGTTGAAGATATACCTTGTGCTAAAGCAACTGTTGAAGCAGCAACCGCATTATAAATATTAAATTCACCAGGCATTTGTAGATTTATTTCAATATTACTATTAGGCATATGAAGTAAAAATTTGGAACCAGTAGACAAATATTCAATATCAGTCACATAGCAATTTCCACCTTTCAAGCCATAAGTATATTTTCTATCTGCCATAAATTGGTCAAAATAAGCAAAATTATCATCATCGTGATTTAAAACTGAAATCTTATGAATTTTTGGTTTTCTTGCAGATCTATTAATTCTTGAAAACAATAAACCTTTTGCTCTCAAATACTCTTTAAAACCACCATGATAATCCAAATGATCTTCCCCCATATTAGTTAAAACCCCAACATCAAAATTCACTCCCCAAACACGGTTTTGAATTAAAGAATGAGAAGAAACTTCCAACACAGCAAATTGACATCTTGAATTAACCATATCTCTCAAAATTTTTTGTAAGAAAAATGGGCTCATAGTAGTCATCTTACTTTCATTTGTCCATTTTCTATCCGCAACTTGAAAATTGGTTGTAGAAGTAATTCCAACTCTAAAGCCAGCTTCCATCAATATATTTGCAATCAAATTTGTAGTAGTAGTTTTACCTTTAGTACCAGTAACCCCAATTACAACAATTTTATTAGAAGGAAAACCATAAATTAAATTAGCAATAACAGCTAAAGTTTTATGATATAAAAGACGCATTGGGTGTAGATCTGGAAATAATTTTCTTAAAAAGCTTTTCACATTAATAAATTTAAATCGTATTTTTTGACTATATTATATAGTATGCTTTTTTGCTGACAAATCTAAATCAGTTTTATTTTTTGGAAGTAAGCAAAGAGCAATAATTAAAATAAACAAAAATGCTAAATCATTTTTAAAAATATAAGTATCAAACAAGCCATGTATAAATGTCATCAAAAACATCATTAATCCAATTAATTTAAATAATTTATTTCCTATTTCATCATTTCTATAAAAGCTTTTCACTGATTGATAAATTAAAATCAAATATAATATTAGTCCTGCAATACCCAAATTTAACCATAAAGCCATCAAAGTATTATGTGGATGCAACATATTTAATTCATAAGGTTTCTGCCCAAGAATATTTAGCGCATTTAAATCATATTGTGGTTGATATTGGCCAAGACCAATACCTAAAATTGGATTTCTTCTAAGTAAAGCTAAATCAATTTGGTAAACTTGTAGTCTTACTGTTGATGAATCTCTTTTGGATAAATCAAAAAAACTATTCCATTTAGCTGTACCAGAAAAAATTAAAATTCCTGCAAAACCTATCAATATTAAAATTATAATTAAAAAATAACCAATTCTCTTTAAAAACTGGTATTCAAAATCCAATTTAGCTTTTTTGAATAGAAATAAATTAAATATTAAATAAAACAATAAAGTAGAAACAATAGCCAAAATCGCACCATAAGAATGGGTTAGCAAAATTGCTATTGAGTAAAATATTGTAAAAAATACTGCAATAAAAAAAGGTAATACTTTAAATTTTAAAATAATATTTTGAATTAATAAAATCCACAAGGCTGTAATAGCTGGTGCAATATACATAGCCAGATAATTTGCATTTTCAAAAGGACCTGAAGCTCTTTGATCCAAAGTTATAAAATCTCCAGTAATTGATTGATAATAAGCCCAAATTATCAAAGGTAAAGCAGATAAAACATAACAATATAAAGAAATTAAAAAATTGCTTTGTTTTCTCTCAGAAAAATAAAGCAAAATAAAATATAAAAAAGGCATTAAAAGCCAACCTTTAAAAATTCCTAAAGCTGTATTAAGTGATGGGAAAATTGTACTATGGTCAACTAATAAAACTTCCCTTGGAACAATTAATATTGAAAATAAAATACAAAGGAAAAAGCAAAAACTAAAAATTAATAATTTTTTATTATTAATTAAAAAATCTCTTATTTCCCTAAAACGGTGGTGTGTTTTGATAAATGAAAAAATCCATAAAAAAATTTGAATTACAAATAAAACAAGAACTACAGATTCTAAAAAATTAAAAGGAATACCAAGTAATTTAAACTTCCATAAATACAATGGAAAAATTAAAGGCAAAAAGAAAACTAGATTTAAAGGTTTAAGAAGTTTTAAAACATTCATTTTTATTGATGTACTGCTTTGTATTTTTCAAGCTGTTGAACCAACTTTGGAATAATTAAATCTATCCCTTCTTCAACCACAATACATTCAGTTTCTGCTCTTAAAACCTGCTTTGGAATATCAACAGTTACTTTCACAAAAGTCTTTTTATCAGTTGATAAATGATCTTGGTATTCAACATCCACTCTGACAATTACAGAAGGGTCTTCCATTACCTTATATTTGTGAAGTTGCTCACATTTTGCTGTAATATAATCTTTTTGTTCATCTGATAATTGCCAATTTTTTTGATAAAAATTTATTTGCATAATGATGATGTTAAATTACTTCAATTATAATTTTTTTTTGTAAAAAGTCATTAAATTCTGGTTGACTTTATTTTCTAGTTAAGTAGCGGTTTGCGAAATTTAGCAAATTTTGATATAATACAAAGATAAATTTTAAAAGAATCAATAAAAATATCACAAAAAAATATGGCGACCAATAAAAATACAACAAGTTTTGCTCAAAGGACAGCCGAAAGACTAGAGCAAGAAAATCAATGGCAAAATTATAATGCCGAAGCAGAATTTGATTTTGAAATGACTAATAGTTTGGGAAATTTAGCAAAACAAATTTTCCCTTTTGATGATTTTAATAGCAAAGCATATCAAGAAGCTACTGTTAAGTCGCTTACTGAAACCATTTTCCCAGAAATTGGCGTTAAAGATTTCTGGCAAGCTATGGGAGAAAAAGAATGTAAAATAGTGAGAATTATTGAAGGAAGACTTAATTTCTTCGATAAAAAAAATCAAAAAATAGATATTACCTCCTTCACTCAACCAATTATCTTTGAAGCTCACTCAAGCTATTACAAACAAAGGCAAGTCGAGAGAGAACAAAGGATCGCAGAAGCAAGACAACAATTACAAGAATTAATTGAAGAAATAAATCAAAAATAAAATAAACAAAAATATAAGACCAAGACCATGCAAAATCAAAAAACAAATTTCAACTGTCATCAAAACAACCCTTCCAAAGATATATTTAATTTATGGAAGCGGATGGTGTATCAAGAGGCAGGGGCAAAACAACCTGAAAGAGTAGAAAAACAAAAAGCCCCAGAAAAAAGAATAAATTGGCAAGATCCTAATTTTGATAACATTACTTTTAATCAAGAAAAAAAAGAACCATTCAAAAACAATATCCAAGATACTTTAAAAAATTTAATTTCTAAATTAAATATCGATACTCAAGCCAAAGAAGCTTTAGTTAAAGAATTTAATACAGGTTTAATACAGAAAATTCACAATAATCGATTAGCAATAGCAGATGTTGTAAAGAAAAAAGGATTCACAGCCTTATCCAATGATAATAACTCAAACGAAGAAATTTGGTTTACTCGAGTATTAACAGCATTAAATTGTAAATCTATTGGTCTTGTTTATGATAATATTACTGACACAACTCAATTCAAATTCTATGGAGAAAGTGGAGAAATATATTTCCCAAATACTGATATCAAGATTCAATATACACCTGCACAACTACAAGAATCAGGGCAAAGACAAAAAGAAAATGTTGAACAAATTAAAGACTTTAAAATCACAAAAAAAGAAGCTAGTAGTTCTATAACATCTAGCACTGCAATTGAATCTTTAATTGGAAGATCACTACAACAAGGAGATAGAGTAATAATTAAAAGAGGTATTTCAGAAATAAAAGCCACTTATGACCAAAAGTCTGGACAATTTTTAACTGAAGCCAATAAACCACTTTGGTTAATTGCAGGTGATAAGTTAACTTTTTATCCAGCATCATATTTAGAATCTACTACACAAGTAGAAAGAAATATTGATAGAGTAAAAATCAATGAAGAGTTTTATAATGTTTTGACTCAAATAGATACTAATGCAACCTATTTAGAAATTGCTACTGCAATTTTACAATATCAAACTGGACAAGGTGCAATTATTGATGGTCAACAAATCTTGAATGATGATTTTTGTGCTCAAATTATAAGAACAAGTATATCAATTCCCGAATATGCCAATTTATTAAAATTAGCACATGAAAGTATAGGAAAAACAAAGAGGTTACCAATCATTATGCCTCAAATAAAACAAGAAAGAATATTTGAAAGAAAAACTTTACAAGAACAACAAGAAGCTACAGAAAGACAAGATATTCATAGTAAAGAAAATAAAACCTTGTTAAGTAATATGAGCAATCTATCGTTAAAACAAATTAGGCAAATTTTAAGTAAAAAAAGACAAAGTGAAATAAGTACAATAACTTCTCAATTTGAAAAACAATTAGCAAGCACTAAACCTTTAAACCAAAAATACAATGTATTGCTAGATTTACTAAGTAGTTTAGACGATGATTACAGTAGTAGTGGTTTAAAATGGCCAATTACTCCTGCATTAGAAGACATAATGAGAGGAGGTCCAAATGGTATTGCATGGAGAGAATTATGGAATCAAGAGAATCCTCATATTAAAAGAGTCTTAACAGTAATAAGTTCTTATCCTGAAATTTTTCAAGTCAATGACGTTAATAAAATTCGTAATATAATTTACAAATTAATAATTACAGGAAGTTCTTCAACTTTTGAGTCAGAAGACATAATTCAACACTTTGGTATCAAACTACCTGATGGACAATCTTATGATAAAATTCTTGGGTTAGCAGCCGCTCCTGATGTAAATGATCCATGGCTAAAAATAAAACAAGAAGAATATAGAAAATATATTTTTGCCATTGAAGGATTAGGTAATGCTATAGCATTAATTAAACCTGAAACCACCAAATTTAATAAATATCAAAAATTACATGAACAATTACCTAAAGATGCAGAAAAAGGTGCGCAAAACTTATTAAAGTTAGTAAATTTACTTAATATAGATGCTTCTCAAAAAATTATAAAACAAGAAGATGGGAGTTTTTATACCATCGTAAGAAAAAATAATAAGGATCTAGGTATTCGTTTACAAGATTATTCAACATCTACTCATATTTCAGTACATGATCCTAGCACAGGTCAATCAATTTGGAATACTGTTGATAAATGGGGGTATGAGCCAGAAGATTATATCAGTAAAATTAATAGTTTATTTGAAACAAGAGTCAGCAACTTAGCTGTCTTACAACCTGGTGAAAAAATTGATTCTATTAAAATAAATAAAACACCAACTTATTACCAAATAGCAGGGCTAGAAGGATTAAGTCAAAACACAATACCTGGAGTTCCAGCAAGTAAATTTTTAAGTATTAAAAAAGAAAAAGGAGCTGAAATGGTAGATAATGATTTAGCCAAAAAAACACGTGATATTCTAAAATTACTACAAGTTACAGGAACTGCAACTATTGTCGACACTCCTTCAAATCGTAAAAATCTTCTTGAAAATGATGAAGTAAATTTAAATATACGATACAAAGGCAGAGACTTTACTTTAAAAATTGAAAACAACGCAGCATCTTGGGCCGTATATATGATACCAGGATTCAATCAAGATAGTAATAATGAAAATAATCTAATAATCAAATTTATTGCAAAAACATTAAATGCACAAGAAGTTGTATCATCAATAAATGAACACATTAATCGTCCTAAATTTGAAAACACAAATCGATTTAAAGTAGCACCAACATCAAATATAGATAAAATTGGTGTTTTAACTACCCCATTAAATGATCTTAATAAACAATTACAAGAATATGTAAAATTAACTAAATATCAATCAGATTTACAATTAAATGTTCCTCAATTAATTGAAGCTGTTTTCAGAACTCATACCTTTGAAGAATTAAAAAAAATGAATTGTATTAAGCAAGTAAAAGGTAGTAAACATAATTTTTTATTAACTTCACTTCCTGACACCTTTAAAGATGTAAAATCCAATGCAACATTACTTCAATTAATATATGCAGTTAAATATGGTACAGAATCAAAGGATTTAAATGTTAGCTCATATTTAAGAGAAAGTAGAGAAAGTATTAAAATTGATGAAAGATTCAAAAGAAATCTACAAGAAATATTTGGATATGGATTATCAGATACAGATCGAGAAGGTAATAAAACTTCTACATTAGATTTGAGTGACGGAGATAGCGCAGGTGGAACTTTAGCAACAGGTCATTATACAAAAGATGTATATTTTAATCGTACTTCAGGTAAAGCCGCATATAATGATATTCTAACACAAGTAATAGAAAGAAATGAACAAGGTGAAGAAGTCATTAATATAGAAAATGCTAATACTATTTTAAACAAATTATATCAAAAAGGATTTAAAAGATTACAACTTTTAGCCAGGACAGATCAAAACTATAGCAATATATTAAAAATGGTTGATCCTAAAGGGAAAATAGATATTAGATTAGGAACAACTGGTGCTGAAAAAGAAGTATTAAGATTAGGGTATCTATCAGAAGCTGAGGATCAAGAACGTGGACAAAAAGAAGACTTAGAGATCTTCAAAGAAAAACTAGTAGAACAAATCCTCACTTTGATACCAGAAGAAATAAAAGGACCAGATGGTACAATAATCAAAAAAAATGCATTAAAAGCTTCACTTAATACTTTACCTATAAGTGTCTTATTAAACTATTCTTATAATTCCGATAAAACACATAATGTTGGTATTAATTTACCAATTACTTTAGATATCTTAGGTACACCAAATGCAAAAATGATGCTTATACCTGGTTTTGGAGGAAAACAGCTAGGAGGCAATGATGGTTCACCAGAATTTAGATTAGCAGTTGGAGTTTCATTTACTAGTGCAGATCCAAATAAAGATCAAACAATAACTTTCTTTGGAGGAATTAGTTTTGGGGTAGGAGTAGACACACAAGGACAAATTAGTATGGGACCTGCAGCTAGTTTCGGAACTGAGTTTAGACTTAAAAAAGCAAATGAAATTGATAATTATAATCATTATTTAAATATCAAAACTGGCGTAGGATTTGATATTACACAAGGACAATATGGTCTCTCACTAGGTCCTGCTTATAGATGGGAACTTGATGCTCAGAAAAGATATGACAAAGATTTAAATGAATATCTAACAAAAAATAAAGTTAAATCTTATATTGAAGAATTAAAAATAATATATGAACAAGGTAGCCATCCTCAAGACATTAGTAAATTTGTCTCAAAACTGAAATTAGATACAAATTTAGCCAAACAATTAGGAGTTGATAAAAATTCAAAAGGAACTGAGGTGTTAGCATCTTTTGAACAATATATTGCTATTCTTATTGATAAATTCAATGAAGATTTTGATCTTCCAACAATTCTAGGAGGAGAAGTGGGCATAAATGTTGTGTCAGGAGTCATAATTGCGTCAGGAGCTGCCACTGGAAATGTTCCAGTTGTATTAGGTGGAGTAGTAACATGGGGGATACAATTCTTAGCTAGCCTCAAATTTAATATAGGATCTCGTATGGTTATTGAAAGACAAAGAAGAACATCAGAAAGAGAAATGGGAGAATTCCATGAAGCTCAAAAACAAAAACAATTTGACAAACTTTTCCAAACATTTTCACAACAACAAGATTCAACCAAAGTTAATACATCAGGTGAAACTTTATCTTTAGATGAAACAGGTAAAAAAAGAAGTGAATTTGGTATTACATCTTCAATTGCAGAACTTGAGGTAAATCAAATGGGAAGTAAAATAGATAGTTTAAATCAAGCTTTAAAAGAAAAACAAATTAACTTTAGATTAGTTAAAACACCAGATAATAGAATAGAAATTGTCTTATTATCAACTTCTTTAGATGTAAATGAAAAAATCTTAATATCTCCTAATATAGCAGTAATTGAAGGGAGCAGAATATTTTTAAAAGATCCCAATAATATCAATTTCCTGTACATAGATAAACAAACTAGAAAATATCCAGTAGAAACTTCTCACGGGGCAACTATGGAAAGTATAACAACAATTTCAACCAATCGTTTCTTCACAGGAGATACCTTTCCAGTAGAAACTACTATTACCAGATTAAATGACAATAAAGAAACTCCTCAAATATTAGGTAAAAAAGGAAAAGCAGAAGCGTTAATAGATCGTACACAAGAATTTGAAGAGATTACTTTAGAACAAGGCAGAATGAGAAAAGCATTAAACAAAACATTAGATGAAGAAGAAAAAGTTCGAGAAAATCTAATTAAAGAACATGCTCAAAAATTATTTAAATTTAGAAATAAAAAAGGTCAAACATTCTTATCATTAACAGAAAGTAAAGCTAAAGAAAATGTTAATGATCCAAATCTAACGGCAGAAGAACTTTATTCATTTTATGATGATTATGCTCAAGAAAACAAATTAGACAAATCTTTCAACGGACTAGAAAAACATATCTTAACTTTAGAATTATCTACTCTTCGATACCAAGAATTAAGTAGAGGAGGTGCAGTAGAAAGAGCAAACGCTTATAGAAATAGATTGAAATGGGCTGAAACAACAATAGCTCCATATTTCGAAAAAAGAATACAAGAGTTAGCAAGATTTGGACAAACAATACCATTTACAGCCAAAGAATTAGCCCATAAAGCTGTCAGTGATTTAGAACATTTAGATACCAATCAAAGCCCAACTCAATTAATAGAAGGAACTTCTGTAGCAGTAGCAATTGGACGTGGAGCAAATGGTTTACATCAAATGATTGATGGATCTCTAAAAAGTACAGAAGCATCAAATAAATACGGCTATATTATTGGCAAAAACTATACTGAAGCTTTAAGAAGTGGCCAGCCACCAGAAGACCGTGCTATAGCTATGATATTATTAGGACAATTATCTCATTTACCTGAAAGAAGCAATTTAAAAGGATTTATGGAAAGTAACCTTGCACGAATAGTAGCTTCCAATCCTGGTTTAGCCTTTATTCTTGGATTAGAAGAATACAATGAAGTAATAAAATTTTATGAAAGTGGTAATAGTGATGTGTCCAAATTAACTAGGTTTATGGATATAGTAGAAGCTATAAGAAAAGCCCAACTCGAAGGAAAAGATGCAATAAGTGTTAAAGGAAAAAACGGAGTTAATTTTATGTTGAGAGCAGAGACAATTATTCAATCTGGAGTATTTAATAAATGTGCAAACTTCACAGGAACATTACATGAAAAGGTTACAATGATTCAACCTTCAAAAGAAGAAGTAGCATTATTACTCGCAAGTAGTAGTAATTCAAGAACTACAATCAGTGAAAAAGTATACAAAGAATTTATCGGATTACTTGGTGGAGTTACTGGAGCTGTATCTCTCAGTACACTAAGTGACGAAACACCACCAAGCGAGAAACCAGAAAAACCCGAAGGAGGTGAAACTCCCGAAGTATCTCAAATTGCTGGTGGGGCTAAACTACCACCTATTACAAAAGGAGCTCCACAAGCACCAATTGACACACCGACAGGCCCTAGTAGCAATGATATTTAATAAATAAAATATACACAAAATAAAACAAACTTATGAATAAGATAAAAACATATATCACACTGACAATACTAACTTTATCTCTAGGTGTAACACAAATAAGTCACGCAGCAGTAGAGCATCTAAATTTACCAGTCTGTAATTTAGCAGTTTATCCCTATAATCCCACTGCACAAGACACTCTAGGAAGTGCCGGAACTAATTTATTAAATTATCTTGGAGAATCAATATGTAAAGCCAGGACCCCATATGGAAGCTCATATATACAACCCCCTAAAGTATCTGAAAACCCTTTAAAAAATATAAGTGGAATTACGGACAAAAAAGTCCCTTATGCTATACATCAACATTCTTATATTAATAGTTCATTAGAAGATAACTTTTATTATAGATCTTATATCGATAAATTTGAAATTAAACTTCAAAGTGACGCTTTAAATAACACAGAAAAAACTCAAGTACAATGCCAAACACCAGCTCCTTCTAGCTTTAAAGGATCAGCTGAAGCTATTTCAGATTGTAATGGAGAAATTAAAGATCCAAATTTTTATGGTGGAGTAAAAGTTACTTATAATTCAAATACTGGTGTTATTCTATGGGAGTTTGGGACTGTTGATAAAAGCTTCAGACCAAATATGTGGGGAAATAACGATAGTAACCCTAGTGACTCTGATAATTTCAACGAGTCGTTAGCTGCCTTTTTTGGAGTGTCAGCAAATTTAAATGATTATAACTCTGTATATCGTAAATTCACTCCAAGTGTACAATTAAAAACAAAAAACAATAATAGTGAAATATGGAGTGCTACAACTACTTCTAGAATATTAATTAGAAATTATGCAATTTCTAAAGCAAGTTTCAATCAATTAGCACTAAAAGATAAATTTACTAGTTTATGTACTACCGCCAATGATTATAGTAAATGGTGTCCTTTACCTACTCCAAGTGGACAAAATTATCAAACAGTTCAACTAGGTAGTTCTGGTCAACAACAATGGTTTTGGTTCCCAATAGGATCGGTTGTTAGTGTATGGAATAAGCCAGAAACTACTCAACCACCAACTTGTAAAGAGTTAACTTTAACTTATGATATTTTAGAAGCAAATAAACCAATCAATTTTACAGTTATTCCAACAGTCGATCCAAAAAATGCTAACTTACCTTTAAACTATAATTGGACAGCAACAAATACAAATAATCCAACAAAAACTGGAGGTTTTAAAGATAAACAAGATCCAAATATAAAAGAACAAAATAATTTTATTGATAAAGATACAAATACTTATTACACCGGTGGAGCAGGTGAAACTAAAATTACAGTTCAAGCTCAAAGTCCAGATGGTAAAACTAAATACGATAAATGTACTGTTCCATTAATAATTCCTAAAGAAGAAGAAAAACCACCTGTTTGTACTGGGTTAACAATTACACCAACTACACTTGAAGCTAATAAACCTACAACATTTACAGTTACTCCAACATTTAGTCCAAGCAATCAATCTATCAAATTAAAATATAATTGGAGTACTACTAATAATAGTGGAAAATTTAAAGACAAAGAGGGAGATCCCGACTCAATTGCCAAAAACCCATTTGTAGATGAGAATACTAGTACTTATTATTCAGGCGGAGAACCTGGAACTCAAATAAATGTTATAGCAGAAGGTGAAAACAACATACCAATTCCAGCTTGTTCTGCAATAGTAAAAATACCACCTAAAGAAGAGAAAAAAGTTTGTAAAATTCTTAAAGTTGATATTTTCGATAAAAATAATAATCTTACAAATCAAAACTCTTTACAAGAAGGAGAATCGTATACAATCACAATTAATGCTACCCAATCTCTCTTTAATAATGGTGAGCAGATTAAAAATTACGATATCGTAGTTACCGGACCGTTAAATAACATGGGAACTCTAACAAAAATCGGTAATGATTCAAAATGTGAAGAACCACATTCATCTGGCAATGAAATTACTGTAATTAAAACTCCAGTAGATTGTAAATATAACTATATACCAAAAAAAGACAACACATTGAGAGTACAAGCAAATCCTCATGATAATATTCAAGCTTGTAAAATAACAAAAACTGTAACACCTAAAGAAGAGAAAAAAGTTTGTGAGGATTTAAATTTTGAAGTTAATGGAAATAAAAGTTCAAACCCTCAAATTGAAGCCGGTGAAAACTATAATTTAAAAGTAAATCCAAAATACAATAATGGAGAAGATATTAGTTTAGTAATATGGAGTGTATTTGGAGATGGAGTTTTAGTTGGAAATACAAATAATATTTTACTTTGTCCAGCAAAGATAGACAAAAACTCTCCTTTAACGGTTCTTCCATATATTTGTGATTATCAATATCAAGCTCCAAGTAATTCTAATAATCCTTTTGGTTTCAAAGTTTCAGCAGTACCACATAATAATAACCCAGCTTGTACTGTTCAAACTAAGAATTATCAACCTCCAAAAGATGAAAACCCATATTGTCTTTACTTAGATTTAGATACATCAGGCACATTTAATCCATTAGAATCAAATAATATGAATGCAACAGTAGTACTTAGTGATGGAAGTCAATACCAAGATCAGGTTGCCTTTAAATCTTTAGACAATTCAGGGAATTTCTCAGGTGGTTATGGTAAAACCAGTGAAGTTAAAGGTATTTTCTTAACTTCAGTTGATAATACTAATAATACCAGAAATGTTAATTTTATTAATGGAAATCAAAACACATCTCTAAATATCTTTTTAGCTAATACAAATATTCAAAAATCCACAGCATGCTTAAGAGCTTTATATCCAAAACCAACAGAAGATAATGAATGTAAAATACCACCAAAAATTGAAAGAAAAGGAAATGTATTTATAGCTTCTGGAGGAGATAGCTCAGAATATTGTTGGAGTGTTTCAGGTCCAAATAATCCACTATTTACAAATGGTCAATATCAAGAAACAGGTAAATCTGTACAATTACAAGGATTTTATACAAATTTCAATATTGAAGTACATGATTGTAACCGAAAATATGCGAACCTTTGTCAAGACAAAAAAACATATTCGGATACTCCAGAAATCAAAAAAGAAATTAGACCATCTGGCCAAAACAACTATACAACTAAAATTAACCTCACAACTAAAGGAGATAACATTTCACATAATATAGACTATAAATTGACTTTCACACCTTCAAATTACAATGAAGGATATATGATAGCTTCAGTTTATGATCCAGCATTTACAGGGAAAATTAATGCAAGCAAGCAAACTACAGAAACTTCTGTAAAAGGTGGTGAAGTTGAAATTAAACTAAAAGATATTAAAGTAACACAACTTTCAAATAATTATACAGTATGTAAATCAGATCCATCCCCAAAAGATCAATGTTATCAACTCGACCAAAAAAATGGCAAAATAACAATAAATGGAATAAATAGCACAGATCCAATTGAAATCACTTATTCAGGAAGCTATACACCAAATATCTCACTTAAAGAATGTCAAGAAGGAGAAGCATGTAATGAAAAAGTAATCAATCAATCTTATGTTACAGAATTTGAATATTGTGTAGAAAATACCGAAACTGATAAAGATGGAAAAGCGACAACAACCTATGATTGTACAAAAGCACCCGCAACCAAAAATCTTTGCCAAGAAATCGAACAAATCACAGAACAAGGAACAATCGAAAAAATTAATCCTTGTAAAGAAGATCAATTAACAATTACTTCTAATAAAACAACTATTGAAACTGTATGTCAGTATTTCTTAACAAGAGCTGCAGGAGATGTATTCTTAGAGGAAGATTTAAAATATGGATTTGATATTTCAAAATGTTATCCAAGAAAAAATAATACTGGACCTATAATTAAACCAAAAGATGAAGGAGATAGAAACATTGTTAGGAGTGGGCAAACTGAAAACAATACTATTACCATCTCTCATGAAATTTGTACTGCTGGACAAAATGATTTCAAAAATATGACCAATTTATCCTCAGTTCAAAAAGAAATACTTCAAAAACTTTATGGATCTGATATTTCTAAAAACTTATCTAGTCAAATTTGTGAAGTAAGTATGGTTCCAGGCTTAGTTTGGACAAAAGATCAAATTAATAACAGTATCAAATTAAATATCGATAAATTAACTAGATGGAATAGTGGAATAAACCCATCAAGCAAAATTACACAACTTACTGATATCAAATTCCTCAATAAAACTGTCTATTACTACAAAGGAAGTGGAAGTGGAAGTGAAACAGTTACGATAAATAAATTAGAAATTCCAGAAGGAAGTGGAGCCATGACAGTTATTATTGAAGATGCAGATTTACAAATTAATGGAAATATTCAATATACAGGTCAAGATGATCCTAACCTTTCAGCAGATCAAATTTCTTCTTTAGGAGTAATTGTCTTAAATGGAAATATGTATGTTGATCCAAATGTTGAAAAATTAGCAGGTGCTTACTTCATCCAAAGAGAAGATGAAAATGATATGACAAAAGGAAATATTTTCTCTGGAACAAAAAATAACCCTCAACAATATTCAGATAAATTCTTAACAATTAACGGCTCTATTTATGGAAATATTGGACCATTAATGCAACATAGATTAGCAGCTGGAGATGCCACACAAGATGAAGGTTCAATCACCATTCGTTATGACCAAAGAATGATTCAAAACACTCCTCCTGGACTTTCTGAATTATTTGGAAACTTCTCACAAACTCAAATAGCCAATTAAATACATATTGATGAACACAAAAGCCCTCAAATTTTGAGGGCTTTTTAAAAATAATAAAGATATAAAGACAACTAGATGGCTAGCGAGATAGAGGTAGGAAATTGTTTCCAATATACAATTTATTCCCCTCTTGATGGGTGTCAGCGTAGCTGACGGGGTGGACAAATATTAAACAACAAAGCATTTAGAAAAAATTTATATTCCTAAATATAAATTACCCCAAACAAACCTTAGTCATAAAAACCTCCAATTCTCTAACTAACTCCACATCATCATTTGTTGAAATTCTAATCCTTCCAGTCTTAAATCCAGAATCAATATTTAGAAGTTCACCATAAATAGCTTGTAATTTATGATTATCAAAATTTTTAACTTGTCCAAAAATCTTATTAACTACAAAAGGATGTTCTTTAATAATTTTAGCAATCTCTCCAGCTTTATAATCTTTTTCTTTTAAATCTTTTACTTCAGACATAATACGAAAATGCCTCACTAACATATAAAAAATAGCCACACTTTCCTCCCCACTAGCAATCAATGTTTCCAAAGTCATAATTGCCTCCTTAATTTTTTTTTCACTTAAAAGGTCAATCAATTTAAAAACTGAGCTTGAAGGATTGGTACTCACAACATCAAAAATCATCTCTCGACTAATCTCCTTCCCCCCAGCATATAAACATAATTTATTAATTTCATTGTTCAAATTCCATAAATTATTACCGACCAATTCACCTAATAATTTAATCTCTTCATTACCAACCGTCACCAACTTTTGTTTAAATCTCTCTTTAATCCACTGGTCTAATTGCGCCCCAATTTTTAAATCAAAAAGTTCTACATTTCCTACTTTCACCAATTTTTTATACAAAGATGTCCTAGCATCTGGTTTATTGTGTTCCCAAAAAAGAACAATAATATGATCTTCAACCTTATCTAAAAAATCAGCTATTTTTTTTTGCTCTTCTAAATCCCCTTCTTTCAAAAAATCATAAATAAAAATCAACTTTTTATCACTCAAAAAAGGAAAAGACTCAATAGCAGACTGAAAGAGATTAGCATTTAATTCATCACCTCGATAAATCAAAGTATTTAAATCGCCATATTTTTCAACAAATTTCTCTTTCCAAAGCATAGCTTTTTCATAGGCAGAAAAACTATCTTCACCGCAAAATAAATATACTGGTTTTAAATTATCTTTTTCCAAATTTTCAATAAATTAAATTGCTGATTTCTTATGCCAGTCAGTCATTAACTGGAATTGATGGCCTATATTTAAAATCTTATCTTCACTAAATTGTGGCCCAATAATCTGCAAACCAATAGGCAAATTTTCACTATTAAACCCACATGGGATACTTAAAGATGGAACTCCTGCCATTGAAGCTGGAATAGTAAAAGCATCTTCCAAATACATTGATAAAACATCATCATTTTTAGCACCAATTTTATATGCCGAAGACAAAGTAACAGGACACATAATCACATCTACATCCTTAAAAGCATTTTCAAAATCCTGCTTAATCAAAGTCCTAATCTTTAAAGCTTTTTTATAGTAAGCATCAAAATAACCTGCTGATAATACATAATTTCCTGTAAGAATTCTTCTTTTTACTTCTGGCCCAAAACCTTGATTTCTTGTTTTATAGTATTGATCTGCAATATCATCAACATTTCCTTCTGGCTTTAATCCATATCTAATCCCATCAAACCTCGCTAAATTAGCAGAAAGTTCAGCAGGAGAAATTATATAGTAAATAGCAACAGCATATTTTGTTGCAGGAAGATTAATTTCTTTAAGTACAGCTCCCATTTTTTCATATTCTTTCAAAGCATTTTGAATTATTTGACGATTCTCATCATCTAACTTTTCAGTAAAATACTCTCTTGGAATACCAATTTTTAATCCTTTTAAATCTTGATTTAACAATTCAGTATATTTAGGAACATCAATTTTAGGAGTAGTAGAATCATTAATATCTGTACCAGCAATAACTTCCATTACCATCGCTAAATCCTCTACTGTTCTAGCCATAGGTCCAACAGTATCCAAAGAAGAAGCCATAGCGGTCACACCAGACCGTGAAACTCTTCCATAAGTTACCTTTAGTCCAGATATTCCACAAAAAGATGCAGGTTGTCTTATTGAACCTCCTGTATCTGTACCAATAGCATATTGACAAGTTCTAGAAGCTACTGCAGCAGCTGAACCACCACTAGATCCACCAGCAACTCTCTCCTTATCCCAAGGATTTTTGGTCACTCCAAAAGCAGAAAACTCAGTAGTACCGCCACAAGCAAATTCATCTGTATTAGTTTTACCTGTCAAAACTAAGCCCGCATCAAATAATTTTTGTGCAACAGTCGCATTATAAGGTGGTATAAAATTTTCTAAAATTTTAGAAGCCGAAGTACTTCTAATTCCTTTAGTATTTACAATATCTTTCAATGCACCAGGAATACCATCAAGTAAAGAAAGAAAATTACCTTTCTCTTGTCTTAAATCAGCTTCACTGGCTTGATTCTTGGCAATTTCAGCTGTTTCAGTTAAATAAATATTTAATTCTGTATTAACATTTTTCAAACGCTCCAAATTATCATTTAGAAGCTCACTTGGCTTAATTTTTTTTGCTCTTAAACCATCGCTTGCTTCTTTTAAAGTTAAATTTTCTAACATAATTTATAATTAATCTTCTTTGATAACGGCCTTTACCGCAATTTGATTATTGATTTTTGGAAGTTCAGAAACTTCTAATAAATTTTGAGCACTTTCAATTGGTATTACTTTATCTTCTCGCATCACATTTTTAAGTCCAGTAACTTGTAAAGTCATCTCGACATTATCAGTATTCACTTCATTTAAAATATCCATATAATCCAAAATATGATTCAGCTGTTCTTCATATCCCTTTGCCTCTTCATCACTAACTGCTAATCTCGAAAGTTCAGCTATATGTTTTATTTGTTCTAAATCTATCTTTTTCTCACTATTAGCCATAACAAAACTTATTTAAATTAAGTAATTTCTACTCCTAAACTGTAAACAATTCAATAAAATCAAAAAGTAGCTAAATTTTACACATTTATCCCCCAAATACAAGATTTCCATTTTAAGTAAAGACTGTTATAATCAAGTGCGTTAATAATTTACCTCAAATCAGTGGAAGCAACAGAAAACACATTTAAATCAAATGATTCATTAAGGACTTTAAGGCAAGTTTCATTAGTTTTTTTCTTTATCATTGGCTTAAGTCACATACTTACCGGCCTTTTAGTTAGTAACAATTTACTTCTACCTCTAAGTAATACTATCAATCGAATTTTAGATATTCCTTTTGCATTACTTGGCGTTATATATGGCTTATCTCAAGGAAGAATTGCTAGTAATAGCCCAAACAGAAAATACTATTTAATATTAATTAGTGTAATTACTATTTTAGTTTTAGGACTTTTACTATATATTAACCTCTTAATACCCGATAAAATCACATAAATGTTTTTTAATAAAAGAGATTCAAATAAGGACACAAAGAAAATAGTAATGGCTTTTGGAACATTCGATAATATACATGGTGGACATGAATATTTACTTAAAAAGGCCAAAGAATATGGAGATGAATTAATTGTTATTGTAGCCAGAGATCAAACCACAAGAAGCATAAAAGGCATCAATCCAGTCAATAATGAGAATAAAAGACTCAGAAATCTTAAAAAAACTGGATTAGCCGACAAAGTTATACTCGGTAATCATGGCGACAAACATAAAGTAATTTTACAATATAAACCTGATATTATTGTTTTAGGATTCAATCAATATGCCTTTACACAAACATTACAAAAAACTCTCATTGATAATCACTTAAATAGCGAAATCATCAGACTAGAGCCTTTTTATCCTCAAGTACACAAAAGTTCTATACTTAAAACATCAATAAAAGATAATTTAGAATTACAAAAAATATCAGAAACTCAAATAGTACATTAAATTTATGGCCAAAAATAAAAACAAATTACAAATTTATGACATCGAAAGTAATATTTTTAGTGAATTAAGTCGAGGTATTTACTTAGGATTTATCAATCTCTGGCGTAATAAACTTCTCACAATTGCCACAGTTTTAGTTATGGCCATTATGATATGTATTTTTAATTCAATAGTTGCAGTCAAATTAATTTCACAGCAAGCCCTAAGCGAGATTAATCAGAAAGTAAGTATGGTTATTTACATTAAAGATGGCACTGATTTTTATGAAATTAATAGTATTATTGATAAATTGAAAAATCAAAATGGAATTAAAAAAATAGAATACACTTCAAAAGATCAAGCTTTACAACAAATCTCTAAAACATACCCTGAAACAGCAAATTTCCTAACTAAATTTAATTTAAAAAATCCTCTTCCAGCAAGTATTAGTATTGTCACCGAAAAAGCTGAAAACCAAAAAGCTATTTATCAATTCCTTGAAAACTCCAATTTTAATCAATTCATTGAAAGAAATTCAGCCAATTATACCGATGAGCAAGCCATTATTTCAGCGACTACACAAAATTTAATTAGCATTAATAATTATGTTAAACAAATTATTTTCTGGTTAGTCTTTATCTTTATTATCGGTGGAACATTAATAATCATCAATGCAATTCAATTGACCATTTATACAAGAAGAAATGAAATTTCCATAATGAGATTAGTTGGAGCAACTCCAAATTTTATTCGCCTTCCTTTTTTGACAGAAGGCATTAGTTATGCAGCCATTTCAGTCTGCCTCAGTTTTATTTTAATATTTATAGCTAGCAAAAGCTTTCACATCGAAAATCTCTCTCTCTTTGTAAACAACAATTCTGAAAGCTTATTGTCACTTTTCTTGGGAGAACTAGGAATTGCCATTCTACTTAGCTTATTCAGTAGCTTAATAGCCATCGAACAATATATTCACGGCAAATTAATTTATCAAAATTAATGCGTTATTTTAATACAAAAGGAATTATCTTGAAAAAAACTCCTAGCGGAGAAAGTAATTATTTCATTACAATTTTCAGCCCTGAATATGGCAAAATCCAAGCTATTAGTCATTCATCACGCAAAATTACAAGTCAAAAAGGAAGCCACCTAGACTGCCTAAATCTTTGTAATTTTCAAATATATCAAAAGCAAAATTATTTTTATTTAACTGAGTGCAAACTAGAAGAAGCCTTTTTACCAATTAAAGACGACTTAATAAAAACTCAAAAAGCATTTATTATTCTTGAATTATTAATTAAATCCATACAAATCGATAGTCCAAACCCCCAGCTTTTTCAAATCACTATTGATACTTTAAATAAATTACAAAACTCAAATAATATTCTAGATCTCGAAAAATTCAAAATAAATCTTTTACAAGAAGCAGGTAGCTGGCCAGACATCTCTATTTGCCTCAATTGCAGGAATAATTTAGGAAATGTTCAATCTATTTATCATGATTACTATGGGAATTTTTATTGCCAAGAATGCTACCACAAAGAAAATAAATTAGCTGAAGAAATTCCTTTCAATATCCTAAAACTAGCCAAATACCTCGGTAGTAAAAATAATTCTTCAATAACTTTAAATAATCACCAATTTTATCAATTACAAAAGTTTATTAATAATTTATTAATAAACTATTTCCAAGAGGAATTACAAAGCGAAAAAATAATTCTATAATTACATTTTTGAAATTACAGTTACTCCTTCAATTAAGTTTAAATTATTAATAATTTTATCTAATTCTTTCTCATTATTTACCCCAACCACAACTTTTCTCTGAGGTTTTTGATCTTTATCTTCAACCATATCAAAACTTTGAATGGTAATATTTTCTCTATTAAAATATTCAATCACACTTTTCAAATATTCCGCATGATGGTCAATTTCTAAAAACAAAGAAACTAAATAATTAGATAAATTCCTATCTATAGCCTTATATTCCAATCTAGCATCTAATAGTCTGTTTTTATCTGCGTTTCTCACAAAAACACAATTAATTTTATGAATACTAACTCCTTTACTTTTAGTAATATAACCAACAATATTATCAGACAACTTAGGCTTACAGCAATTAGAAAGTCGATATGGCATATTTAATTCTCCACCAATAATTAACCTAGAATTATTTAAATTTACTGGTTTATCTAAATCTGTTTTTGGTATTAAAACTTTCTTAAAAGAAATTTGCTTTGCATTTTTTTCTTTTTTAATTAATGAATCAACCGAAGTTCCATAAGCATTTCTAAATACAGTATTCACACTAATTGTGCCACCTCCTAATTCTTCAAGAACCGCTTCCCTATCTTTTAACCCCATGGATTTACCTTTATAAGTTTTTAAAAAACTTAAATTATCATCCAATTTAGACATTTGTAATTTAGACAAAAGTATATTTAATTCATCTCGACCTTTCTGTAATAAAACATCACTATCTAATGTCTTAAAATAATTTTTAATTTTACTTTTTGCTAATTTAGTTTCAACTGTTTCTAGCCAATTTAATTTTACAGTAACATTATTTGAAGTAAGAATCTCAACAATATCACCGTTTTTCAATTGATAATCCAAAGGGACAACATGCCCATTAACTTTAGCTAATTGGCAATGCATTCCAATATCTGAATGCACTGCAAAAGCAAAGTCCACAGGAGTAGACTTAATCGGTAACTCTTTAACCAAATTATTTGGAGTTAAAACAAATACCTTATTTGGGTATAAATTCATTTTCAACTCATTGATACTATGATCAACTGTATTTAAATTTGCTCTCAAATCATTCAATGCCCTCATTAAGTTTTCATTATTTTCAGCTGATTTATTTTCTTTATATAACCAATGAGCTGCAAAACCTTGTTCTGCAAATTTATGCATTGAAGCTGTACGAATTTGAATTTCAGTTGGTTTTTGAGAATTTTTAGAATTTAGCCCAATAACTGCAATATGCAAACTTCGATAACCATTAGATTTTGGATTGGCTATATAATCTTTAAATCTATCTGGTAAATTAGTATATCTAGCATTTAATAAACTTAAAATTTTATATAATGATTCAATACTTTCAGCTTTATCCTCTTCAATATTTTCATCTGTATTTAAAACAATTCTTAAAGCAAAGACATCATATAAATCATCAAGTGTAGCGGTTTTCTTTTTTAATTTATTAAATATACTAAATAAATTTTTAACTCTCCCTGATATTTTTACATCAAATCCAGATCTAAACATCAAATTCTCCAATTCATGTTTCATATCATCAATAGTTTTTTGAGTATGGCCTAAATATTCATCCATCTCATTCCTTAAATTTTTATAGTCTTCTGGATACACATATTTAAAAGCCAAATCTTGTAAAATCAATTTAAATTCATATAAACCTAAACGAGAAGCAATTGGTACATAAACATCCAAAATCTCTCTTGCATTAGCTTTTTGCTTTTCAACAGATTTAAATTCTAAAGTCTCCATATTTTCAATACGATCCGCTAAACGGATAATAATAACTCTCAAATCTTCTGCTAATGTCAAAAACATATTACCAATAACTTTAGTATCAGACTCCGAATACCTTGATTTAATAGAATCAATTTTACCCAAACTTTCTACCAAATCTCTAACTTCATCTCCAAATAATTTCTGAATTTCACTTAAATTGTATTTTGGAGAATAAGTAGCATTTACCAAAACAGAAGCAATAATAGTTGCTTTATCTGGATTTAATTTTAAAATTTTATCACAAGTAAGCCTCAAAACACGGTCAAAATAAGACTCTCCAGAATACCTATATAAAGAATCATATAAATTATCTGCATATTTGAGTAAATTATCCAGAATTAATTGATCATCTCCCTGAAAATACGGGTTTAATAATTCTCGATATTTATTAATCTCACTCAAATAAATTAATTAAGTACAATCCAAATATATCACTTTTTATCTAAAAAAACAGTTCAGTATTAAATTTAATCAATGAGATTCAAGTCACTACCAGGTATTTCAGTAAACCTTACACCCGAAATCAAAGCATCCATATTTTGTTCTACACCAACAATTCTAGCTTGCATTTTAAGTAATTGATCAGTGTAATCTTGTGACAGCCTAGCCATGGCAGCCATTTTAGCCTTCAATTCAACCTGTTTTTGGCTATTTAACACAAATTGTTTCATTAATTCATTAGATTTTTCAGCCAAATTAGCATTTAAAGCTGCAAAAAAATCATTTTGATACCTATCATGATCTTCATTTAAACTCGCTAAAGATATTTGAAATTCATCTACTTGAACATTAATTTCTTTTCTCATAGCATTCCCTTCTTCAAAAATACCTTTTAATTCCTTTAAATAAGCATTTAAGGTAGCATCCCTATCAACTTTCCCATTTAATAAAACATTCACATCAACCTTATTTGCTTCTTTAATACGACCCAATAATTTTACATAATAAATAAATTTATTTTCAAAATATTGGCTATCTTGACCATATCCATAATACAAAGCAGCTGTTATACCTGTTTCTCCATAAAAAACTGGATCCATTAATTTTCCAAAATAATGAGCCACAAAAAAGACATTATAGCCAAGATCCCTAGTATCACCCAAATTCCTCGAAAATATTTTACTACCATAAAATCCCAATTGTTTCTGCATATTTATATCAATAGTAACATTTTGATTATCTCCTTCAATAACCTCAACCTTTTTCCAGTTAAACACACCTTTTACAAAGTCCAATATATGTAATTTTGAACCAAACCAAAAAGCTCCAATAGCCAATATGATTATCACCACTATAGAAACAATACTTTTAATCAATTTACTAATAATCCAATCACCTCCAGTTTCTTCTTCCAATAAAGGACTATCATTATTATTAATCAAACTCTGTCTAATTATCTCCGCTTCTTCTTGATTATTTATATTCCCCTCATTATCATCCTCATCAACCCTATCTATTTTTTCATTTTCTTCATTATTTACATTTTCTTCTTCACTTTCTCTATCCATTTCTTCATCATCATTTAACTTCTGACTTTCATACACAGGCGTCTCTTCAAAAATATTCTTAGAAGATTCCACTCTAATATCATTCTCATCATCTAAAGGAGTATCAACTTCAACATTTTCATCATCTATTTCATCATTTGTCTCTAAAATACTCTCTTCTTGTTGTTCATTCTCTTCATCTAGCTCTTTAGATTCAACCTTAGACACATCTAAGACCTCATTTTCTTTTAAATTACTACCTTCGCTCTCCTCTTTATCTTTAAATGATAAATCCACATTTTGCCCCTCAAAGGATTGATTGGAAAAAACTGTATCTTCATCATGACCTGTCCCAACATCATCTTTTAAATTAGATGAGTTTTGATCTGGAACTACCGGAATTTGCGGTAAATCTAAACTTTGGTCTTCAAAATCATCCGATTGATTAGTCTTTGAAGATTGTTGGCTTAATTCAGGAATTGGGTAATTCCGTTCTTGATGATCCGAATTATCTTGTTCAAAATCCGCAATATCAGCTTTAAAATCTCCTTTGGACTTTATCCCTTCATCTTTACTAGATAAAAATAAAGATAGATCTTCACCTATTTTCACTTTCTTTTTCTGTCGTCTTTTTCTCCTCCTTTCACGCTCTTTTTCCTTTTGCTTGTCAGTTTTAGGTTTTTTATTTATTGGAGTCGATTTTTGATCTTTTTTATCTTCTGCCATTAGTTATAATTAATCACTATATTATAACACATTTTAACCCTAGATTTAAAGTAATTACCTTGCTAAAATCACATATTAACAAATTTAATATGAACTCAAAAACTAAAAATATAGAAAAAGAACAAAAAAGCAGTAAAAATCAAACAAATCAGCCACAAAACAAAATAAGTGACCAAGAAATCATGGCCACTTATTGTAAAAATTTAGAAAAAATCCTTAATTAATCAGCTTTCTCCTCTTTTTCTTCACTTACTTTATCTGCACTAGCAACAACTGGTTCAGCTTTAATATCGTCTGGAACTTCTACTTCTTCCTCTTTATATTCTTCAACAGCACTTACAGAAACCAAAGTCTCTTCTAAATCATCAAGAATTTCTACTTTATTACCTAATTGTAAATCACTAATACGAATTGCATCTCCAATATTTTCTAATTTAGTAACATCTAACTCAATCTTTGGAGGTAGATCCATTGGCATACATCTAACCTCAATTTCATCTTTAATTAAAGTAACCACTGCATTATACATTTTAATTGCTGGTGATTCTCCAACTAACTCAACTGGCACAGACGCTGTTACCTCTTCTTTCATATTTATTTGTAAAAAATCAATATGATTAAATTCATCAGTCATTGGGTTATAGCTAACTTCATGTACCAAAACAGGTAATTTTTGTCCATCTACATTCAAATTAAACACTTGAGAAGACCCTATTTTATTAAAAAGCTTTCTAAATGATTGATAATCGACTCCAATACTTCTATTTTCATAGCCTTTACCATAACATACAGCGGGAATTACTCTTTGTTGTCTTAATGACTTTACATTTGCACTTTTATCCCTAATTTGTGCATCTAATTCAAGAAGTTCCATATATTTTATTGAATAAACGGTTAATTTACGCGTCGAAGTCTATCTCAAAAAAAAAATATCTGCAACAGAATTTATTGACTCAAAATATTTTTCTTCTACAATAACTCTACATATCATTTTTGGACAAAATAAATTATGTTAGATCAAATGAAAGAAATGATGGCTCTGCAAAAAAAAGCTAAAGCTATCCAAGACAAATTAGGAAATACACATATTGAAGCCGACGAAGGTGAATATACAGTTATTATTAATGGAAAACAAGAATGTATTGATGTCAAACACAATGGACAATCACTTCCAGCCATTGTGAAGGCAATGAATAAAGCATTAAAAAAATCTCAAGAAATTGCTGCCCACGAAATGAAAGATGTAATGGGCAATCTAGGTATACCTGGCCTTGGCAAATAAAATTTAATACAAATAAATGTATCGAAAAAAAAGAGTTTCCAAAAATCATAATTGGATTACCTATCTTTTAATAATTATAGTAATCCCTGTTGCTATTTTTATCTATAAATATCAACAATATCAATATTATATAAATACGCCAGTTAATCCTCAAAATACAAAAGAGCAAGTATTCGTAATTAATAAAGGGGAAAATCTAAAAGCAATTGCCAAAAAATTAGAAGAAGAAAATTTTATTTTAAACGCAGACTCATTTTTACTCTTTACCAAATTAAATAAATTAGACACAAAGATAAAAACAGGAAGATTTCCACTTAGCCAATCTTTTACTTCAGAACAAATACTTTCAACAATAACTTCAAACACCGTAAGGCAAGTAGTAGTCACTATACCTGAAGGATCTACCATTCAAAATATCGATACAATTTTAACCAATTTAGACTTAATTAATTCTGGTGAATTTCTTAACTCAGCTGACAGTTTTAAGTTATGGGATAAATATTCTTTTCTTAATAAAGAAGTTTTATCCAAAAGGCCACATCCTCTTGAAGGTTATCTTTTTCCCGACACATATTATGTAAGTGCTGATCATTTCACAAATGAAGATTTCATAACTCAATTATTAAATACATTTCAAAAAAAAGTATTACCTAATACCAAAAACTCAAATAAAAGTTTAGACCAAATTATTAATATTGCTGCAATGGTTGAAAAAGAAGTAAATCAAGACAGTGATAGACCTTTAGTCGCAGGTATAATTTGGAAAAGATTAGAAGAAAACTGGCCACTTGGCATTGATGCAACTTTACTTTATGAAAAAGACAATAGAGAAATAACTTATCAAGATTTACAAACAGACACTCCTTACAATACAAGACTTCATACAGGTCTACCACTTGGACCAATAGCAAATCCGGGACTCGCAAGTATACTTGGAACAATTACACCTCAAGAATCTAAATATTATTTTTATCTTACTTCAAAAAACGGCGAAATGATCTATTCAACAAACAATGCCGAACATAACATTAACAAACAAAAATATTTATAAAACCCAATTATTCGATAACCTCTTCAATAACATCCTGATTTAAAGTATTTGAATTATTTTCAATGGGTTTTTCAGCTTCTATATCGGTATTTTCTTCAACAACTTCAGTTTTTAAATCCACATTATTATTCTTTTCTACAACCGGCTTAACTACTTCTTCTTTAACTTTAGGAGTATAATTAATTTTTATCGTTTGTATTGGGGTTTTCTTACCATTCTCCATCATTCCATAAACACTATAAGTATTTTCTCCATTTTTTAAATTTCCAAAAGAAGTATTTACATTATAAGTCCAAGTTGCATCCCCTTTTTTAAACTTTGTTAATTGAAAATCATCAACCCAGACTTGGTCCACTTTAGACACAGAACCAGTAATAGAAAAAGCATTTTTATCTATTTGCATACCACTTTGATATGCCACCCCATTAACTGTCAAAATTACTGGCTTATCTAATTGAGTATTATCAATAACTAAATCTGGCTCATTTAAAACTTGGTATTCAATCACCACTCTTAAAGGTTCTGTTTCTTTCGCATTTTCATCAATTCCCACAAATTCATATACATTTTTACCAGCTTTCATATTACCTTTTTTATCTGAAAGAGTATAACTCCAAGTCAAACTATCAACATCCATAGAATTAACCAGAATTTTTTGAACTTCTGTATCCCCTGCAAGTAATTGTTTTAAAAGCAATTTTTTTGTACCTTCTGCAATTTTACCGCTTAGTTCTTGAGTATCTTTTACAGCAGAAATATTATTTGATTTAGGAGAAAGTAAAGTTGGAGCATCCAAACTGCTTTTAGGTTGGTTAGAATTTCCACCATTAAATAATAAAGAATTTTCTGGAGTTCCTAAATTTTCTGTAATTGTTGATTCACTATTTAATTTAGAAAAATCAGTAGGATTATCATCTTCCTTAATATTCCACAAATACCAGTTAGAAGTTTGGAAAATAGGATTAGTTGCAGTTAAAACAGAAACAAACTTTCTCTGATAAAATTCTTGCATCACTAAATCATTTAAAGTTAACTGTTGTCCAATTCCCGCTAAAACAGATTCAATAATCCTTGTTTTCCCATCTTTATTTTCTAAAATATCAGCTTTTACTTGTCCTTTTACTACTGTTAAAATATCATCTTCATGTTTTGATAAATTGAAGACGGTTCCTGTATCAGTATAAGAAGCAAAATTAGTATTAATAATAAAATTAGTTTTCTTAACAACATTTTGTTTTGGTTTATTAACCCAAGCATCTCCTTCGTTCAAAAACAAAATTATTTGTTGAGAATCATTTTTTACAGTTATGTCGACCAAAGTAATTTGTGTATCTTCATTAAGTCTTACAACCGTACCATCATAAAATTGCAAAACTCCTTTCGCATTATGTAAGGTTTTTACAGAATCTCCTAACTTAACTTTTGACCCATTATATATATTTTCCCATTCACTTGTACCGAATGGTAAAACTTTCGATCTTCCATCAGCAATATAGAAAAGCGCATCTCCTTTTACAGTTGGAAATAAGCTTCCCCACAATTGAAATACTAATACTAAAAATATCCCCAAACTTATTACTATAATAAAAGGTAATAAGTACTGAGATCTGCTTCTTCTCCTGTATCGACGCATATAAACTGACACTTGCCAATAAAGTTAAATAATTGTTTTCATTATATATAAAAAGAGCTTAGAGTAAAGAAATTTTTAAAATCCTAATTCCTTTTTTAGCGCATTTATATCTCTCTGCATCTTTTGATCAACTTTCATTTGAGTTACAACTTTATTACAAGCATGCATTACAGTTGTATGATTTCTACCACTAAAATTCTCACCAATGGCTTCATAAGAATGATTCAAAATTTCTCTAATCAAATACATACTTACTTGTCTTGGTATCATAATTTCTTTTTTTCTATCAAGTCCAATAAGTTCACTCTTTGTAGAACCAAAATACTTAGCTACAATATCTAAAACATCTTCGGTATCCCTCACAACTGTTTTATTTTGATCTCTCAAATCAATTTCACCAACATCCTGATCTCTTGATAATTTTCTAATTACTTGTGCAACTGACCTTATAGTTGGTGTCGCATTTTCCAATTGAGCTTCACCAATTGCAGTAACTAAAACACCAATCATTTCTCTCACACTATGAGTTACATTAAATGCAATAAATTCAATAACTTCAGGGTCAATTAACACTTGATACTCACCACATTTTGCTTTCAAAATAGCAAGTCTCGTCTCAAAACTAGGTTTTTGAACCTCGATTAACATTCCCATTCCAAAACGACTTTTTAATCTATCATCAAAACCATCTAATTCTCTTGGTGGTTTATCAGCACTCAAAATAATTTGCTTACCATTATCATATAATTCATTAAAAGTATGGAAAAATTCTTGCTCTGAAGTAGCACGATTTGCAAAAAACTGAATATCATCAACAATCAAACAATCTAAATTTCTGTACTCATCCTTAAAAGGTTTTGTATGTTTTTTACCAATCGCTTCAACAATCTTATTTACAAAATTTTCTGCAGTCATATAAACGACTCTCTGTCTTGGGAAGTTTTTTAAAATTTCTTGTCCTGTTGCTTGAAGTAAATGAGTTTTACCAAGCCCAACATCACCATAAATATAAAGAGGATTATAAATACCAGCTGGCTTTGCTCCTACCGCTAAACAAGCTGCATGTACTAATTTATTTTCATTTCCTGGAATAAAATTTTGCAAAGTATATCTTTTATTAAGCATTTTACTTCGCATTCCACCCTCCAAAAGAACTTCTTGCTTATTAGGTACCTTTCTTGGCTTAGTACCCCCAGATCCAATAATAGTCATAAACAAATCAACTGGAAGTTTGTCTGGATGATCTTTCTCAGCTAAAGAGGCACTTAATTCATATTCTATTTTAACAACATCAGGCAAAACTTCTTTTACAAATGGGAAGATTTTACTATGATATTTAGTTTTCATATAATCTGAACCCACAATAGTTGCAAAACCAATTTTTAAAATTCCATCTTCATAACTTAAAATTGCACTATTTAAGAAAAAAGTAAGTAAATGTGATCTGTCTATTAATAAAAAAATCTTTGATAGTATGGCTTCCCAAGTGGCTTTCTTGTCTATTTGTTGAATACTATCAAGCATCAAGTCACAAGTAAAAATAAATAGGTACGGGGATATTAAACTGTTTAAAATTTTACTTCAAGTCATTTCATTAAATCACAAAACACTATCACCAAAGTTTCAAGTCGAATTAAATTTTTCCTAAATTATTTTTTAATATCTAACTAAAAAGTCGCAAAATATCATTAAAAGTCACCATAACAATCATTAACATCAAGAGAATAAAGCCAATAAAATGAATTATGGCTTCAAATTTAGGATTAATTTTCTTACCAATAAGCATAGGTATAATCATCAAGAAAAACCTACCACCATCTAGTCCGGGGAATGGCAAAAGATTAATAATTGCCAAACTTAATGATAAAAGAGCAGTAAATCTAAGAAGTGACATAAAACCTTCTTGAACAAACACAAAAGTCATTTGAGCAATACCTACTGGACCAGCTACTCCCTCTGGAATAGTAAATTTAGTAAATATACTTGCTAAAACATTTCCAAACATTTCTATTGTTAAAACTGATAACTTTCCAATTTCCATTACAGCTTCTTTTACAGCTACCAAAGGCCCATAAGACACGTCATTTACCTTTAATACTGAATATGGCTTTGTCACTGAATAAACATATAAATCTCTACCTGAAACCTTTTTAACTTCTGAAATTAAAACTCCAATCATACCATCACTATTTACTGGAATAAAATATTCAATAATAGTGCTACCTCTTTGTACTTCATAAATAACTTTTCCATCATCTCCAATTAATTGCATAGCATCATACAAATCTCCTGTATTATGTACTTTTTTATGATTCACAGATAAAAGTTGATCTCCTACTTTTAATCCATATCTAGAAGCATTCGAGGAAGACAACACCTCACTAATAATCAAAGGATATAATTCCCAATTATGCTCAAACTTATGCGCTATTTTACTTTCTACAGGTAATAATATTTTCTCTAAATCATCAAATTGATAAATATTTTTCCCCTGCACAGATTTAATTTCTTCACCATTAACAAATCCTTGGTCATTTTGGTCATCAACATCTGCAACAATTAATCTTGGTAAAAATAAAGTTTCATAAAACTCAGCAAAACCTTCATTTTTCCTGTTAATTCCATGAAAATCCATTTTTTTATCATCTCTTTCAATTGTCAAAACAAATTTAGCTTTATCCCCTAATTGATCTATTTCATCTCCCAAAACAATTGGCTGTCCATTCAAACTTAAAAGCTTATCTCCATCTTGAAAACCTAAATCATATAAACCTGGGGCTTTTACAATAATTCCCTCTTTTATTTCCAAAGTTCCATTATCAATAGCTTGAAATGCATCTTGAGAATTAAGTAGTAATGGCTTCATTCCAACAACAAGTCCAACATACAATAATACAAAAGCCAACACTAAATTCATTAAAATACCAGCTAAAACAATCAAAGACTTCTGCCAAATCGGTTTTCCAGAAAAACTACTTTTAGCTTTCAATAATTTTTTATCACTACTATCTTCTCCATACAATTTTACAAAACCTCCAAAAGGAATAGCATTAATAGTATAAGTAGTATCACTATTTTTTGGTTTATATTTCCAAATTTTCGGTGGCATACCAAAACCAAATTCTTCAACTTTCACTCCACATTTTCTAGCAGTATAAAAATGACCCCATTCATGAATTAAAATCAGCACAGAAAAAATAACTATAAAAGCCAAAATAGAAAATAACAAAGTCATTAAAATTTTTATTAAACTGTTAAAATATCTTTTTCTTTAGATTTAGCAGATTCATCAATATTCTTATTAAATTCATCTACCTTTTCTTGCACCATTTTTTCTCCACCTTTTTGTTCATCTTCAGAAATTTCACTATTATTCTTAGCTTTCTTAATTTCATCCATAGCTTTTTGTCTAGCATTTCTAATAGCAATTTTAGCTTCTTCAGACATTTTATAAACTACTTTTACTAAATCTTTTCTCCTTTCTTCTGTTAGAGGTGGAATATTAATTCTTATAACAATACCATCATTTTGAGGATTTAATCCGAGTTCTGCCAACTGAATCCCTTTTTCAATTGCAGATAAAATACTTCTATCCCAAGGTTGAATTTGTATTGTAGTAGCATCAGGCACTGAAATATTTGCTAATTGTTTAAGTGGTTGAACAGATCCATAACTTTCAACTTTCACTCTTTCAACTAAAGCAGCACTAGCTCGTCCAATTTGTAATCCAGAATAGTTTTCATGTAAATGATCTAATGAACCTTTTAAAGATTCAGTTAAAGTTTTTACTATTTGATCGATGTTCATATATTATTTAATTAATGTTCCAATATTTTTTCCTTTTATAATATCTAGCAAATTCTTTGGATTATGCAAATTAAAGATGACTATTGGCATCTTTGCTTCTCTCGCAGTAGCTATAGCAGATAAATCCATAACTTCTAATTCTTTTTGCAAAACCTCACTATAAGTCGCACTCTTTATTGGCTTCGCATCTTTATATTTTCTTGGATCTTTATCATAAACATAATCTACATTTGTAGCTTTCATAACAACATCACAATCCAATTCACCAGCTCGAAGTATCCCTGCAAAGTCAGTTGTACAAAAAGGATTACCAGTTCCACCAGCACAAATTAAAACTCCTTTTTTAGCCAAAAAATTTCTTCCTCTTTCAGCATCATATCTTTCCGCTAAATTACTAACTGGCAAAGCTGACATAGTAAAAGCATCAACTTTCAAAGTTCTTAAAATATCTTGTAAAACAATTGAATTAATAATTGTTGCTATCATTCCAAGATAATCAGAATTTACTCTGTCTAATTTTATATGTTTAAAATTTCGATACCTCCAATAATTTCCTGCCCCAATCACAATTGCTACTTCAACTTTCAATTTAACTAATTTCTTAATTTCACCTGCTAACTGATATACAAAATCAAAATCAATTCCATTTTTTTCCTTTCCAGCTAAAGCCTCCCCCGATAATTTAAGAAGGATTCTTTTATATTTCATATTATAAATATTTTAATGACTTATAAATAAATAAGTAATAATTACCCCAATAGCTAAACCAACTAAAAAAATTACTGGTGATTTTCTTTCTTCTTTTTCTTCCACAGCACTAGCAAGTTCAGCTAATAAATTTGAAGACATAATAATATCTTCATCTTTATTTTTTTCTAAAATAGATAAAAAGTCTTTAGTTGCAACTAATTGAACAAATTTCTCAAATTTTACTTTGATTTTATCCATTGGTTCATCATCTTTCTTCTCAGTATTTTTCAAACCATTTTGTGGTGAAACTTTAATAACCGCCTGCTCTAATTTATCTGCAAAACTTTCAATTCTTCTATGCAAATCATCAGAAGCAAAAACAGATCTATGTTCATTAAAATTATTTTCATGAGTTTCAATTGGGCTTCTGGAAATTCTATCTAGACGAGAAGTAATCTCCGGTTCACTATGATTAATTTTACTAATATTAAAATTAACCGGCACATTTAAAGAATCATCTACCTTAACTTTCACTTTCTTCTCTTTCAAATCTACAACTGATTCATCAGTGATTTCTACTTTTTTTACTGAACTTTTTTTTGTAGCCATATAAGGCAAATTATTTATTTTTTCTTTGACAGCAATATAACATCTCAAAAGCTTTCGGACAAATTAAAAAAATCATAGTTATGATTAAATATATTTAAAAAGAGCTGATTAATTAACCAGCCCTTTTTATTAAAAATCTTTAGAAAATTACATCATACCACCCATTCCTCCCATACCGCCCATACCGCCTGCCATAGGCATATCATTATGTTTCTCTGGCAAGTCAGTAATTGCAGCTTCAGTTGTCAAAAATACCCCAGCAATTGAAGAAGCATTTTGTAAAGCAGATCTAGTCACCATCTTTGGATCTATTATTCCTTCTTTGACCATATTAACCATAATCTCTTCCAGTCCTTCACCCATAATCATTTTTTTAGTAACTTTAGAAAAATCAAATCCAATTCCAGCTTTAGCATGAGATACTAAATGAATAATCACATCAGCTGTCAAACCTGCATTCATAGCCATATTAATCATTGGAGCTCTCAAAGCCTTCCAAACAATTTGTAGTCCCAATTGTTCATCTGCATTTGGTAAAGTTAAATCAGCCAAAACCTTACTTGCTTGAATTAAAGCAACTCCACCTCCAGGAACAATGCCTTCAGCCACAGCAGCTTTAGTAGCAGAAACTGCATCTTCTATTCTTAATTTCTTTTCTTTTAATTCAACTTCAGTAGCTGCTCCTACACGAATCACACCAACTCCACCAGCAAGTTTTGCAAGTCTTTCAGCTAATTTTTCTCGATCAAAGTCTGAAGTAGTTTTATCCATTAAAATTTTAATTTCTGCAATTCTAGCTTCTACATTAGCTTTTTTCCCTTTGCCTTCAACAATAGTAGTTTTATCTTTATCAGCAATTATTTTTCCAGCCATACCAAGGTCACTAAATTCTACCTTATCCAATTTAAGTCCTAATTCCTCAGTAATTAAAGTCCCACCAGTTAAAGCTGCAATATCTTTAAGCATTTCTTTTCTTCTATCACCATAAGCAGGAGCTTTCACAGCCAAAACATTAAATCTTCCTTGAATTTTATTTAAAATCAAAGTTGCTAAAGCTTCACCTTCCAAATCTTCAGAAATAATTACTAAATCTTTTTTACCTTCTCCAGCAACTTTTTCAATCAAAGGAACTAGTTCTTGTAAAGAAGAGATTTTTTTATCAGTAATTAAAATTGGAACATTTTCATAAACTGCTTCCATTCTTTGAGGATCAGTGACCATATATGCTGAAATATAACCATTATCAAATTGCATACCTTTTACTACCTCTTTTTCAAGTCCCATAGTTTGTGATTCTTCAACTGTAATCACTCCATCATGTCCAACTTCTTCCAAAACATCAGCAATTAAAGCTCCCACTTTTTCATCTTGTGAAGCAATTGTTGCCACTTGCATAATTTTTTCTTTTGAAGAACCAATTTCAGTAGTCATTTCTTCTAAAAGTTCAGTAACTTTAGCCACTGCAAAATCCATACCTCTTTTTAAAGCGTATGAATCAGCCCCAGCAGAAACATATTTAAATCCGTCTAAAATCATAGCTTCTGTTAAAATAGTCGCTGTAGTAGTTCCGTCCCCTGCTAAATCATTTGTTTTAGAAGCTACTTCTTTCACTAATTGAGCCCCCATATTTTCATAAGCATCTTCAAATTCAATCTCTTTTGCAATAGTTACCCCATCATTTGTAATTAATGGAGCACCATATTTTTTATCTAAAATAACATTTCTACCTCTTGGACCGACTGTTAATTTAACAGTATTTGCCAATTTAGAAACTCCTTCAATCATTTTTTTTCTGGCTTCATCGCCAAATTGAATATCTTTTGCCATAATAAATTAAATTAAATTATTTATAAAAATTAACCAATAACTGCCAAAATACTTGTTTGTCTAATAATATAATATTCCTGATCTTCTATTTTCACTTCATCAGCTGCATATTTTGACATCAATACTTGATCCCCAACTTTAACATCCATCGGAAGCCTAGAACCATCTTTTTTCAAAATTCCAGGACCAACTGCCAAAACCTCAGCTTTTTGTGGACGATCTTTAGAAGCTGTCGCCGGAATAATAATTCCAGAAGCAGTAGTTTCCATATCACTAACTCCTTTCAAAAGAACTCTATCTTCTAGAGGTTTAATTTTTTTAATTAAATCTGTCATAACTTAAAAATAGTTAAAAAATTTACAGAGCTCAATTTAGCACAACTTTTAAAAGAGTGCTAATAAAAATTTTTCTAATAATTTTTATTTATTTTTTGATATATCAACAATCTTTCTGCCTACCATCATCGCAAGCCCTCCACCAGGAATCAAACTACCAGCAATTTCTTTAGAAAATTCAAAAATTTCATCTGATGTAAAATTCTTAGATAATTTATCAGATATTTTTGATGCTTTAAAATCAACATCTCCTGTCACCCCATCATAAGAAACTGTTGCTTTTTTATCCTTAGTTTTCCAATAATATTCAAAAGTATAAATTGGATAAAAATATAAATTCAAATCATGAATAGTAATATTTTCATTTAAAATTTTATCAGCCTTGATTGGCTTCACTAAACTTTGTAAAACTTGACGCACCAAAGTAGAGGCCCTTGTTTCAATATCTGCAATTGGAGTACCGTCTTGAGTTAATTCTTCAGTAGATAAAATTTGTCGATATGGATATCTCAAATACTTTACAAAATTATCTGGCTTATCTGTATTAGCATCAATCATTAATTCCTCACGATAATCTTCTTTACAATGTTCTATACTCTCTATCAAAAAACAATTATTAGCTTTATCTACAATAAAATTAGCTCCTAATAAATCTAAATCTTCAACCTCAGGATTCACTGGCACACAATACTTATTTTTCTTTCTATATTCAAAATTAGATGTACCAATTACATGCCAAAAAGATTCAAATCTTCTCTCTTCATAAAGAATTTCTATATCATCTGGATTTGGTTTTTTCAAAATAGTCATTAAATTACAAAAAACTTTAGCTTTATTTTCAACAGCTAATTCTCGTGCTTTATTCCATCCTAAATGATCATCCAAAAGAAGTAATTTTTCTCTTTCTATTTTGATTTTATTAAATTCTTCAGTATGACTCATAAAATTATTATTTAGCTATATCTTCAGCTCTTGTTTCTCTAATTAAATGCAATTTAATTTGCCCAGCAAATTGTATATCCTTTTCTATTTTTCTGGCAATATCATGAGTCAATTTTACAGCAGCATAATCATCTACCTCTTCTGGCTTAACAAAGATTCTTACCTCATTACCTGCTTGAATTGCATAAGTATCTTTAACACCTGCAAAAGAATTAGATACATTTTCCAACTCTTCCATTCTCTTTACAAAACTATCTAAATTATTTCTCTGAGCTCCTGGTCTGGCATTAGCTATTTGATTTGCAGCAGAAACAATCATAGCTTCTACAGTTTTAGGTTCAATATCTCCTTCATGAGATTCTACACAATGAATAATATCTTCAGACAAATTAAATTTCTTTAAAATATCTCTTCCAACAATTGCATGATGCCCCTGTACTTCATGATCTACTGACTTACCAATATCATGTAAAAGTCCAGCCTTCCTACAAATTTCTATATCTGCTCCAAGTTCACCTGCAATATTAGTTGCCAAATAAGAAACTTCCATTGAATGTTTTAAAATATTCTGACCATTACTTGTTCTAAATTTAAGTCTTCCAAGTAATTTTACTAAACTAGGATTCAAACCAACTACTCCTGTTTCAAGTATAGCTTTTTCCCCCAAATCTTTAATCATAATTTCTACTTCATCCTTTGTTTTTTCAACAACTTCTTCAATTCTTGCAGGATGAATACGACCATCTAAAATCAATTTCTCTAAAGAAATTTTCGCTATATATCTTCTGACTAAATCAAATCCAGAAATAACAATAGATCCTGGAGTATCATCAATAATTACATCCACACCAGTAGCCTGTTCAAAAGCCATCACATTCCTACCTTCTTTACCAATAATCCTTCCTTTCATATCATCGCTAGGAAGAGCCACCACAGTCGCAGTTGATTCAGTAGCCACTTCAGCTGCATACCTTTGAATAGCATCAGCAATAATAAAGCGAGCTTTATCTTTTGATTCTTTTTTAGTTTCCTCCTCAACTTTCACAATTAACTCAGCTAAATCTTTTCTTGAAGAATCTTCAACTTCTTTAAATAATTTTTCTTTTGCTTCATCTCGAGAAAATCCAGCAATTTTTTCTAATTCTTTTTTTTGACTTTCCAACGCTGTTTCTGCATCAACTCTTAATTGTTTTATTTTTTCCGCTTTTTGTTCTAAATCTGATTTTAATTTATCAGCTTGATCTAATTTCTTTTCTAAATTCTCCTCTTTTTCATTTAATCTCGCTTCAATTTTATCTAATTGCTGTCTCTTTTTTTCCTCATCAGCTTTATATTGATCAAGTGTTTTCAAAGCTTCATTTTTAGCTTCAAATAACATTTCTTTAGCTTTGCTATTTGCATCCGACAAAATACTTTCAGCCTTTCTTTTATCTTGTTCTAATTTATCTTTTTGAGAAAATTGTTTAGCCAAATAACCAATTATAATTCCAAGTAAACCTGAAATAACAGCCAAAATAATTATAGTATTAGTTTCCATCTTTATTTTTTAAATTTTTAATTATTTATTTACCAAATAATCAAAGCATATAACTACTATATATGTCAAAATTTACACTATTTTAATTTTCATTTAATTTTTCCGATTTATAAAGTCATTGAAATCAATTCACTAGCTATACTTTTCAATGAAAAAATATATTTCACTATTAATCATAGTACTTTGCAATCTCTTTTTCTCAATTAAAATAATAAATGCTCAAGCAATAATACAAGAAATCAATTCCACACAAGAAATCTCTAATAATGATTATAAAATTCATTTACAAGAAGTAGCTTTCAAAAACACTAATCAAGATTTCTTAATATTTTCAGTAGAAACAAATCTCCCTCAAATTAATTTAAAAAATCTCCAATTTTACGATGATAAAATATTTAAAACAGTTGAAGAAGATTTTTGGGTAAAAAATCAAGATCTAATCACATTAATTTTCAATTCTGACTTAAAAGATAATAATCAAACTAAAAACTTACACACATCTCATAAAGGACTTACTAATACAACAGAACAAGTTTTAATTTCCCTTAACCAAGAAAAACTTGAATTTATTTGTTGGAAAAAAGTCCCAATCAGCCAAGCTGAAATAAAAGATTTTAATAAAATTTGGCAAAAAAACTTATGGGATATTAATGATATCAATTCTTGTATTGATAGTTCTCAAATTAAAAATAATCAAATTTTAGAAAGGATTAAATCAAATCAAAATCAAAATTCTTGGAAAATTAAAGAAGAAAATCCTCTACCATTAACAACAAAATCCACCACTTCAAAATCTTCAACCAAAAACCAAATTCCAAATCTACAAGAAAAACAAATTGAAGAAGAACCAATAATTCAAATAACTGAAATTTTTGCCTATCCAGAAAATTCAAACCTACCTGAATGGGTAGAGATCAAAAATAATACCAATAAAAATATTAATTTAATAAATTGGATTATTGATGATCAAGAAGGAGGTAGCAAACCTAAAAAATTAGGCCAATTAATAATTCCCCCTAATGAGTTTAGAGCAATCAATTTGAAAGAATTGAAAATTAATCTCAATAATACAAATGATCAAATAAGACTTTTTAATCCTCAAGGAATATTGATTGATAAAGTAATTTACGAAAATGCCAGAAAAGCAATGTCTTATGCTTTAATAACAATTGATGGTAATTCAATTTGGGAATACACCAAATCTCCCACTCCCAATCAATCTAATCCTCAATACATTACAATTACAGGAGAAATAATCACTTTACCTAATTTTGAAAATCAATATTTTTTTTCATTAAAATCTGGTGATCAAATTTACCAGGTCATTTTTGATGAAAATGTCATTAAAGCCACAACTGCAAAAAAATTATTTAAAATCGGTATCACAGGAGAATTTACTGGAGAATTAATGCAAAATAGCTCTTTTAATATCCTAAAACTTCATTCATATAATATTGTATCAAATAATAAAGAGCCACAATCAAATAACAATTCAATAAATTATATTTTTGCTATAATAGTAATGGGAATCTCAATTCTCTATTTTTTACCAAACATAAAACAATGGCTGAAATCTCACTTTGGCAAATACTTATCGCCTTCTTTGGAGGAATAATTTCCATACTTTCACCTTGTATAATTTCTATTCTTCCAGGGTTTTTAGCTTATCTTGCAGGTTTAAATTTTCAAGAAGCCCATCAAAAGAAAAATCAAAAAAAGATAATTTTAGCGAGTCTAAGTTTTTGTTTAGGATATATTTTAATCTTTTCATCTTTTGGACTTTTCACTAGTGGCATCAGTTTATTTCTTTTTACAAATCAAATTTTATTACAAAAAATAGCTGGAATTATTTTAATTATTTTTGGCATTATTCAAACAGGATTTTTGAAATGGGCTCCCATTCAAAGAGAATTTAAAGTAAATCTCTATAATATTAAATCATCTAAAAACACTTATTTTACAGCATTTATTATTGGCATACTTTTTGCTTTTAGTTGGACGCCATGTTATGGACCAATTATTGGTAGTATTTTTACTCTTTCTGCAACTTCAGAAACTTTTTTGAGTGGAATAATCCTTTTCTTTTTTTACAGTCTTGGATTTACTATTCCAATTTTATTAATAGCATTAGGTCTAAACAAAATTAGCAAATTTTTAATTCAACATAAAAAACTATTTGCCTACTTAAACATTTTTATTGGCATATTATTTATCATTATGGGTTTATTAATTTTTACCAACAATATTTCCAATATTGTCAATTGGTTTAGTATGGTTTACACTAAGTTCAAATTAAATTTATAAAATATAAATAAAAATATGAAGAATAATAACTTTTTTAAATTATTTAGTATCTTTTTAATTGGATTGATTCTTGGATACTTAATTCAAGGTATTAAATTTTCAAGTCCAGCTATTTCTGCAATTACTGGAGATAGTTCAATTAAAGTTCTCGGAGACAAAAATGCTCCAATTGAAATGATTGAGTACAGTGACTTCCAATGTCCATTCTGTGAAAAATTTTATACCGACACATTACCTTCAATTCTTAAAAATTATGTTGATACAGGAAAAGTTAAAATTGTTTATAAACATTTCCCATTAAGTATTCATCCAGATGCTCCAAGTGCAGCTTTAGCTTCTGAATGTGCTCTCGAACAAGGAAAATTCTGGGAAATGCATAATTTATTATTTGACGAACAAAATTCATGGAGTGGTAATAGCCAAGTAATTGATATGTACAAACAAATGGCTGTTAGACTTGGTTTAGATAGTGAGAAATTTAATCAATGTTTAGACACGCAAAAATATATGAATTTTGTAAACACTGACTATCAAGAAGGAATAGCAAAAGGAGTAAGAGCCACACCTACATTCTTTATTAACGGTCAAATGCTAGTAGGAGCTTTAGATTATTCTGAATTCCAAAATACAATTGAAAACTTATTACAATAATTAAAATTGTTGTAAAACTTTATAGATAATTTCAACAGCAAAACCTCGAGTTGCTTTATCCATTGGATTAAATAAATCAATCTCGGGGTTTTCTTTTAATAAATTATTATTTAAAGCAAATAAAGTGTATTGATAAAACCAATCATCATTTTTAACATCAGCAAATTGATTTAAGTTTTTATTATTACCATCAATCTTTAAATCAAAAGACGTTAAAATCATCTTTAAAGCTTCTGCTCTTGTTAATTCATTATTTGGAAGAAATTTATTGTTTTCATAACCTTGAACCCAACCATTTTCTTTTGCTAAACAAATCGACGGTGCAAACCATTCATTGTGAACATCCGCAAAACAATTATTATAGTTTAATGCTAACGGATAAACTCTTTTAGTACTAATTAAGATTTTGATTAATTCAGCTCTACTTAAATTTTTTTCAACTCTAAAAGTATTATCATCATAACCACTAATCATGCCATTTTTCTTCAAGAATGAAATAGATTGATAGTATTCAGAATTAGGCAAAATATCAGAAAATACTGGCTCCTCTGCTGATGCTTTTAATACTTCTTCTTGAGAAGGAAATAAAACATCTACACCCGCTTTTACCAAGTCTAAAGTAGATGGCAAAGATATAATTAGTAATAAAACCAAAGCACTAGATATGATAATGGCAAAAGGGAAAAAAATAATCATACTTAAAATTGGAAACCTTCTTTTTTTACAATAAGAATAATTATCTTCTTGCCAATTAACTTTTTCTTCATTTAAAACTGCTTTGAATTTCAAGATAAATATAAAAAGATATAAATCTTCAAATTATAGCATTTATATTTCTTACTGAAAAGTATAATATTTACTTTTTCTTATCAAATTTAGGTTCTTCAAATCCTACTTGTGATTTATCACCTAATAAACTTTCATATTCAAGCTCATAAACATGAAGTAAAGTCATAAAAATCACTAAAAACATAGGACCTAAAATAACTCCAATCAAACCAAAAGCTAATATTCCTCCAAATACTGTCAAAAAAGTAAGTAGTGGATTTAGTCTTGCAGAAGCACCAATAAAAATTACTCTCAACACATTATCAACAGTACTCACAACTGTTGCCCCCCAAATTAAAACGAAAGCTCCCCACCAATTACCTGTAAAAATCATAAATAATCCCATAGGTAACCATACTAAAGAAGTACCAACAGTAGGAACCAAAGAACAAATCATCAAAATTACAGCCCAAAAAAATGAATTAGGAACACCAGCTATTGCAAAGCCAATATATCCAATAATTCCTTGAGTTAAGTGAGTCAAAAAAGTTCCAAAAACTGTAGCTTTACTAATTTCTACAAATTTCTTAATTAAAACTTTTTCATGTTCAATCGGCATTGGAGTGAGTAGCATCAATTTCCTCAAAATCTTCCGTCCATCTTTATATAAATAGTATAAAGTAAATTGCATCAATAATAAATTGAAAATAAACAATCCAATATTGGTCAAAAAAGTAGCACTTTGTTTTGCTGCAAAAGAGCTAATAATTTGAACTAATTGAGTAAGCCCATTTCTTAAAGTATCTAAATTTTGTTGTATAAAAGCTAAAATTTCTGCACGATACGGTTCAATAAAGTCATAAAAAAAGTTATTTGAATCCCACACCATCAATGAATTAAAATCTGTATTTCGTAAAAAATCATTTAAAATCTTAACTAAATCAATCAATTGACTGACCAAGATAGTAATAAAAAAAGTCAAAGGAATAATGATAGAAAATAAAACTATGGCCGAAGTTACAAAAGAGGCAAGCCTTTTGCGACCTTTAAATATTTTTTCAAAATATACATATATTGGAGCAGTCACAGTAGCAGTAATAGCAGAAAAAACTAATACCATAATAAAAGGCCTCACAATAGTTAATAAATTCCAAGTCACCCATAAAAGTACAGCCAGGAAGAAAATAGCAGGTAGCTTTTCAATTTGCATAGATTCACGAGAAAAAAATTGAGACTTTTTCATAGGTTTTGTTTTAATTTAAAAGCATTATATAGAATAAAATAATTTTTGCACAATTTTTATAAAGTAAATAATTTACCTACCAAAAATCCGAACAAAGCAGACACAATTCCAATTATTAACATTTGTGTTCCACTTTTATACCATTTTCCAATCGTCAGTTTGGATTTTACTACTCCTGCCACAAATAAAGTAATTGAACAAAGAATAACAGTAGAAATAATTGCTACTGTCATAGCCCCATCAAATTGAATATTGGCAAAATAAAAAATCATAAAGGGTAGAAGTGGAATCAAAGCACCTAGGAAAGCTGAAAAACCAATAAGAATTGCTGATTTCAAAGGTTGAGAGTCTTCGATTGGAGTAAGTCCTAATTCTTCTTGCATCATAGTCATCAGCCATACTCTTTTATCTGCAGTCAAAACCTTCACTACATCTTCTAAAAGCTCACCTTGAAAACCTTTCTTTTCATAAATCTCTCTAATTTCTTGTTCTTCTTCTAGTGGCATATTTTCAATCTCATACTTCTCTCTCTCCATTTCCCGATGATAAAAATCACGAGAAGCTATGGTGCTTGTATAACCAACAGCAGCCATTGAAATTGATTCAGCAATTGCACCAGCAAGACTACCTGCAACCACAATTCTAAAATCACTACTTGCCGCAGCAATTCCAAGCAGTACTCCTAAAGTATTTACTAAACCATCTTGCCCACCCAAAATAATTTCACTCAATTGTTGTCCTAAATTACTTTTAATTTCTCTATGCTGGTGAATTAAAATATCTTGTTTTGTCATAAATAGATTTAAAAAAGTCACGAGTATTTAACTGGAAAAATTAATAATTTCCAAGGTAAAAAAAAATTTTATAAGTCAAAATCCTTTTTAATCTTCTGAGTATAAAGCCTTTTGCACATCAAAAAATACTTGTCGAATCTTGATCGTATCTCCAAGTTTTTCTTGTGCATCAGTAATTGTATGATATTTGATATTTATTAGAGTCGAAAGTTTTTCAATATCTAATTCACCAACTCCTTCTTCAATATATTTAGATAAGATAAATTCAATAAATTCAATTTCATTATCACCTAATCCTTTATAAATTTCATTTCTTACTTTATTAGCTCTTTCAGTCCTAGTTAAAGGTTTATTTTCAAAAGCGATATAAGCCAAAACATCATATAAATCACTATCTTTTGCATCAATAAGTTTTTGTAAATTTTCAAGATCTAATTTGCCATATCCCAAACTCTCCATCCTCTCTAAAAGTTTTTTTCTATTATCTGGGCTTGACCACATATCTCGAAGCTCCTTCTCATTTTCAAAAAGTTCTGGCAATTGGCCATATAAATTTCTAATAAATTCTTCACCAGAAATAGGTTTACCATCAGCACTCCAAAATGATGTAGAAATCATATGTTGAATTTCCCTTTCTTTTCCATCGCGAAGTTTAATTTTAATCTTTTTAGGTCTTTTTTCCATTTCTTCTTCACTTTCAAAATCCTCCTCCCTATCATCTTCTTGATTGCTATTTTCTTTATCCAAATTTATTTTTTTATCTTCTTTTGTCACAGTCAAATCTATCGGCTCTCCATCCCATTCAGGGTCATTAAAATGTTTATGAGCATTCACAAAATCCAAAATAGTAAAATACTCTTTTCCATCAAATAAACGAGTTCCTCTTCCCACAATTTGTTTAAATTCTATCATCGAATTTACTGGACGCATCAAAATAATATAACGAATATTTCTAGCATCCACACCAGTAGAAAGTTTTTGAGAAGTAGTTAAAATTGTCGGAATAGTATTTTCATTATCTTGAAAAGCTCTTAAAAATTGTTCACCTCTTTCTCCATCATTTGCTGTCACTCTCACACAATAATTTGGATTATTACTTTTAGCATGCTGATTGATCAAATCCCGAACTAAAGCTGCATGAGCTTGATTTGCGCAAAAGACAATAGCCTTTTCATCTTGATTTATTTCATTTAAAAAGATTTGAACTCTTTTCCCCTCTCTTTCTACAATTTCAATTGTGCGATTAAATTCTTCTTCTTGATAAATTTTTCCTTCTTCAACTTCACCCTCAATTAATTGATCGTCAGAAGTATAAATATATTCATCCATTGTAGTTTGAATTCTTTTAACTTTAAAAGGCGTCAAAAATCCATCATTAATTCCAGCCTTCAAAGAATATACATAAACAGGTTCTCCAAAATATTTATAAGTATCAGTATTATCTTTTCTTTTTGGAGTTGCAGTTAAACCAAGTTGTACAGCTGGTGAAAAATATTCCATAATCGCTCGCCAATTTGATTCGTCATTCGCTCCACCTCTATGACATTCATCAATGATAATAAAATCAAAAAAGTCTTTAGGATATTCACCAAAATACGGACTACCATTTGGCCCACTCATAAAAGTTTGGAAAATTGTAAAAAAGATATTTCCATTTGTCGGCACACATCCTTTTTGACGAATACTTGACGGATTTATCCTCACTAAGGTCTTTTCATCAGGAAATGCTGAGAAAGAATTATAAGCTTGGTCAGCCAAAATATTTCTATCAGCAAGAAATAAAATTCTAGGTTGCCTTTGACCATCTCTATTTAAATTCCAATTTGAATGAAAAAGTTTCCAAGCTATTTGAAAAGCAATAAAAGTTTTACCAGTACCAGTTGCCAAAGTTAAAAGTATTCTTTCTTTACCATCCGCAATACTTTTTAAAACATTATTTACTGCAATTTCTTGATAATAATAAGGTGATTTTGTACCACTAAGATTTTCAAAAGGAATTTCATCAAATTTTAATTTCCATTCAGTAGCTTTAGCATTAATTTTTTTCCAAAGTACTTCTGGTGTGGGGAATTTATCAATCAAACCTTCAGAACCATTCATTGAAATCTCATAAATTTCTCTACCATTTGTAGCATAAGTATATTCAAGATTTAATTTTTCAGCATAAGCTTTTGCTTGAGCTACACCTTCTGAAACATCCAATTTTTCGCTTTTCGCCTCAATTACAGCAACTTTTTGATTTTTATAAATTAAAACATAATCAGCAATTTCCGATTTAACACGAATACCGCCAACTTGAGTTCTTCCTTTGGTAATATGGTATTCTCGACGAATTAAAGATCCTTCTACTTCACCCCAACCAGCTGCTTTCAGCTTCGGATCTATATACTCCGCTCTTGTCTCTGCTTCATTCATAGAGAATTAATATGAAAAAATTTCTATATATTTTGTATAAACATAGGATTGACCATATTGTTTATCTTCATGTTTAGCTTCCAAAATATCCATCTCTACAAACCTATCAATTACAGCTTGAGCCCCTGCTCTTGTAAACCCAGTCCATTTTTGGATTAAAGGAACCGTTACAATTGGTTGCCCATATAATTTTGGAAGTACAATTGACGCACTTTCTGAAGCCCTTTTACCTAATTTACTTAGCTTCTTAATGTTATTTTCTCTTAATAAAGTTATTTTATCAACTATATTTATAGCTTCATTTGCAATCTCAATCACACCTTCCAAATAAAAATCTAACCATCCATAAATATCACCATTATGGTAATTATAAAGTTTTTCATAATATAATTGTTGATGTTTCTTAAAAAAAGATGATAAAAATAAAACCGGTTTTTCTAAATACCCTTCACTCCAAAGAAAAAAAGTAATAAGCATTCGACCAGTCCGCCCATTCCCATCTAAAAAAGGATGAATAGTTTCAAATTGAGCATGTATTAAACCAGATTTAATTACTACTGGAATCAAATCTCTATTATGCAAAAACCTTTCCAGATCATTTAAAGCTTTATTCATCTCATATACAGGAGGTGGAACAAATCTTGCATTATCAGGCTTTACTCCTCCAATCCAATTTTGAGTCTTTCTAAATTCTCCTGGATTAGAAAAATGAGAAGATCTCGCTTTATCCATCAATTTTTGATGTATTTCTCTTAAAAACCTTAGACTTAAAGGGAATCTATCTTTTGTAACTCTATCAATACCGTAATTCAAAGCAGTAATATAATGTAAAATATCATCAACATCCGAAGATATTTCATTATTTCTATTAATATTAGCTTCTGCTTCTATTGCATCTATCATTGTAGCCATAGTACCTTCTATTTGACTTGAGGAAGCAGCATCTTTCCTAAGATACATTAATAAAAAAAAGTTGGAATCAGGTAACAACTTGGTAATTCCATCGAGTTTACCAAGTAATCTAGTTGCTTCATCATTTTTCTTGAGAAGCTCTAAATCAAAACTTAATAATGGTGTTGGAGGAAAAGGGTGAGGAATAAAAGCTTTAAAACCTTCTGGTTGTTTAATAAACTTCCCTAATTCAATATACTTCATGATAAATTTTTCAAGATGTATACAAAGTATATAGGTTTGTATACATTCAGTCAAGAGATGTATACAAACTTTAAGTTTTCTTCAATCACCTTTTTTCGTGATTTATTAGCCATTTCATTGTATTGTATTTACTTTCTACATTAATTTTAATTTCAAAACCCTGTCAATGTATACAAAGTACATATGTTTGTATACATTCAATCAAAAGATGAATACAAACTTTCAAATTTCTAAAAGCATTCTTACAATTCCCCCTCAAAAGCTTTCTGCAAGACACTTTTCTTCAATTCCTCCAAATTATCCAATTTCTTTTGATAAATTTCTTCTAATTTCTTTGTTTCCTCTCTAAGATTATCTAATTGACGAACGATTTGTTTTTGTTGAGAGATTGGAGGAAAAGCAAAACTAAATTCTAAGACTTGGTTCATATTTGCCCTCGGCATTCTTGTACCTGTCCAAGTTCCATCAATTTTCTTTACTATTGTTTCAGTCATCAACCAATAAAAAAGAAACTCCCTTACAATTTCTTTTCCTACTTTAATCGGGAAAATTTCAGTTGAACAATGTCCTTCAAAATTTGGAAGTAAGACTTTGTTCAGATAAGGTCGTAACCTACCATACAAAACGTGTTGTTCTGTAAAATGGAAAGTTGAACTCTTTACTTCTTGGGGCTCAAGGTCACCTAAAAAAATACCTGTATTAGACTGTATATGCTCTAATCCAACATAAGGAAGGTTTTTATGAGTATTTTGAATTTTATCATATTTGATTATATTCCCCAACCTCTTCTTTTCCCAATCATCACCCTTCTTTTCAAAAATTTCATTTAGGAAACTTTCAAATAATTCTTTAGCATTTTGGAGATTTCGCTCGGCATCAGCTTTCGCTATATCTATCGCTTCAAAAACCTTATCCAAAATCCCCACGATTCTTTTTTGTTCGGAAAGTGGTGGGAGAGGGATTTTTAAATTTTTCAATCCACTATTAGATATATGTATAATTCCAGTAGCACCAGTTATATACTTATCTAATTGATCGTAAGCATTTGAAGTTTCAAAGAAATAAGGTACAAATTTTTTTGCAAAAAGACCTTGTTTAGGTCTAATAATATTAATGTCTCCTCCTAAAAAAACTCCATCTTCATCAATTTCACAAGCCAAAAGCATATCCTTTTTTGCAGCAGTAGAGGTTCCAGGAATCAAAATATCTCCTTTCTGTGAAAGGATTTTGCCTAATTTATTTGTCCTTGAAAGATCATCACTTTGAATAAGTGGTTTTTTATATTTGGTATACAACTCACCATATAAAATACATTTATATTTACCTTCATTATTCAAGTCGGACTTCCTTAAACCACTACCTCTTTTCCACTCTATTGGTAAATTTATTAATTGCTCTTCATTCATCTCAATTTCATTATTTTATTTATTTTTAATTTTCAATTCTCACTTTCCAATTATTGCTTCGATTTTTTCCATCAATTTCTCACTTTCTTGATCCAATTTTCTCATTTCTTGCAAAATAATTTTTGGCTCTCTCAAAATAGTTTGATCTTTTTTATTGGGATTTTTGACACTCAAATCAAAAGTTTTTTGATCAATATCTTTAATTTCTACTGTCCAAGAATTTTCACTATCAGCTTTAGTTTTTTGTAATTTCACAAATTCTTCTAAATCTTTCTCATTTAAAGGATTAGTTTTCCCCAAATTTCGATCCAAATTTAATTGATAAAACCAAACTTTCTTGGTCGCTTCCCCTTTATTAAAAAATAAAACTACAGTTTTCACTCCTGCACCTGTAAATGTTCCTCCAGGAAGATCTAAAACCGTATGCAAATTACAACTTTCCAATAAATATTTCCTTAGCGATGCTTCTGCACTATTTGGCCCTCCATTACTCAAAAATGTATTTTTAATGACAATACCAGCCCTACCTCCAGCCTTGAGACTTTTGATAAAGTGTTGCAAAAAAAGTGAAGCTGTTTCGCTAGTTTTAATAGGAAAATTCTGCTGAACCTCAGTTCGCTCCTTTCCACCAAAAGGTGGATTAGCCAAAATCACATTAAAACGATCTTTCTCTTGTATATCTGCAAGGTTTTCAGCAAGCGTATTTGTATGAATAATATTTGGCGCTTCAATTCCATTCAAAATCATATTCATTATACCAATAATATATGCCAAAGATTTTTTCTCTTTCCCATAAAATGTCTTTTTCTGCAAAATCTCAATATCTTTAGTAGTTAAATCTTTACTTTGCTTCATATAGTCAAAAGCCTCAACCAAAAACCCAGCAGATCCCACAGCACCATCATAAACTGTCTCACCAATTTTTGGAGCAACTACTTTAACAATCGTTTTAATCAATGGACGAGGGGTATAATACTCACCTCCATTTCGTCCAGCATTACCCATATTTTTAATTTTATCTTCATAAAGATGGGATAATTCATGCTTTTCTTTTTGCGATTTAAATCGGAGTCCGTCCACAATATTCAAAACCTCTCTCAAAGTATAACCACTTTGAATTTTATTTTTTAACTCACTAAAAATCTCTCCAATTTTATATTCAATTGTATCTGAACTTTCCGCTAACTCCTTAAACTTTTTTAAATATGGAAAAAGTTCATTATCCACAAAATTCTTTAAATCATTACCAGTCATTGCCATATTATGATCAATTTTACCATCTGCGGTTTTTGGCACAGCCCAATTACTCCATCGAAATCTATCAGCAATAATATAGTCATAGCCTCCTTTCCCCGCTAACGATGCCTCAATCACCCGATCAGCTTCCAAATCTTCTAAATATTTCAAAAAAAGAATCCAAGAAGTTTGCTCTACATAATCTAATTCACTACTAGCCCCTGCATCTTTTCGAAGAGCATCATCAATATTTTTAAAAGCTTGTTCAAACATATTCTGTTTTGTGTTGTTATTGTTTATATCGTTTTTACTACAAATTCAATATACAAAAGAAACCTTTAATTCACAAATAGACAATCTTCTTAAAACTATATATAATATATATACAAACAATATATAAACAACACATAAACAATAACAATATACAAATATGTTAACTTCACTATACATAGATAAAACTATTAAAGAAAAAGCAACTCACAAAGCCAAAAAAGATCAATTGTCATTTTCTGCAGTAGTACGCATCCTTTTATCAGATTATGCCAATGGTAAAATTGTCATTGGCTCACAAATGGCGGACAAATACGAAGTATCAGACATTCCAGTAGATGATAAAACTCAAGCTAAAATGGATAAAATATTACAAAATTGGCGAAATAAAAAATAAGAATGAATCTAATAATTTCTCATAAAATTAAAAAGAAAGAATTTAAACATGGAAAAATCACTAAAATTGATTTACAAAAGATTTTAAATAGTTTCAAAAAAGGAATTTTCACATTCATTAATAGTAAAAACCTTCCTAAAGAATCACACTTAGTTAAAGTTTATGCTACTACAATTTCAGGAGCAAAAAGAATAGTCTATCTTATAGATTCCATTACACAAGATGGGTTTTTTCTATTTTATAGAAACAAGAATGATAAAATTGGAAAAAATATTAGTATTAAAAATCCAGAATTCGAAAAATCACTAAACACTTATCTTAACTTACTAAATCAAGACATAGAAATCGGAGCCTATGATATTTATAAATTATAGGCCTTTTGCATTTACAAAGTTAATAACAAAATCCATGGTTAGCCAGGAGAGAGAAAAGATCTGGCAGGGGATTTCGGGAGGTTTGGCTAATTCTTAGCCAAACTAATCATCTCATCCCAACTACCCTAATTATTTTAAAATCACACTTAATTACTTTAAAAAAGAAGACAATCTCTTGTCCTCTCTTTTCTGGCAGGGGATGAGGGATTCGAACCCCCGATGTCGCCTCCAGAGGGCGATGCCTTACCACTTGGCGAATCCCCTATTTTTCAACAGGAAGAAAATTACACTAAAATAAAAACTTCAACAAATAAAAATTATGACCTCTTCATATCAACCAAAAGCCCCATAGCTTCAACTCGACTATAAATAACTCCTTCAACATCTAAATAACAGCTCTCAACTCTATCTTCATAATTTACAAATTGATAATCAAATTGTGGAGCTAAAAGTAATTCCTGTTTTGCGCTTTCTATTCTCCTATCAACTTCTTCTTCTGGTAATTCACTCCTTCTCAAAATCCTTGTTTTTAAAATATTTATACTCTCTGGCTTCAAGAAAATTGTCATTAGATTTTCTCTAGGAATAATCTTTCTAATACTATCAATTCCTTGCACATCAACCTCTCTAACAACAACTTTACCCTTTCCTAAAGCATCTTCAACCGGTTTTTTTAAAACACCATAATACTCTTTATTATGTACTTGAGCATATTCCAATAACTCTTTATTCTCAATCATTTTTTCAAATTCCTCTTTTGAAACAAAATGATAAACCTCCCCATCTTTTTCGCCAGGTCTCGGCTCTCTTGTAGTAACAGACAACACAAAAGTTAAATCTTTAAGCCTTTCTTTAAGTAAATTTATAATAGTTCCTTTTCCAGAACCAGATGGACCAGAAATTGTCACTAATAATCCTTTCATATTTATTTTTCAAAAAATGATACCTTCTAATATTTTAACAGAAAAACACTCAATTTATAGGCAATATATTTATACTCTTGACTAAATCATAAAAATAGTTCATAATTTAAGGATTTATGAATTTAACAAATTATTATACAAAACAATCTTATCAGGATTGAATAAACAAAACAAAAGTGCTATAATTTCAAGATTTATAAATCAAAGTCAAAATTGCTCATTAAAAACTAGGAGAAAGAAAAGTAGTAAATAATAGTTTCTTTTAAAAGAAAAAACATAAAAGCGATTATTACTCTCTACTTTTCGATTCAGATGCTCGGCTAGCGTCTTATTGAGTTAAAATTACTCAAGCCAAAAAACAAACATAAACTAAACAAAAAAGTCATTCCTACTTGGGTTTGACACAAAAAATACAAAAATAAAAAAGGACGATGGTGATCCTCGTCATGAAATAAAACACCAAAGAGCAGTAGAGAGGAGGATTTGAGGCTAAAATTGCCGTTGTCTCGTCCAAGCGTACACTGAAATTTGCTTTCAAAAATTTCTACAAATAATATTTTGTGGATAAAAGCAATTCAACACGCTTTAAAAGGCTCACGCTTATCATTGTGAGCCTTTTTCTATAATATATTTTTTGCGCTCTTATTAAAATGGTAAATCGTCAATAGTAACATCATCTTCAGCTACTGAAACAACTCCACTTCCCTCATCTTGATTGCTAGACTCTTTAATTCCACCGCCAAAAGAAGGCGCAACCATTCCGCTCATTTCTCCTTTTCTATCAAGCATAATCATATTTTCAGCAATAATTTCTGTTCTATATCTTTTAACACCATCTTCTCCTTCCCATTCTCTTGTTTGCAAACGACCTTCAATAAACACCTTACTTCCTTTTCTCAAATATTGCCCTACGATTTCAGCTAATTTTCTCCAAACCACAATATTGTGATATTCAGCCTTCTCTTGTTTTTGACCACTTTGATCAGTCCAAGAAAAATTAGTAGCTAAAGAAAAAGAAGCAACAGTTTGTCCGCCAGGAATTTGGCGAAGTTCAGGATCACGAGTTAAATTACCAATTAATTGAACTCTATTTAATGACATTGCCATAGTTTTTTCACTTAAATTATAAAAAATCTTTTTCACTATAATTTATCTTTGTCAAATCTACAATTTAATAGTAAAAAACACATTGAATTTTTTTTAAAAAGAATTGATATAAGTTAGAAGCATATCAATTATAATTAGCCTATAAGCCATATCAATAATAGACATTAATATCAGGGATTTCTTCTAAATTAGAAGTTAAAAGTTGAGATTGGTAAAAGCCTCCAAACCAAAACCCCAAAATAAAAATTGTGATGTTCAAAAGAAATATATATAATACCAACTCAATATTTTTTTGCTTTAATAAATTTAACATTGCTTTTTATTAGGTTTTAAGAGATTGATTAATTATCAAATCAAATATTATGACAAAATATATTTTTCAATTAGGTAGAAATACACATATCTCCATTGCAGAACTAAATGCCGTCTTACCTAAAAATACTAATTTCATACATCTACAAAACGATTTTTTACTTCTAGAAACAGAAAACATTAATAATATTCAGGAATTTTTAAATAGAGTTGGAGGAACAATTAAAATTATTGAAATTGCTCAAGAACATCAAAATGCCCCTATTCCTAAAGTAATTAGCCAATTAGCTTACGATAAATTTAAGGATCGAGAAGACAAAGTTCGTTTTGCGGTAACTGTACATAATTTAAACGGTACAGATGAAAAACAAATGAAAAATTCCTTAATGGAAACTAAAAAATTATTAAAAAAATCTAATATTTCTTGTCGTTTTATCAATAATAATTTTAAAACAGCCCCAATTGCTTTGTTACTTGGAGAAAACATCATCAATAAAGGAGCTGAATTTAATGCCATAAATATTAATAGAAACTGGTACTTTGGTGAAACAGTAGCTATTCAAGATATTAATGAGTATTCCAAAAGAGATTTCGAAAGACCAGAAAGAGATCCAAAACTAGGAATGTTACCTCCTAAATTAGCTCAAATTTTAATTAATTTAGCAGAAGTAAAAACAGGACAAACTATTTATGATCCATTTTGTGGTATTGGAACAATATTAATGGAAGGCTTATTAATGGGATTAAATGTTATTGGATCAGACCTATCAGCAGATAATATCAAAAAAACTGAAAGCAATTTAAAATGGTTAAAGGAACAAGCTCCTCAATTACAAAATTCAATTAGATTATTTCAAAAAGACGCTACTCAAACACAAAAAAAGGATTTACAAGAAAAAATATCCGCCATTATTAGTGAAACATTTTTAGGTCCTCCAATTAGCAAATATCCTACTTATTCGCAAATTGAACAAAATCAAGCCTTAGTTGGTGGTCTAATATACAACTTTCTAAAAAATATTTACCCTCTAATTCCACAACAAACAAAGTTAGTTTTAACATTGTTAACTTATAGAACTGAAAACGGTTTTCACAAATTAAATAAAATACATCAAACACTCAACACACTTGGATATAATAAAATTCCAATGATTTCAAAAGAAGCCATTCAGAATTTAAAATTAAATCTTAAAGATTCTGAAAGTTTAATTTATGAAAGACCTGATCAAGTTGTTTGCAGGGAAATAATAGTTTTAGAGAAAAAGTAACGATAAATTCTCTTTTATACAAAGCCAACTTCGCCTTTTTTAAGTATAATTTTAAAAAAGTCATACAAAAGTATTGACATAATTTTTTATATGGGGTAATATATAATGATTCATTGATAAATGAACAATAATCAAAAACAAAAAGACATTTAAAAACTAGGTAAAAAGTATTTTAGGAAGAGTTGACAAACTTTTTAGGTCTAAACACCCATTTTATAATATAGGGTAAATATATTTAAGGCTTAGGTTTGTCTACCCTTCCTAAAACTTTCCTACTTACGAAAGTAAGAAGGTTTCTGTAATAAACCTGTTGTTTAAGTTAGTTTCAACTAACTCGCTTTAGTAGATTCGCAAGAATTTATTGGGGACGTCAATAGGGATTATTTTTTTTCTTGAATAATTCACGGGGAATGTCTCGAAGGATATTTGAGAAGAAATTAGGATTTGATCTAATAAATTTAATTAGAATGTTATAATTGTCTTATTCTCGCAAGGTTTTAAGGTAAAAAGCATTCTGTGTTTGAGCAAGAGTTGCAGTAATGTAATTCAAGTAAAGAGCATTGATTTAGAAGGGGTGAAAAGAAAAGTTCTTTTTAATGGTCTGATTTAAATTAAATTTATTATTCTTTGGTCGCTGTAATTTCGGTTATGGTCGCTAGAGATAAAATTCTTTTGTAAAAGGAAATACATCTAAAAAATTGTATTGAATTTTATAGGTAGTCTTAAATGTTTTACAGAAGCTTGGGAAAGTTTTAGGGGGGCACTTTAAAACCATCCATCTTGGATGGTTTTTTCTATTATTTTTACAACTCAAATATCAACCACAATTAGCAAAAAATTAACACTAAAATACTCCATCTACCCTATAGTATAAAAAACCTCAATGATTCGAGGTTTTTTTATTTTTAATTTAGATTATCTAAATAAAACTACATTTTTTTCTTGACAATAGTTAAGCCACTAATATAATTACAACCTAAATTAAAAATATGCAAAGAATATGCCAACAGGTGTAAATAAAATTCAAAAATTACTAAGAAATTTCCGTATTGTACAAAAATTAGCTTTATGTGAACAAAATAAATATTTAAAAGAATATAAGCTCACACCTCCTCAAATTCATATTCTCTATTTGATTAGTCACCAAACAAATATCACAGTTAAAGATATTGCTAATTATCTTGGGATCTCTAGTAGTGCAGCTACTCAAATAATTGATAACCTCGAAAAAAATAATTTCATCATTAGAGAAATAAGTTCAAATGATCGCCGTATTACTCACCTCAAATTATCTAAAGAAGGTTTGAGTAAATTTAAAAAATTTAAAACTGAACATTTATCAAAAGTTCAAAAATACTTTCAAGATCTAACAAATGAAGAGCTAGATTTTCTAATTAATATTACTCAAAAAATAATTCAAAATAATACTTAATCACATCAATTTTACTCAAATAATTTTATGTTTAAAAAAATAATTTCCTTATCGACAATCCTTATCCTCACTAGTTGCCAATTACCTTTTCAAAATCAAGAAGAAGAAGAAATTTCAATATCTCTACAAAGCAATTTCATCACACCTATCAGCCAAAATTCCACAGGTCAAAACTTCATTGGAAATGTACATTCTGCAGAACAAGTAAAAATTCAATCTCAAAATGCAGGACAAATCATCAAATCCCTTGTTAAAGATGGGGATCAAGTTCAAAAAGGTGATTTACTCTATCAAATTGGAGGTGTTAATAATTCAAAACACCCTCTCGAAGTGCAGTTCCAAATTGCACAAAATAATCTTGAGTTAGCTAAAGAAAATCTCAAACAAATTGAATTAGCTAATCAAAATACTCTTAATTTAACTCAAGCTCAAATTAACTCAGCCCAAAATCAAGCTAAAGCTTTTGAAAATGATTTAAAAACATTCAACTACAATCTAGCTGCTAATCAAGAAGCTAAAAATATCTTACAAAATAACTTAGAAAATAATAATTTCCTTACTCAACAAAATTTTCAAAAAGCAGATTTAAGTCTTCAAGAAATTGAAAATAATTTAAATTATTTAAATACAAATTATTACAATAATATTAATGACTTAAATCAATTAATTGACTCAACAACTGACCTTCAAGCAAAAAATGAATTAATTAAGAAATTAAATTCGGCAACTTTAGACTATCAACAAAAGAAATCTTCATTAAATAATCAAATACAAATTGCTCAATTAAATCAAAATAGTATCACTAATTCTGCTGAGTTATCTAATAATCAAATTAAAACTCAATTACTACAAAATCAATTACAAAACGATTTAACTCAAATCAATCAAGAAAGTAGTAAATTAAAAATGGGCTATACAGGAGAAAGTACTGACCAAATTAAAACAGCAAAACTAAATCAAGAAGGAGCTACCATTAAAAATAATTTAAATTCTTTACAAGCTCAAAATCAATTACACCTAGCACAAATTAATTTTGATAATGCAAAACAACAACTAGAAACTTTAAATATTTATGCACCAATTGATGGAATAATTTACGGTTCAATGGCTAATCAAGGAGATTTAATTGGACCTCAAAATATTTTAACTCAAATCATCAATCCAGATAATTTAGAGCTTCAAGTCGAAGTAAAAAATGAAGATATTTTAAAAGTAAAAAAAGCTCAAATACCTTATGGAGATAAATTCATCGATCTTCCAATTAAGCAAATTTCCACAATAGCCAATCCACAAAGCCAACTATCTACAATCACATTTTACTTACCAAATCTTCCATTTAATCCAAATCAACAATTAAATGTCCTACTCAATTTTACTGATCAAAACATCAATCAAAATAAACTTTTAATCCCAATTGAAAGTTTAAATATTGACGATAATAATCAAAAATTTGTCTATCTCCAAAGAGGTCAAGAATTACTTAAACAAGATATTCAAGTTGGACAAATTCAAAATAATCTTATTGAAGTCTTATCAGGCCTCAATCCTAATGACAAAATTTTAATTAACTAATTTTTAAATATGCAGCAAGAAAAAGAAAACAATCAAAAATCTAGTATCGTAAATAAAATAGTTATTACACTTCTATTAATACTATTTATCGTTGGAAGTATATTTGGAGTTTTCTATTTTATTGAAAACCAAAAATATATTGAAAGTGATAATGCATTTGTTAAAGTTCCACTTATTCAACTCACTTCTTCAACTCCAGGAATTTTAAAAGAAGTTTATGTTAAAGAAGGTCAACAAGTTTCAGCTCATCAACCTATAGCTAGAGTTGGAGACAATATTATTCAATCTGAAATTGCTGGTATAATTACAATGATCAAAGAAGATTTTGGGGCCAATTACTCCCCTTCTCTACCAGTTGCTACTATGTATGATCCAAATCAAATGCGAATAATTGCTAGTATAGATGAAGACAAAGGACTAAAAGATCTTAAAGTTTTAGATAAAGTTTCATTTACAGTTGACTCTTTTGGGAAAGAAACATTTGATGGATTTATTGAAGAAATTAGTCCTGTAAGTAATACTGGCGATATTGTTTTCAGTATTTCAGACAAGAGACAAATTCAAAAATTTAATATAAAAATAAGATACAACATTTCGAAATATCCAGACTTTAAAAATGGTATGTCCGCTAAAGTAAAAATTTATAAATAATATTAAATCTCAGTGAATAAAGTAAATGTAAAAAGAGATGCTTCTGGTATTCCAAAATGGTTAATTTTATTAACTGTAATTGTTGGTACTTTTTTAGGAAGATTAGACCAAACTATAGTCAATCTTGCGCTTCCACATATTATTGACGAATTTAAAATTACAGTTTCAGCTGCTGGTTGGATAGCTACTGCTTATATTTTAGCTAATGCAATTTTTGTTCCAATTTGGGGTAAACTTGGCGATATTCTAGGACGAAAAAAAATCTATATAATTGGCTTTTCTATTTTTATTTTAGGGTCAATTCTTGCAGGACTTGCCTGGGATTTAACTTCTATGATTATTTTTAGAATCATTCAAGCTATTGCAGGTTCCGCCGATTATCCAACCGCCATGGCCATTATTGCTGTGACTTATGAAGACAATAAAGAAAGAGCCCAAGCATTGGGAATTTGGTCTGCATCATTTGCTGCTGCCGCTGTATTTGGACCCTTAATTGGAGGTCCTTTAATTGATATTTTAGGTTGGAGATCGATCTTTTTAATTAATTTACCAATTGGACTTATTGGAATCTTAATGGCTTTAGCTTTTATTTCTGAATCTAAATCACAAGACATTAAAAATACACATTTCGATATTAAAGGAGCTATTGTTCTTGGAATTTTCTTGGCCTCTTTAGTTTTAGTTCTCGACCAAGGAGCTGAATGGGGATGGCTGTCTTTAAATAGTATTACAAATTATTTAATAGCAATTATCAGTTTAATTTACTTTATTAAAATTGAAAAAAATTTAAAAGATCCTTTGATAGATTTAAAATATTTTAAAAATACAATTTTCACTCAAACTCTTTTAAATAATTTCATAGTATTTATGGGAATGATGGGAAGTTTATTTTTAATTCCTATTTTTGTTCAAACTTTCCTCGGTTTTAATGCTACTCAAACAGGTTATATTTTTATGCCAATGGCTTTTGGAATGATGACAGCAGCTCCAATTGGAGGGAGATTTACAGGAAAAGTTCAGCCAAAATATATTATTGCTATTAGTACTTTTATTGCAGGAATTGGTATTTATTTATTTAGTTTTTTAGATCCAAGATCAACAGTAAGCGACATTATTATCCCACTATTAATTATGTCATTTGGTATGGGATTTGGTATGGCTCAAAGAACAAATATCATTGCAGCAGTTATTCCTTCAAAAGAAATTGGCATTGCTTCATCACTGTTAGCTCTAGCAAGAAATATAGCTGGAGCTTTTGGAATAGCTATTTTTGGAACAATTTTAAATACTTCTGTTGAAAATAATATTATCAAACTTTCAAATTTTAGTTCATTCCATGGACTTACTCCAATCGAATTTAGTCAATTCACATCTTTAATCACTCTTAAGGCACAAGTACATGGCTTTAGTACTGTTTATGTTATTTCTGCAATTATCACCTTTATTGGAGCTTTCCTTGCTCTACTCATTAAAGATATAGACATCAATCAAAAGACTCAAAAAGTACATATTGAAGGATAAAAATATTCAAGATTTTTATTGAATTAATCTTAATCTCTGTTAAGATACACCAAATTAAAATAACAAACAAAAAATAAATATGAAAAAACCATTATTTAAAAATAAAAAGTTTTGGATTATATCCACAACCTTAATTTCAACTAGTTTAATTTTAAGTCAATCTGCTTTTGCAGGAGTACTTTCTCCACTACTTCCCCCAGCAGCAACAATGTATACACTTGATGATATATTTACAAAATTAACAACTAATGCAGATGCTGTTGAAGCAGCTCATAATTTTGCGCCAGCAGGACCTCCAGCACCATCATTACATACTTTAAAAGAAATTTATGAAGCTATTCCAACTATTGATCCAACTACCGTTACCGCAGGAACTCAATATTTAGGAGTTCAAGGAACTTTTTTAAGAAATTTATTTAATGGAACAAGAACTTCTGGAAATTATCCTGGAGGTAGTCAAAAATTTGGCGGAATCGACGACTGGAATGCAAACGGAGCTGCAACACCATTAGGTCAAAATATACCTGCAGACTCATACAAAGGTCCATGGACACAATGCGATAATGGAAATAATTACTGTGGAACAGGTGATACAGGCGCAGAATGGCAAGATGATTTGACAGGAACAATTTGGAGTAAAACCTTAAATAATGCAACATATGTTCCAGATGGAAGTGATGGAGACATCAGTTGGTTTATTGCTAATAATTGTGAAGGTGGCCATGGAAATATGTGTGTTAAAAACTCTGCTCCTAATCCAAATACTGGTTGTGAAGCAAATCCAAATTGGTATGTTCCTCATCAAAAACAATTAATGCAAGCCTATATTGATGGCTCTTATGGACCAATGGAACCAAAAGGGAAAAAAAGTAGCGAATCAAGAGTTTATTGGTCAGCAACAACTTTTTCTAGCCCATTATCAAATGCTTTTACAGTTAGACTTACTTCTGGCCACACAGGTGGAAATGCTAAATCTTCCAATTTTCAAGTCAGATGTGTATACGCTAATTAATTAAATTATGAAAAATTTCTCAAAATTAATATTAGCTATATCTCTCTTTTATAGCTTTACTTCAATAACACAAGCATCTGATACAAATGGAACAATAGATCCAGCACATCAATATGCTTGGGGAGAAAATATCGGTTGGGTTTTAATGACAAATGATATTCATATCACTGATAGCCAATTAACAGGCCATGCTTGGGGTGAAAATACTGGTTGGATTTCACTAAATTGTAATAATGATAATTCTTGTGGAACAGTTGATTATAAAGTGGCAAATGATGATGAAGGAAATTTAAGTGGTTATGCTTGGGGTGAAAATATTGGTTGGATTAATTTTAATCCCAATTTTGGAGGAGTAAAAATTAATAATCAAGGAGTATTTGAAGGATATGCCTGGGGAGAAAATATTGGTTGGATTAATTTTAATTGTATTAATGATAATTCCTGTGGAGTAACAGATTTTAAAGTTTCTACAGATTGGAGACCAAAAAGTACAAGAAATAATGGAGGTGGTGGAGGTGGAAGTGGATCCCCTTCAAGTGGGAAAACTGGAGGAAGTGGACCATCATCATTAATAGTTATGGATAATCAAAAAGATAAAGAAACTCCAAAAGAAGAGAAAGATAAAAATGAAGATAAAAAAGAACCACAAATTACAGATAAAAAAACTTGTCAGCAAAGCGAAATGCCAGAAGTACCATTTAAAGATATCAAAGGACACACAGCTGAAGAAGCAATAAATTATTTATTTAAAAATTGTATAGTCAGTGGAAAAACTTTTGACACTTTTGCTCCAGATGATTTTGCAACAAGAGCTGAAGTTTTAAAAATTGCTTTAAAAAGCAATAATTTCTCTCTAGAAAATTACCAAGATTTATTTTTAGATGTAAAACAAAACGATTGGTTTGCTTCATTTATTATGAGCGGTCTCAAAAATAAAATCATTGAAGGTTATCAAAATAAAACATTTAAACCTAATCAATTCATAACTAGGGCAGAAGCTTTAAAAATCATTTTTGAAGCCAAAGGAGGTGAATTTTTAAATAGTGGTAGTGGCATTTTCTCAGACGCAAATTCCAAAGACTGGTTCTACAAATATATCACACTCGCCTTCTCCAAAGGCTTGATTTCTAGCTTCCCAGGTCAATTACTCAAACCAAATCAATTCATTACCAGAGCTGAAGTTGCAAAAATAGTTTATGAGATGGAAGGGTAGAATTTATTATTTTAATATTCTGCTATGGACCAAACACAAAAAAACAAAAAATACAATAATACAGTTTCAATCCTTTTAATTGTAGGTCCCATTATTGGCCTTTTTCTATCTATATTTATATTTCCATTAGTCAATATATTTCTTACACCTCAATCACAATCTAATCCTTTAAACTTATCGGTAATAAATATAATTATTAGTTTAATATCTTTTATTTCTATAGTTGGTCTTTTCACTTTACTCTCTTATGGAACACATAAATACATAGATTAGACAAAAACAAATCATTAAAAGAAAAAGGAGTAAGTGAGTTATAATAGTCACTTAATTTCAATTTCTAATTATATATTAATAATATTATTAATTTCTTGAAGTTGAGTTCCAGAAAGTTGAAATATACATTTATCTTGTATATCAGTATTTATATCCAGCAAAGGTAATTGTTGCGAAACTCCTTTAAAGTCAATAATTGGAATAATTCTTTTTAATGCTAATCCTTTTTTATTCCTATATTCATTAATTTTTAAGACATGAGACACCTCGATTAAAGTACCAAACCCTCCACCAATTATTATCATACTATCAAGAGTTTTTGCAAAAATAGATGATTCATCGCCCCACTGACTTTTTTCTAATATAGGCGGAACTTCTATTGGTAAGTCTAAAAATTTTCTATCTAAAGCGTATTTAGCCCCTATTGAAGGAAATATTCCTATAGTAGGTAATTTATACTGTTTCGCAATAACGATCGCATGATTAGAAACACCAAATGTAGTTCCACCAGTTAGAATTCCAATTAATTTATTTTTAAAAGAAGCTATTATCTCCTCAATTACATTTTGTATTAATAATTCATTATTATTTCCAATGCTACTTCCAGAAAATGCGATTACATGATCTATGCCTCTATCTTTTTTAAAAAAATCTATTTTAGAAGTGAGTTTATTCATACACTTAACAAATAAAAGCTCAATACTTAAACAAAGAGTACAATACCAATACTACTTTTGTCAAAAATAGATGCGCCGATTAAAAATTATATAAAATATTTGCAATATGTAAAGTAATATGTAATATTCTAAACAATGGTATAGAGTGAATTTTACTTTTATAAAATGAAATTCCAAAATCCAAGTGGTTTTCCAGAACATTTACCAGAAATATTAAAAGAGGAGATAAGGTTAAAAAATACTATTAAAGAAGTTTATGAATCTTATGGATATATTCCTCTTGAAACTAGTAGCGTAGAATATTTAAAGACATTATCTTCTAAAGGTGAAATCTCAAAAGAAGTATATACCTTAAAAAGAGCATTAGCTGAAGAAGGAGGTACCGAAGATGATAGAGGTTTACATTTTGATTTAACAATACCTTTTGCAAGATATGTAGTTCAAAATTACGGTAACTTAAGCTTCCCATTTAAAAGATATCAAATTCAAAAAGTTTGGAGAGGTGATCGTCCACAAGCAGGAAGATTTCGTGAGTTTTACCAAGCTGATATAGATATTGTTTCAAACGATATCCTTCCTCTTCATTATGATGCAGAAGTACTTGAAGTTATTTATAAGATATTTGAAAAAATAAAAATTGGAAATTTTATAATTAGTTTAAACAATAGAAAGTTTTTAAATGGATTATTAAGTCATTTAGGATTTTTAGATAATAACAATAAAAATTATAATGAAATACTAAAAATTATTGATAAATACGATAAGATAGGAGAAGAACAAACTAAATTAAATCTCATTGAGCTAGGTTTTGATATAAATAAGGTAAATGAGTTATTTAAAATACTATCTAAAAATATAAAACTTGACGAAGTTGATATTTTTTTTGAACAATTAAATATTGAAGATCCTATATTCAAAGAAGGCATTAAAGAAATTCAAACTGTAAGCTCATATTTAAAAGATTTAGATAATACTCATGGTCAAATTATATTTAACTCTAGAATAGCTAGAGGATTAGACTATTACACTGGAACAGTCTATGAAACACACCTAGTTGGACTTGAAAAATATGGAAGTATATGTTCTGGGGGGAGATATGCTGACCTTGCTGGTAAATTTTCTAATAAAGATTTACCAGGTGTTGGTGTTTCTATTGGCTTATCTAGGTTAATGTACATCTTACAGCATGAAAATAAACTAAAAATTAAAAAGTTGGAAAGTGTTAATGTTTTAATTGGTTTGATAGATGAAACTCAAAGAAATATTGCAAATAAAATTGCTCGTGTCTTACGTAATAAAAATATCAAAACTATGGTCTTTCACGATGGACATAAAAAACTAGGAAAGCAAGTTAAATATGCGGATAAGATAGGTTCTCAATATTTTCTTATCATTAACGAGGGTAAAGAAGATTCATTTGTTTTGAAAAACCTTCCAACATCACAAGAGCAAATAATTAACTCTATTAAAGATTTGATTCAGCATATTACATTATAATACAATAAATTATTAATTATTACCCAAATATTATGAGTAAATTAAAAAATAAAACTTCAAATTTAACTGAAGAAATTTATGCTCCTTTTTCCATCATGCGCCCAGGAGGAAATGATACATGTCTAGTTGAAGGCTTATATAGAGAAAGTGAAATTAGACAAAGAATTAATAAAGAAATCCAAGATGTGTACAGTAATGTCGAACAAGTTGGATTTATTAGTTCTTCAAATGAAACTCCAGAACTATTAATGGCTGGTGGTGAGTTTTGTGGAAATGCAACACGGTCAGCAGCATGGGAGTTATTAAAAGGTGTCAAGGGAGAAGAATTACATATGATTTCTTCTGGGGTTGAATCAGGAAAAAAGTTAAATGCAGGTATAGATTTTGAAGGACAAGGTTGGGCAGAAATGCCAATTTATAACAATTTTGAATCAGTACAAAAATTAAGTCATAATATGTATCTAGTCAAAATGAGTGGAATTACGCACATAATATATTATAATGACAGCATAGATGAGGAAAACATAAATCAAGAATTGTTGAAAGCTCAAACTCTAGATATATTAAAAAAATATAATTTATTAAATGAACCAGCAGCTGGTGTAATGTACACAAAAAGTATCGATAATAAGTTTTTAATTTTTCCTGTTGTAAGAGTAAGAGATATCAATACTTTATTTTATGAAACTGGTTGTGGAAGTGGTACTACAGCCCTCGGACTAGTTGAAGTTAGAAAACAAAAAAAAGAAGTACAAGGACTAGAAGTCATTCAACCAAGTGGAATGCATATTAAAGTAGATGTAGATGCAAATAATAAAGAATTTATAGGAGCAAAAATTTATGGTCCTGTTCAAAAAATAAAGACAGGTACATATATTGAAAATGGAAGAATTAATTATATACTTGAAAAACTTGAATCAATTAAAGATATCGAAAATAACAATAATGATGGGTTAATTAATTTATATAAAGATATTTTTTCAGCCCCTCCCTATTATGAATCTTTTGAAAGCGATTATGTTAAAGATTTATTTAAGTCATATATTACAAATGGTCACGTTATCTTAGCTAAAACAAAAAATAAGGTTATAGGATTTTCAGCAGTAGTACCAATCAGTGAAAATTTAGAAGTAATGAATGCCGTTTCAAACCATATAGATTGTTCAAATGCTTGGTACATGTCTGATTTAGGAGTGGCCCCGCAATATAGAAGAAATTTAATTGCTAAGAAGATGGTTCTTGAACGTATAAAATATGTACCACGTGGCAGTATCATCATTATGAGAACTTCTGTTGACAACATTGCTTCACAATCTATTTATAGATCACTAGGTTTCAATGATTTAAAAGAAGTTTATCAAGATGTTGAGAGTAAACGTACAGACGGTTCAGTCAAAACAGATAGACGAATATTTTTATATAAAATAAATAAATAGTAATTTAATTCTAACAATATTACAAAATACCAAATCATTAAATTCCAAGATTTATTACAAATTCCTATTCAGGAATCAAATCAGCCTCTGGTTAATTTAAATGGTAGTAATCTTTTATATGGATATCATGCCAATAAACAAGATTTAGCTTCTGCAATGAATAATACAATAATGGTTAGAAAAGAAGTATTAGAAAAATTACAATCTGCCCAAAAAAGATTATCAGATATAAATCCTAATTTTAAGCTTTACATCTTTGAAGGTTATAGAACTTTAAAAATTCAAAAAGAACGATTTCTAAAAAGACTAAAAGTTTTATCTGAACTTGAATATTATGAAAATCCCTTTGATTTATATGAAAAAACTCATGAAACCGTAGCAGTTCCTAGCGTGGCAGGACATCCTTCAGGTGGCGCAATTGATATTGTCATATTTAACCAACAAACCAATAGTTTTTTAGATTTTGGTAGTCCAATTTATGACTATACGACTAATAAATTTCGTCTAGATACATTAGGTTTAACTAATGAACAAGAAAATAATCGACAAATTTTAAGAGAAATTCTCTTAGCAGAAAATTTTGCGCCTTTTGATGGTGAGTACTGGCACTTTTCTTATGGGGACAGAGAATGGGCATTCTATTATCAAAAACCAGCAGCAATTTTTAGCAATTTACAATTTAAAAACTATGAATAAAAAATTACTATTAGAGATAGGTAACAGAGATCTAACAATAAAAGATGTTATCAATTGTGCTAGAAATAAAGATTATAAAATTAAATTAAGTAATCAGGCTATTAAGAATATCAATACAAATAGAACCTGGCTAGAAAAAGAAATTTAAAAAAACAAAATAATGTATGGCATAACAACAGGTTTTGGTAGTTTTAAAAATAAAAATATTTCACAAGAAGAAGTAGCAAACCTACAAGTTAATATTATTCGAAGTCACGCTACAGGAGTTGGAGCCCCTTTAAATGAGGAAACGGTAAGGGCTATTATGTTATTAAGAGCTCACTCTTTATCAAAAGGTTATTCAGGAGTCCGCAGTGAATTCAGGAGTCCGCAGTGAATTGATAAACAAAATTTTAGAGTTAATTAATAAAGGAGTTTATCCATACGTACCAGAACAAGGTTCAGTAGGTAGCAGTGGTGACTTAGCGCCTCTTTGTCATTTTGCTTTAGTGCTTATAGGCGAAGGAGAGTGTATTGTGGGTGGTAAAAGAGTAAGTTCTAAAATTGTATTAAAAGAAAAAAATATTACACCAATAAGTCTAAACGCAAAAGAAGGCTTAGCAGTTAGCAATGGAACTAATGTTCAAACTGCCATACTTACTTTGGCATTTTTTGATGCTTGTATATTAGCAGAATCCGCAGATATGGTTGCATCATTGACTGTAGAAGTGTTGATGGCTAGTAGAACCCCATTTCATAAATCTATAAGTCAAGTAAGAGACCAAAAGGGACAAATTGAAGTAGCAAACAATATTTGGAATATTTTAAAAGATAGTAAGATCATTGATTCTCATAAAAATTGCGATAGAGTTCAAGACTCATATTCTTTGAGATGTATACCTCAAGTACACGGAGCAATACGAGATAACATACAACATGTAGGAAAAATTCTAGAAATAGAAATAAATTCTGTTACTGATAATCCTTTAGTATTTAGCGATCAAGAAATGGTCTTGTCTGGAGGAAATTTCCATGGAGAGCCAATAGCTTTCGCTTCTGATATTTTAAAAATGGTAATTTCAGAATTAGGCAATATTTCTGAGAGAAGAATAGCAAAAATGATTGATCCTTCTACAAATGACAATTTACCAGCATATTTAATTGATAATAGTAAAGGTGGATTGCATAGTGGATTAATGATCCCACAATATGTAGCTGCAGCTTTAGTCTCTGAGAATAAAATTCTATGCCATCCAGCAAGTGTAGACTCTATTCCAACATCAGCAAACCAAGAAGATCATGTGAGCATGGGAACCATTGCTGCAAGAAATACTTACCTAGTTGTAAAGAATGTTAGAAACATTATAGCTATTGAATTATTAAACAACACTCAAGCATACGAATTTAGACAAAAAATTCCTTTATCTGCTACTACTAATTGGTTATATAAAGAAGTACGTAATTTTATAAATGCAGTTAAAGAAGATAGACCTTTTTACTTAGATATTGAGAAATTGTCTAACTTTATTTACGAAGAAAATATAACAAAAAAAATAAAGGCATCATTTAAGAATTGGTATTCAATCTATAATCTCTAAATGATTCAAGAAGTTTTAAAATTAGATAGTGGAAATAAAGGGGCTAAAAGTATGATTCTATATGGAGTTCATGGAAATGAGATATCAGGGATTTCTGCAGTACAAAAGATTATAAAAAATTTAAAAATACAAAGTGGACTAGTTTATTTTGTAATGGGCAACCCCAGAGCAGTAGCTCAAAATGTCAGATTTACTGAGGCAAATTTAAATAGAATGTTTGAAGATAAAAATATCTTAATTCAAAAATATTCAGAAAAAGTTCTCAATACTTATGAATTTCAGAGGGCAAAATTTTTAAAAACTCTCTTTAAAGAAGTCGATATATTACTAGATATTCATGACTCATCTATAACTGAAAGCCAACCTTTTATTATTTGTGAAAAAAATGGGTTTGAAATAGCGAAATACTTACCAGTAAATAAGATAGTTTCTGGATTTGATAGTATTGAGCCAGGAGGTACAGATTATTTTATGAATAAAATTGGTAAAACAGGAATCTGTCTCGAATGCGGCTACTTTGGAAATCCCAATTCTCAGAAAATAGCTGAGCAAGGAATTTTAAATTTCCTACAATATCGACAACATCTTAATCCTAATAATTTAAATCAGCTTACTATTCAAAATACACAAAAAAGATATCAACTATCTCTAAAATATTACACAAAAACTAACAATTTTAAATTAATTAAAAGTTTTAAAGATTTTGAAAAACTTAAGAAAAATCAATTAATAGGACTAGATGGTAAAGATCAAGTCATGGCTCCCGATGATTGTTTTATTCTATTTGCACATAATCGAAAACAAGCGGGATCAGAAGCTTTTCTTTTGGGAAAAAGTGAGTAAAAATATTAAAAAACCCAATATTTATTAGTATAAAAGACTTTTAAATATTGGATATTTTAATATTTATTCAAGCACCCATTAGGTATCACTTTATGTAGCACTTGGTGGCGGTAATACTTCAGTTAAAGCTGTATGAAGGGCAGTAGCAGATTCTTGCTTCAATTTTTCCAATCCCTCCTTATCAGCTGGTCTTTCATCTGGATGTTCTACAAACCATTGTCCTGTTTCAATCTTTGTAGACTTTGCTAAAGCTTCTCTCAAAGCTTTTATATCATCTTTATTTTCTTCATTTACTAAAGTTGCTTTTAAAAATTTTAAAGCCTCGCTTCTTAAATAATTTCTACCATCAGGAATTTCAGTTAAAAAAGATAAACCTAAATTTATATGAGATGGCTTATTAAAAGTAATTCTACCAGTCTCTTCATTTTTTGTAGTAACCATTGAACGAAATGCATCAAGTTGAATTTTAAGTTTCGTAGTTTGTTCAACAGGATCTATTAGATTCTTATCATCATCAAGTAATAAACCCATTTCAGCTTGTCTAGAAGTTCGTATAAGAAAATGTAAAGAACTACTAGATATTCTAATTTTATTATCATCAGTCATATCAAAATCTTCATAAGGAAATTTTCTCAACATCAAAATAGCTTGTCCTCTAATAATATTTCTTCCTTCAGCAGTTTCAGAGTTCTCTGTTCCAACTTCGTTTCCCTCTTTATCTTTAAATTTCATTTCAACTTTATTTGGCGCCCCATATAAATGTGGTTCATTAGCAGTTGCTCTCACTTCACTCCATGCAAAAACTAATCTTTTTGTAATACCAAATTCATTACTTTTATTATATTTTATTATTTTCATTTGTTTTTATTTTAAATGATCATAATGTTATTACACACAAATCATCTTTTGTCAAAACTAATAAAGTAAGATTTAAAATAAAGGACAAAAACCTATATCAAGCTTTATTTTCTAAATCCTTCACACTTAAAATCTTTTTCCATAGTATTTATTTATCTGCCTTAATCCTATTAAAATTAATAGCAAAAAAATACTTTTTTGAAAGTCTTCAAAGATTAAAAAACAAAACTCCATTTCTTGACAGTCAAAATTATTCTTCAAATCTTCTGCTTACCATATTAATATCTAATCAATTATCAAATTAAAAATACAAATGTTTGGACTATTCAAAAAGAAAAAAATTACCAAAATTGATACACCAAAAACTTTCTTAAAATGTGTCATGAAACTTGTAGATCTAGAAATTCCAGTGCCACTCACAGAAAAATATGAAATAGCGTATAGAGATCAAAAAAATACTTTAAGAAATGGTAAGCGTCGTAAAAATAAAGCTTGGTACACCTCTCAAGGTGAACATTGGGAAGGCTGGTTATATTGGTATAAGGGGCCAGGAGCATATAATCGGAAAAACCATCATAGAACTGCAGAATTTGTTTACAATCATATTATGTGTCCACCTATGTTTATTTGGCTAGCAGAAACAGCAGGAATTAAAAAAGAAATTGTAGAAAAAGCAATTAATCAATCTTTAGAAAGTGACAAATATCAAATACAAGGAAAAATAATTCGAACTCATATCCCTTGGAGTGACATTGAAAAAGCTATTTTGAAAAGAATTGAGAAAAAATAAAAATCTACTCTTTTTCTTTAGGATTAAATCTCCCTAAAATAATATAATAAAAAGCTCCTCTAATTAAATAAGCTAAAAAAAGTAAAATTCCCAGCCCCACAATCCCAACCAATACATCTTGTGGTGACGCAACAATAAATAATAATATAAATAAAATAAGTATACTAAATAAGCCTATATAAACTACCTTCAAAAACCTATACCAAGCTTTTTCTTCAAGATCTTTTATACTTTGAAGTTGCTTATCCATAATATTTTAACTAATAATTTTCAATCTATAAAACAGATAACAGAAGAATAAATTTTTTGCAAAAAGATAAACCAAATTCACAAACCCAAAAAAGCCAATCTCAATAGATTAGCCAAGTTTAATTTTGTAATTGGCTCCCCCGACTGGGCTCGAACCAGTGACCTACCGGTTAACAGCCGGTTGCTCTACCACTGAGCTACAGGGGAATACAATTTTTAATTAGCACTTCATAAATGAAGTATTGGAAATATATATAACTTCTCAAATTTAATCAATATTATTTTAAATTGAAAATTTGCAATTAATTTATCTCCCAAAAACCCCATATAACATAATTAATTCAATTCAAAATAACTACTACACAATTTTTCATTCTAATAACCACAAAATTAACAAGAAAAATCGCAAATATTTAACTCATTACCTTTCTATTTAGTCATAAAATTTGACAAACAACGCACTTTCCTCATAATTTAGATAATATATCTGTAAAGTAAACTGCTTAAATAAACAAAGTATATGGCAACAATAATGGAAAAAGATGTCCTTTTAGAATACTCAAGTATCGCATATTTAACAGCAAGTAAAATCATAAACAAAGAAGAAGAAATTCTCACTACTATAGGAAAATTAAGAGAAGATATTTTAATGACCTCTCCAGAAAATATAGATTACGAATTTATGATAAGTATAATTAAAGATATACGATTAAAACTCACAAGTATAACTAGAAGTTCTCTACCGAATATTTCAAATAAGGAATCTTACTCAATTATAAATTTCCAAGAAAATGCCACAAATACTTCAATGGACAAAAACGAAGTAGAAATAACTCCTGAACTACTAAAAGAAGTTTGGGATAAAGAAATTTTAAAATATAATCAATTTGCATCACCAAATCAAAAATCTCCACAAGGTTTTGTACTAGGAGGACAACCAGGAGCTGGTAAAGCTTCTTTAACAGCAAGAGCTAAAACTAAATTAAATAGAAATATTTTAGAAATTAATGGAGACAATTATAGGAAATATCATCCTGATTTTAAAATATTACAAGAAAAATATGCTGAAGAAGCACCTAAATACACCGGAGAATTTTCAGGAACAATGACTGAAGCTATACTTCAAAAAGCATTAAATGATAAATACAATATAATTATAGAAGGAACTTTTAGAACTGCAGAAACTCCAATTAAAACTCTACAAAAGTTAAAAGAAAATAATTATACAACAACGGTCTTAATACAAACTTGTAATAAAAGTATTAGTCAAGCTTCATACCAAGAAAGATATCAAAAAATGTTACAAATAATCCCAGAAGAAGCTAGAGCTACTCCTCAAAAAAGTCATGACTATGTAATAGACAATTTAGCAAACAATATAAAAGAAGTAGAAAAATCCAAACTTGCTGATCATATAGAAATCTATACTAGAATACCAAATCAAAATAATTCACAAAATTTTAATTATTTAGAAGTTTTTAATAGTAAAAACAATAAATCTATAGATATAAACGAGATAAATAAATACATTAAAGGAACAGATTAAATTTTTTCATATTTAGGACATTCCATTTCATTTCTGACCATAACTCAAACCGTAAATAGATTTTATAATAAATTATTGTATAATCCCTTCCATCCCTAACCCCCACCCACCCAAGGGGGAAGAGCCCCCTACTCCCCTATAACTTGGTGAAAATACCAGCGAATTGTATTCCAATTTCCATTGATAGGCTCCAAAATATATTGCCCTTTATCTTCCTGACAATTTTCTTGAGCCTTAGCCAAATCTTCACCTTCCAAATCCTTATTCCTACTTAAATTCTCTAAACAGTTCTTAGATTTTTCTACACCTGTATAAGTCGATTTCAAAACATTTCCACTTGAAAGCACATGCCCAGAATCAATTTCAAAACCTTGGTATCTAAAATATGCAGGAATAGCTTCAGCCACACTAATATCTGTTTCAGTTCTAGATAAAACTGTACTAATAATATCTGTTAATTTATTAGCATCTCCAAAACCAAAATTTCTAGCTTTTGCTTGAATAGCTTTCAAAACCAATTGTTGTCTTTCTGCTCTCGCAAAATCACTTGTAGTATGTCTAGTTCTAACAATTCTCAAAACTTCTTTTCCAGACATATGATAATCCCCTGGTCTATAATACAAAGTCGACCAAACTCCATTATCATTTACCTTATAAGTTGGATCAATAACAGCCTCATTTAAATGAATATCAATCCCTCCAATTAAATCAATCACATCAATAAAAGCATACATATCAATCAAAATATATTTATCAATTTTATATCCAGTAATATTAGTTAAAATTCTCTTCAACTCATCCATTCCATAAAGAGCATAATAACTATTAATTTTCCGATTATTATAATATAAATCTCTCGGAATACTGATTAAAGTAATTTTCCTTTTTTCAGTATTAATATTAGCTAAAATCATTGTATCAACTAGCCCTCCATTTTTTCCAGCTACTAGCAAATTAATTTGATCAGCATTTTCTTGTATCTTTCCTTGATAATTTGGAATATTTTCAGGAATTACTAAGGCTTTTTTTTTGAGCCATTATTATCTAGAAAATTTTTAACATCAATTTCCTGACCGTCTTTAATTACCTTAACCATATTAGAAGAAATATCTAAAGAAATTGAAAATTTGATTCCTCCCTTACTATCAACAATATCTACAATAAACTTATTATTTTCCTCTCTAGTTTTATCAGAAACAGTTAAACCCAAATCTGCCAATTCAGATTTAAATGCATTTTCATTAACTAAAATTAGTAAGTCATCTTTTTTCTTTTCAATATCTTTTAAGGCGTTTTCTTCAGCCTCTTTAACTAAATCAGCTTCTTTATTTTGATCGTCAATTTTCTTTTGTCTAGCTTCAGCAGTAGCTTTATGAATATATTTTTCAATTTCAACTTTTAAATCACTATCATTAGCAAAAGTCTCTTCTCCTAAAACACTTTGTACTCTAAATTTATTTATTGAATCATCATAAACAATTGCAAAAAGAGCCTGCCCATAAAAAGGATTATGTTCACTATCAATATTACTCAAATTATCATTAAGTTTAACATTTAAATCACTTCTTTCTCCAAAAACTAAATTAACAATTTCTAATTCTTTCAAAAAATCATCTTCAGTTAAAATCTTATCAAAATTAGCTTCTGCTAAAACTCTATTTTCTTCTTTTTGATTTTCTAATTTTAACTGATTAAGCATTGCATAAAGACCTTGAGTAGTCTTATCATTTTCTTCTTGATCTTCTTGCTTAGATTTTTGTTGATCATCAAATGAATATTCTTTTTCAGGAAGTAATAAAAAACTTCTAATTTCATTTAAATCATCTGCAAAATTTTTAATATCTCCGCGAAATCCTCCAATTTCATCCACTACTCCTTGATTATATTTATCAACCTTAAGCACCGTATCTTGCATTCTCCAAATCAAAAAACTATTTCCAAAAACTATAATTAAAATTAAAAACCATAAAAATCCCATTCCAGATTTCGACTTCTCAATTTTTTCTTTCTCAGCCATACTAAATAGAAATAAAAAATACTGCTCATCTATCTATAACAACTTTTCTAAGATGAGCAAATATTTTTTAAATTATTTAAAATTCTTTCTTGAAAAAGATTTATTTTATTTCTTGATTACTTTTATTTGATCATCCACAAAATCAATCATTACTTTATCTCCTTCTTTAATCTTTCCATCAATCAATTCCATAGCTAATTCGTCTAAAATTTTAGTTTGAATAAGCCTTTTGAGGGGTCTAGCTCCAAATAACTCATCATAACCTGCAGTAGCCAAATACATTGAAGCCATTTTAGAAATTTCTAAAGTAATGCCTTTCTTTTTCAATCTTTTTTTAACACTAGCTACTTGTAGTTCAACAATTTCTGCTAATTCATCTTGAGTAAGTCGATGGAAAATAATAATATCATCCACTCTATTTAAAAATTCTGGTCTAAAGAAACCATGTAAAACTTTTTGCAATACTTCTTCTTTTTCTTTATCAGTTTTAGCTTTAGATATTTCAGTTGAACCTAGATTTGAAGTCATAATTATTACTGTATTTCTAAAATCTACAGTTCTACCTTTAGAGTCAGTAAGTCTTCCGTCATCTAAAACTTGAAGTAAAACATTAAAGACATCTGAATGAGCTTTCTCAATTTCATCTAATAAAACAACAGAATAAGGATGACGGCGAATAGCTTCTGTAAGCTGACCTCCTTCATCATAACCCACATATCCTGGAGGTGAACCAATTAGTCTTGCAACAGAATGTTTTTCCATATATTCACTCATATCAATACGAATCATCATCTTTTCATCATTGAACATTACTTGTGCTAAAGCCTTAGCTAACTCAGTTTTACCAACTCCAGTTGGACCAACAAAAATAAATGAACCAACAGGTCTATTTTCTTCTGCAATTCCAGCTCTATTCCTTCTAATCGCTTTTGAAACCGCCTCAATAGCTTTCTTTTGTCCAATAACTCTTTTAGCAAGTAAATCTTCCATTTCCATTAACTTTTGACTTTCTTCTTTAAGCATTTTAGCTACAGGCACACCTGTCCATCTCGAAACTACATTAGCAATATCTTCCTCAGTAACTTCTTCTTTCAAAATTTTTCTATCTTTTTGAAGTTTAGTTAATTTCTTTTGTAAATCTTCAATTCCTTTTTCTAATTCTGGAATTAAGCCATAATTTATTTCGGCAACTCTTTGATAATTTCCTACTCTTTCAGCTTGTCCTGCTTCAAGTCTAAGTTCATCAATCTTTTTAGTATTTTCTTTAATCTTATCAATAGCTTCTTTTTCATTTCTCCAATGAGCTTCTAACTCATTATTTTTTTCATTTAATTCTGCCAATTCTTTTTCTAACTCTTTAAATCTTGTTTTTGTAGATTTATCATCTTTTTCTGCTTTTAAAGCTTCCCTTTCAATTTCCAATTGGCGAATTTGCCTATGTAAAGAATCAAGTTCAGTTGGTTTTGAATCAATCTCAATCTTAAGTACTGATGCAGCTTCATCCATTAAATCAATAGCTTTATCTGGTAAAAATCTATCAGTTATATATCTTGAAGATAAATTTACTGCAGCAACTATTGCATTATCTCTAATTCTAACTCCATGATGAGCTTCATATTTTTCTTTAATTCCACGAAGAATTGAAATAGCATCTTTAACACTAGGTTCATTAACCATAACAGGTTGAAATCTTCTTTCTAAAGCTGCGTCTTTTTCAATATATTTTCTATATTCTTTTAAAGTTGTAGCTCCAATTGTACGAAGTTTTCCTCTTGCTAAAGCAGGTTTCAATAAATTTCCAGCATCAGTACCGCCTTCTCCAACAGACCCCGCACCTACAATTGTATGAAGTTCATCAATAAATAAAATCAATTGTCCTTCACTAGCTTCAATTTCAGTAATAATAGCTTTAAGTCTTTCTTCAAATTGTCCACGATACTGAGTACCTGCAAGTAAACTTCCTAAATCTAACCCTAAAACTTTTTTATTCTTTAGAATATCTGGAACATCTCCATTAATAATCTTATTAGCAAGTCCTTCAACAATTGCAGTTTTACCAGTTCCTGGCTCACCAATTAAAACAGGATTATTTTTTGTTCTACGAGACAAAATTTGCATTACTCTCCTAATTTCTTCATCTCTACCAATAACTGGGTCAATTTTTCCTTTAGAAGCTAAATCTGTGTAATCAATAGTAAATTTCTGTAAAGCTTGATACTTTTCCTCTGGATCTTTAGAAGTCACTCTTTGATTAGATCGAATACCTGTTAAAACCTTTAAAACTTCATCTTTTTTAAGTCCCAATACAGAAATAACATTTTTATTATCAAGTAATGCCAAAAATAAATGCTCAGTAGAAATATATTCATCATGTAATTTTTGAGCTTCACTTTCTGAGTTATCTAAAACCTTTTTTAGTTCAGTATCGAAATAGACTTGTCCTCCTCCTTGAACTACAGGTAGTTTTGAAATTTCACTATCTATCTTACTTAAGATATTATCAGGGTTTTTCTCTAATTTTTGTAAAATACTAGGAACTATCCCCCCCTTTTGATTAATTAAAGAAAAAAGTAAATGCCAAACAGTTAAAGTTTGATTTGATTTTTTCTTAGCTAAATCAAGCATAGTTTGAATAGCTTCAGTAGCTTTAGTTGTGTAATTTTCAAAATTCATATATACAAAAATAAATGACTAAATTACTTTAGTATTATAATCACAATTAGCACTCATTGCAAGTGATTGCTAAAATTTAAATTTATGGAATTAATAGCTACATGTGCCTTTGGACTTGAAAAAGTACTTTATCAAGAAATTAAAAAACTTGGACTTTGGGTCGTAAAAACAGAAGACGGAAAAATTACTTTTAATGGCGACCACAAAGAAATAATGCTTACTAACTTATGGCTAAGAACCGCAGAAAGAATTTATATCAAATTAAATGAGTTTAATGCCAACACTTTTGACCAACTTTTTGATCAAATTTTTGCAATGGATTGGGGAGAAATTATTCCTCAAGACGCTACTTTTCCTGTACTTTGTTCTTCTACAAATTCCACATTGCATCATGAACCTTCAATTCAAAGTATTGTCAAAAAAGCTATTGTTAAAAAACTACAATTAAAAAGACAACAAGAAAATTTACCAGAAACAGGGGCCTCTTATTCTATTTTAATTAGGATAAATAAAGATTTTTGTACAATTGCGCTCGATACAACAGGAGAAAGTCTCCATAAAAGAGGTTATCGTCTCAAATCAAATATTACTCCAATTAAAGAAACTTTAGCTGCAGCTATAATATTAATGTCTGACTGGGATATAAATAAAATTTTAATTGATCCATTTTGTGGAAGTGGAACTATTCCAATTGAAGCATATTTGATTGCAAAGAATATCCCGCCAGGTCTAAATCGGACTTTCACTTTTCAAACATGGGCAAACTATAATCATTCAGAAATGATTGAAATACTAAAAAAAGCTCGTAGTGAAATTCTTCCAATAGAACCAAAAATTCAAGCTTCAGATATTCATTTACAATCAATAGAAATTGCCCAAGAAAATGCCAAAAGAGCAAATGTGGTCATTCATTTTGAACAAAAAAACTTTGAACATATCGAATTTCACAAAATAAAAAACGCAACAATCATTACAAATCCACCTTATGGTGACAGAATTGGAACTGAAGAAATAGCTGAAAAAATTTCAACAAATCTAGGCTTTTTCTACAATAGAACTCAAAATACATCTTTATTTTTAATTACTTCACAACCAAATTTTCAAACTTTATTTGGTCGAAAAGCAGATAAAAATAGAAAACTATTTAATGGAAAAATAAAATGTTATTTATATCAATATTTACCATCATAAAATATGCAAGAATTATTATTTTATAGCTGGAATGTTAATGGAATTAGAGCTCAAGAAAAAAAGGGATTTTTAGATTGGCTTCATCAAACTGACGCTGACATCATTGCAATTCAAGAAACAAAATCACACACCGATCAATTAAATGAAAATTTATTAAGTCCAAATGGTTATCAAAGCTTTTGGAAATCAGGGGAGAGAAAAGGTTATTCTGGAGTTGGCATTTATTCAAGAATAGAACCAATTTCCGTTATTGATCATTTTAATAGTCAAATTTTAAATGCAGAAGGTAGATTAATTGGACTAGAATTTAAAAATTTTTATTTTTTTAATGGTTATTTTCCAAATGGAGGCAGGGGTATGGATAGAGTTCAATACAAATTAGATTTTTACAAAGATTTTGAAAAGTATTTAGATACACTTGATAAACCATTTATCTTTTGTGGAGATATTAATACTGCTCATAACGAAATAGACCTTGCTAGACCAAAAGAAAATCGTAATCATTCTGGGTTTATGGATATTGAAAGAGCTTGGTTACATCATATTTTTGATAACAGAAAATTTATTGATTCTTTCAGAGTTTTCAATAAAGAACCAAATCAATACACTTGGTGGGATCAGAAAACTAAAGCAAGAAACAGGAATATTGGCTGGAGAATTGATTATTTTATTCTAGATCCAAAATTAAAAGATAACTTACTAGACGCACAAATCTACGCACAAAAAATGGGGTCAGATCATGCCCCCATTAGTTTGAAAATTAAAATCTAATTTTATTTTTTAACTACCTTTTTAAGAGATTTTTTAGCTAAAACTTTTATTTTAATATTTTTAATACTTACTTTTTTTTTAGACACAACTTTTTTTTCTACACTTTTTTTCACTTCTTTTTTTGGGATCATAATACATTTACTCTCTTTACACGGGATATGTTTTAACTTGCCATCCTTCAATTTCAAATCTTGAAATCTTTTAATAATTTTCATAGCTTCTTTCTCATTCTTTGCTACATAAATATAATCAAAATCTTCAGGGCTAACTAAACCATCTTTCAAAGTTGTTTTTTTCATCCATACCATTAATTGCTCCCACATAGTCCCCATCAAAATAATAGGCTTATAATCAACTAAAAAAACTTGCAAATTTTGCCACATATAAAACAGTTCTAAAATCGTACCAATTCCACCTTTAGTAACCACCATCACATCCGAAAGAGCTAAAAAAGTATCTAATCTTTTTGAAAACTGTTTAAACCTTTGTTGGATTTCTAAATATTTATTCCCTTTATTTTCCCAAGGAAGTTTAATTACAAGGCCAATAGATTCTAATTTCTCTTTTGTATCTCCTGCAAAATGCCCAGCATTTGCAGCTTCCATTAAACCAGGACCACCTCCTGTAATAATATCACCTCCCGCTTCTGCAATTAATTTAGACAAATTAAATACTTCTTTATATGTTTTTTCACCATATTTAATTCTTGCTGAACCAAAAATAGAAACTCTAAACCTTCCTTTATGTTTCAATTCTTTTTTAAGATTTAAGTTTCTCACTGTAGTTTTATCTCCAACTCTTTGCATTACTTTTCTCATTTTTATTTTATTTAAATATTAATCAAATTATTATAACATATTTAAGCGAAAATAACTAACAATTACCCCATTGCCAATAAATTACTTCTGGTAAATCAACACCATTTTTCATTACATAAGGTTTATGTTCCTTTAATTTTCTCTTATATTTATTAATAACTTTTTTTGATTTATTAGCTAATTTCTTATTTGTAAGACCAGCCTTCTCCAAAGCTTCAATCACTAAATGAAATCGAGAAGTATGATTCCTGTATTGCATATCAAACGGAGTGGTAGTTGAGCCTTCTTCCTGATAACCGTGAATAGAAAATCTATGAGCATGAGGATGATTAAACAATAGTTTTTTAACTGTAATTGGATAACCATGGAAATTAAAGATAATTGGTTGTTTATCCCCAAAATATTTTTCAAATTCTTTTACATTATCTTTACCTAAATTATTTTTATAAGTTCCAAATCCAGCTTCTGTCATCTCACTCACATACACCATTCTGCTTTTAAATTCTGGAATTTCATTATTTAAAATATCAATAGCAGCCATCACTTCTTCAAGCATATAATCACCAGCACAACTGAAAATAATATCTGGATTTTTAGCTCCTTCTTTATCAATCCAATCCCAAACCATTACTCCATTTTTCATTTGTTTTCTTGCCTCTTTAACAGATAACCATTGAGGCATATCAGTTTTACCAGACACTACTACATTTACTTTATCTCTACTCTTAAAATTTTCCTCCCAAGTAACCATTAATGAATTAGCATCAGATGGAAAATAAACAGACACAATATCTGGATGTTTTTCCAAAGCATTACTAATAAAACCAACATTTTGATGCGAAAACCCATTATGCTCTTGTCTCCAGCAATTTGAAGAAAGTAAATAATTTAAAGAACCAATTGGTTTTCTCCATTTAATTCTCTTAGCTTGCTTAATAAACTTACAGTGTTGATCCATCATACTAACATTAATCATGGCAAAAGCTTCATAAGTAGCAAACATTCCATGACGACCAGTCAATAAATAACCAAGTAAATAACCAAGTAATGAATGTTCAGATAGTTTTTCTGTTACTCTTCCAGTAGTTGTAATAAATTCATCTTCTTTTTTTACTGGCCACATATATTCTCTTCCTGGCACCATTAATAGTTTACCCATTTTATTTGAATCTGTTTCATCAGGACAAAAAAATCTAACCATTTTATCCTTTTTCTTATCTTTTTCAAAGACATCATTTAACCATTCAGTTGCCAATTTTGTTGTTTGACCCATCACACAACCATGCTTACCATCAAATTCAAATTTCTCAGGATTAGACATTGGCAAGTTTTTTACAATATTTCCACCATAAGCATTTTTATTGCTTCCCATTCTATATTTACCTTTTGGCACATATTTCAAAACTCTATCTAATGGTTTTCCTTTCTTATCAACTAAATCATTAACTCGATATGACTCTAACCAATTAGCCAATAATTCAAATTGAGCTAAATCACCTTTTGGATCAGCTAACGGAATACCATGAGATCTAAAATTTCCTTCAATATTTTTAGTACCAAGTTTTTCTGGACCTGTTAAACCTTTTTTAGATTTAAATAAAATAACTGGCCATTTTGGTTTCATTACAATATTTTCTTTTCTAGCTTGTTTTTGAATAGCTAAAATATCTTGATAAGCACTATCCATAGCAATAGCCATTTTTTCATGTAAAATCTCATCCTGACCTTCTACAATATATGGCTTATAACCATAACCTTTAAATAAATTATTTAATTCATCATCAGACATAGTTCCCAAAATAGTTGGGCCAGCAATTTTATAACCATTAATATGTACAATTGGTAAAACCGCACCAGACTCTTTTGGATTTAAAAATTTATTACTATGCCAAGCAGTTGCAAGTGGCCCAGTTTCAGCCTCTCCATCACCAATTGCACAAATAACTAGAAGCTCTGGATTATCCATCACAGCACCATAAGCAGTAGCCAAACTATAACCAAGTTCGCCTCCTTCTAAAATTGACCCCGGAACATCTGGAGTAACATGACTTGGAAATTTGTAAGGCCAAGAAAATCCTTTCACCAAGTTTCCTAAGCCTTTTTCATCTAAAGTTAAATCTTTATAAAAATCATGCAATGTTCCTTCTGCATATACATTAGCTAATGTTGCAGGAGCACCATGTCCAGGTCCAGTGATAAACATTGATTCTTGTTTATATTTACTTATCAAAAAGTTGGCATGGGAATATATAAAATTAAGTCCTGGAACTGTCCCCCAGTGACCTAAAATTCTTTCTTTAATATCATCCTTACTTAAAGACTTTCTCAACAAGAAATTATCCTTCAAATATAAAGCCGAAGCCCCAATAAAATTCACATATCTATTATATTCTTCAAACCACTGACTTTCTTCTTTAGATAGAAAATCTACCTTTTTTATTTTTATAGTAGATTTTAGTTTAGAAATAGTTGTTTTCTTATTTTTAGTTTTTAATTTAGGCATTTTTATTTTAATTACTATTTATTTCTACAAGTTTATTTTAACATAAAAGCCTTAGTTTCACAAGTTACTAACAAATTAAAACACAGTATAAAAATTTTTGACAAAAAGCCAATTAACAAGGTAAATTCTAGTATCACAAAATAATTTAGAAAAAATGCAAAGAGGATTTTGGGATCAATTAGAAAAACCTATCATTGGACTTTCTCCAATGGATGGTGTGTCTGATGCTCCTTTCAGATTTATCACGGCCAAATATGGTAAACCTTCTCTTTTAATTACCGAATTTACAAATGTAGAAGCAATCAATCATGCAGGAATTAAAGCTCTATCAGCTTTTATATACAATGAAATAGAAAGACCAATTGTAGCTCAAATTTATGGTATTAATCCAAAAGCATTTTATAAAACAGCAATTATCGTTTGTGAATTAGGTTTTGATGGTATCGACATCAATATGGGATGTCCTTCAAAAGCAGTTTCTGGAAACGGAGCAGGTGCTGGACTAATCAAAACACCAGATTTAGCAAGAGAAATAATCAAAACCTGTAAGCAAGCTGTAGAAGATTGGTCAAATGGCAAAACTCTAGAGGAATTGGACTTAGATCCTTTAATTTTTCAATATATTCAAGAATTAAAAAAAGAGAAAAATATTATAACTGAAAGAAAAATTTTACCAATTTCAGTAAAAACACGCATTGGTTATGATCAAATAGTCACATTAGATTGGATTAAAAATTTATTAGAAGAAGAACCAGCCAATATTACATTACACGGAAGAACTCTTAAACAAATGTACACAGGACTCGCCAATTGGAATGAAATAGCTAAAGCTGCAGAATTAATTCATCAAAGTGGTTTAAAAACAACCATCCTTGGAAATGGAGATGTTAAATCTTTAGAAATTGCTTATGAAAATATTAAAAATTATGGAGTAGATGGGGTTTTAATTGGTAGAGGTTCTTATGGTGAACCTTGGATATTTAGAGGTGAACATAAAAGCCTCAAACAAAAATTAGAAGTTGCATTAGAACATGCAAAAGCTTACGAAAAAATATTTGGTATAGGAGAAAAATCATTTGCTCCTATGAAAAAACATTTAGGTTGGTATTGTACAGATTTTCCAAATGCTAAAGAATTAAGAATGCAATTAATTCGTTGTAATTCAGCAGATGAAGTTGAAAATATCATCAAAAACATTAATCTCGAATGAAAAACTTAATTTATCAAGGTCAAAAATTACCAATAAAAATAGATTATCACTCACTTAAAAAATCTAAATTAGAAATTTTTACTGATTTTGCTTTAATTACTCTTTGTTATGATCTGAGTTCTAAACAACAAAAAACTCAAGTCAAAATTTTAATAGATAAATTATATATCTCTTCAACCAAAGCAATCACCGAAAACACTCTCAAAGATTTACATCAAAGATTTCCTCGAAATATTAATAAAATTCGTTATAAACAAATGACATCAAGGTGGGGATCTGCATCAGGAAATAATAATTTAAATTTCAATATCAATCTAGCCAAATTACCAATAAATATTCAAAAATATATCGTAGCACATGAATATAGCCACTTATTTGAAATGAATCATTCCAAAAAATTCTGGAAAGTAGTAGAAAAATTTGATCCCAATCATAAAATGCACAGAAGAAAACTTAGAAATTTAGAAAAAGAATTTTTAAAAGAGAATTTAACAAAAAACCACAATTAATAGCGCCAATATAGTAAAAAAATCTTCAATCCTCATCATATTGCTTTTATAAAAAATTATTTTATAATTTTTTCCATCCCTATCCCCCACCCACCCAAGGGGCAGGGTAACATATAAAATTAAGCTATATATTAAATTCTATTAATATAATCACATCTATCTTTTCCATCACAATCATTCAAAAAACAAAAAATAAATGACTATTCATCTATAATTATTGTTAATAAAACCCACATTTTTTAACTTAATTTTTATAAAAAACATTCAAAAACCCTTTATTTAACAAAGTTTCTATTGCGTTGAAAGAACTTTAAAACTAAAATACGCAAGTTAAAAACCGCTTAGCACAAGACATTAAATATATGAAAACACTATCAATCGCTATTATTGCACACGTTGATCACGGAAAAACAACTTTAACAGATCACCTTTTAAAACAAGGGCATGTTTTCACTTCTCATGAAAAAGTAAGTGATAGAGTTATGGACTCAAATGCTCAAGAAATAGAAAGAGGAATAACAATTCTCGCAAAAAACTGTTCTGCTTTTTACAATGATATAAAAATTAATATAGTTGATACACCTGGGCATGCTGATTTTGGATCTGAAGTAGAAAGAGTCCTTAAAATGGTTGATTGTGTTATTTTACTGGTAGATGCTAAAGAAGGTCCAATGCCTCAAACCAAATTTGTTTTATCCAAATCTTTACAACTAGGTCACAAGCCAATAGTAGTAATTAATAAAATAGATAAACCAGATCAAAGAGCTGAAATAGTAGTTGATATGCTATTTGATCTTTTTGTTAAACTCGGTGCAAATGATGAGCAACTAGATTTTCCAATCATTTATGCTATTGGAAAACAAGGCATAGCAAAACATAATATCAATGATGAAAGTAAAGATTTAACTCCTCTCTTTGAAACTATTATCAAACATGTTCCACTATATAATGAAACACTAGAAGCTGAACCACTACAAATGCAAGTTACTAATCTTGCATACGATGATTATATTGGAAGAATTGCTGTTGGTAGAGTATCTAAAGGTATTATTAAAGTTGGACAAAATATCACTGTATGCAAATTAGACGGAACCACTAAGTCTTCAAAAATTACAAAGATTTTCATCTATGAAGGTATTAGACAAAAAGAAGTTGCATCTGCACCAGCTGGAGAAATTGTAGCAGTTGCTGGTATTCCAGACATTACAATTGGTGAAACTATTGCTGATCCTTCCAAACCAGAAGCCTTACCGGCTTTACAAATAGATGAACCCACTTTATCTATGAACTTTCTCGTAAACAACTCCCCTTTTGCAGGTAAAGAAGGAAAATTTGTGACTACTCGTCATATTAAAGATAGGTTAGAAAGAGAATTACAAACAAATGTAGGTCTTAGAGTTGAACCTATTGCTGGAACAGATGGTTACAAGGTATCTGGAAGGGGTGAATTACATTTATCAGTACTTCTAGAAAATATGAGGAGAGAAGGATTTGAACTTCAAGTATCTCAACCAGAAGTAATTACCAAAATGGTTGATGGTAAAAAAGAAGAACCAATTGAACATTTAGTCATTAATGTACCAGATAATTTTTCAGGAACAGTAATTGAAAAATTGGGTCGTCGTAAAGGGGAAATGAAAGATATGCAAAGTGAAAACGGAATTACTAAAATTGAATATGAAATTCCTACTCGAGGATTACTTGGTTTTAGATCTGAATTTATTATGGACACTAAAGGAGAAGGACTAATGGACCATAGTTTCTTGAAATATGATTTACACAAAGGAGATATTCCACAAAGAACAAATGGAGTTTTAGTTTCTGGAGAACAAGGAGTAGCAGTTGCTTTTGCTCTTTGGAATTTACAAGAAAGAGGAACCATTTTTATAACTCCTACAACTCCTGTTTATGAAGGCATGATTATTGGAGAAAATGCAAGATCAGAAGACTTAATAGTTAATCCAACTAAAGAAAAGAAATTAACTAATATGAGAACAACTAGTTCTGATGATGCTATTAAATTAATACCTCCACGAATCATTACCCTTGAAAAAGGATTAGAATATATTCAAAATGATGAATTAGTAGAAATTACTCCACAATCAATCAGACTTAGAAAAAAGCTCTTAACAGAAAATGAAAGAAAAAGAGCTGGAAAAAATTAATAATTTTTAAGTTAATTTTTAAATAAATCAATTAATAAATAATTGACGATTATTAAATCTTGGTTTAAATATATCAAAACTAATTTAAAAAATAATGGACAATATTAAACAAATTAAAATACCGTGTTTACAAGAAGATATTCTTGATCTTTATCAAAAATGTGAAAATTATCAAGAAGCAGAAATGCTACAAGAACAAATTAGAGATATAGTAGAAATCATTTTAAAAGGAGATTTTTTAAAAGGAGATTTTTTATTATCACACCTCAATTCTTCATTAGAGAATTACCCAAAACGATAGTTTCAAGTTGACTTTTCAAATGGTCTCAGCTTTAATAACCACAATTTCTGAAATTTAAAGAATAAAAATATGTCAAATAAGCATGTAAATCATCAACACGGTTTAAGCACTATGAATGCTTCAAGACCAAAATCTAAACTTAGAAAAAGGAAGAATAAAGTCCAATCTAAATTAAATAAAGCACCACTACTTCAAGCTTTACATGAAGCTAGATATGGTAAAAAAGTAAAAATGGCTAAAACAATAAAAAAAGCTTCCTCCAAGCCTAAAACAAGTGTCAAAGCTAAGAAAGCAACTTCTAAATAATTATTTTCCAATAGCAACTTCTGAAAAAAGCACTTAAATAAAAAGTGTTTTTTTTAGTATTAATTAAATTATAGAACTTTAGTTCTACACAAAATCTCTTATTAATGGTAAAATTATAAGATTTAATTTATATCTATGTCATTAGACACAAATATTTTAATAGTACGATTATTCATTAGTGCTCTTATTGGTTTAATAGTAGGATTAGAAAGAGAAAAATCACTACAAATAAATAATGAAGAACATTCAATAGGAATAAGAAGTAATATACTTATTGGGGTATTTGGAGGCATTTCCATGTATTTTAGCACCATTTATTACTCCAGCATTTTTATTATTTCTTTTATCACTACCATTATAATCTCTTTAATACCTATTTTTTTAGAAAGAGAAACAAGAAAATTTATTAGTTATAAAAGTTCAATAAGTTTCATCCTTGTTTTTTTATTAGGCGGTTTAGCTTTTCTTGGAGAAATAAAAGTAGCACTTACTGTAGCCATTATTATTACTTTTGTATTATCTATAAAATATTCTCTACACAAATTTATTCAAACTTTAAATTATAGTGAAATTATAGATGCTTTAATATTCATCATTATAGCTTTTATAATTTTGCCATTTCTTCCAAATAAAGCTTATGACCAAGATATTATCAATTACATATTACCTAATAATTTCGCAATAGAACAAAACATTAGTAATATTAACCAAATAACTATTTCATCTAATGAATTAACCTCAAATATATATAATCTTCAAACCAATATACTAAATCCATATGTCATCTGGCTATTAGTCGTACTTATTAGTGGTATTAATTTCTTAGGCTATATTTTAGTTAAATTATTTGGGAAGAATAATGCCTTCAGTCTAACTGGGATGATAGGTGGACTTTATTCTAGCAGTGCAACAGCCTTACATTTAGCCATTACCAGTAAAAAAAATAAAAAAATATATTACTCATTTGCCTCAGGCATGATATTGGCATCTGGTAGCAGTATGATTAAACTTTTTATTTTAATAAACACCATTAATAGTGAATTTTCATTAACTGTATTACCTAGTTTATTAATAATGTTAGGTTATTTATATTTATCTGGTTCAATAATTTATTTATATGGAAAAAAAACAGATAAAAATAAAAATATTGAAGAGAATCCAGACCAAATTAAATCTCCATTAAATCTCAAAAGTGCCATACAATTAACTTTGTTAATTATTACAGCGATGTTAATAGCTAACATTACCTTGCACTTCGCAAATATAAATTACTATTACTTATTTTCTAGTTTAATTGCATTTTTTACTATTGGAGATCCTGTAATCATTTCAACAACAGATTTGGTTGGCAAAACTTTTGCAGCCAGTACTGCAAAAAACCTAATTATAATTATTATTTACCTCAATATATTACAAAAAGTTGCCACAACTTATATTTTTGGAAATAGAAAAATAATTAAACCTTTGGCATATACATTTTTTGGCTTATTACTTGTCACTATTCTTTGCATATTATATCTTTAGAACAAAGTTTCTAAAGTTTTTAAATGGGAATATTCAGAAAAAGAAAAAAATTAAGCTTTCTTGATAAGCAAAAAAAACTTGATCTTAAAAGTAAAAGAAAAATTACTGGAAAGACTTCTATTGCTCAAACTAAATCCCCATACAGTTTACCTCATAATAATGAAGCTTTTTCTTCACAAATACTAAAGCGTCGTAAAAGATTTAAAAAGCTTCCTCAAAGTGCTTTAACAAATCCACCCAAAAGATTAACCCAAACCAATAGTTCATTTTGGAAAAAACTATTAATTTCCATTGTATTAATCATAAGTACTATCGGAGCCACATATATATTATTCTTTTCAGAAATCTTTATTATTTATGATTTTACTATTTATGATGAAGAAACAGAAATAACTAGCAATCTATTTCTCAATAATTTAATTAGTAAAGCTTTATTAAACCAAAACTTAATCTTGTATAATGAAAAAAATCTATCCAAATTAATCATTCAATCAGATCCTCGTTATAAAATTGCTGACATAAAAAAAATATATCCTCATAGTATTGAAATTAACCTGGAAAAATATCCTGTAATTGCCAATTTAGTAGAAAATATTCAAGATCCAGACGGACTTCGTATTGAAAAAAAATTTGGTATCAATATTAACGGCATGCTTATCACTGAAAATGATGAAGATCCAAATTTGCCATATATCAGACTTGAATCAAATAAACCTCTAAAACTTAATGAATTTCCAATAAATAAAGAAAAACTAGACTATATCATTAAACTAGTAAATTTATTTGAAGAAAAGTTTGGGCTTAAAGTAATAGAAATTAAATATTTAAAAGTTGCCAAAGAAGTACACTTAAAAACTGAAAGAGATTTTGATGTTTGGTTTGATATGAGTAAAGACATGCTTATACAAGTTGACAAGTTAAAAAGAGCTTTACCAAAATTAGATATTTACAATTTGCCAATACAGTATATAGACTTAAGAATAACAAGTGCTAACGCTGAAAAAGTAATTTATAAATTAAAATAATATGATTTGGGCATTTTTAGGAATAATTATCGGTATAATTACGGGATTTGCATTAAATTTTTCTATACCTATTGAACTCACAAAATATTCAGCAGTAATGATAATGGGATTATTTGATTCTTTATTTGGTGCAATCAGGGCTGAAGCAACAGAAGATAATTTTGATGGAATAATTTTTATTTCAGGACTTCTATTTAATATAATTATTTCTATTGCCATCACTATTTTGGGAGATAAACTAGGTTTAGACCTGTACCTTGCTGCTGCATTTGTATTTACATTCCGTATTTTCAATAATATTGGTGCTACCCGCAGATTTTTACTTGAAAAATATTTAAAGAAAAAACAAAAGTAAATTCACATTTTTAAAAATCACTTGGCAAATTTACATTTTCTAGCTTTTAAAATTGTTTAAAGGCTTATTTTTTGGTATAATTAAATGAACTAAAATAAAAACACAAAAAAATATGTCAAAATCATCTAAAATAGCCTTAATTAAAGAAATCCTCGACAGTGCAGAAGCATCAATAAGATCAGCAAAACAAATGATCGCTGAATTGAGTGGAGAATCAGCAAATAATCAAATCGCCAAAATGGCTGAAAAATTAAGCAGTCATAAGCAAATCGGTGAAAGCCATATTATTGAAGGTAGTTTCGACGGTCAAAATATGATGGGGCCAGAAGGTAGAATGTATTCTGTACCAGCTAACTATGCATCAAAATCAAAACTCATTCCTGGTGATATTTTAAAGTTAACTATCACTGAAGATGGCACTTTCCTTTACAAACAAATTGGCCCAGTAGAAAGGAAAAAAATTGTTGGAACTTTAACTTATGACGAAGGACAATATAGAGTTATTGCCAATGCAAAATCATATAAAGTGCTACTAGCTTCAGTAACATATTTCAAAGCAGAAATCGGAGATAAAGTAACAATTGTAGTCCCTGAAAACGAAGAAAGTGAATGGGCTGCAATTGAAAATGTTTTACCTCAATTTGACGGTAGTGAAGAACCAGATGAATTTCAAATTTAATAAAAATAAAAAACAAAAAATATGGCTCAATTAGACAAAATTTTCAGAACAGCAGTACAATACAAAGCTTCTGATATCTATATCACAACTGGGACAAAGCCAATCCTTCGTATTAATGGAGATTTAGTACCTATTGAGGAACATCCAGTTCTATCCAAAAAAATGGCTGAAGATTATATTTCTGAAATTTTAACAGAAAAACAAAGAGAAGAATTTGCAACTAGTTTAGATATGGATTTTTCACTTGAAGTGCCAACTATTGCACGTTTTCGTGTTAATGTTTTTGTTCAAAGAAAAGGAATTGCCGCAGCTTTTAGAGTAATTCCAGAAAATGTTCATACTTTAGACGAATTAGGTTTACCAGATAAATTAAAAGATATTGCAACATCGCCTCAAGGATTAGTTTTAGTTACAGGAGCCACAGGTTCTGGTAAATCAACTACACTTGCTGCGATGGTTAATGAAGTTAATATTAATAGTGCAAGACATATCATCACAGTTGAAGATCCAATCGAATATGTCCATGAAAATGTAAAAAGTATCATTGAACAAAGAGAAGTTGGAACTCATACATTAAGTTTTCAAAGAGCTTTAAAATCTGCTCTTCGTGAAGATCCAGATGTAATTTTAGTTGGTGAAATGAGAGATCTTGAAACAATTGCTCTTGCATTAACAGCTGCAGAAACAGGTCACTTAGTTTTTGCAACTTTACATACTAATGGAGCTGCTGCTGCAATAGACCGTATTATCGATGCCTTTCCAACCAATCAACAAAATCAAATTCGTCTGCAACTTTCCAACACTTTAAGAGCAGTAGTTTGGCAAACTTTAATGAAAACAAAAGACGGTAATGGCAGAGTTGCTGCGCTTGAAATAATGGTCAACAACAGTGCTGTAGCTAATATGATTCGTAAAAATAAAACTCATCAACTTAACTCTGCAATTGAAACTGGATTTAAAGAAGGAATGCAAACAATGAAAAAATCAGTTGGCGAACTACTTGAAGCCGGAATTATTGATGAAGAAACAGCTTTAGAAAATATCCCAGAAGATATTATTGATCAAAATGTATAAAAATTTTCTTAAAAAAAATTTTTTTTCTTTTTCAAAATTATTTTTAATAAGTAGTTTAGTGTTACTAAACCTCAATTTTATCAAACAACCTTTAATTGTATTTGCTGATGATACTCCTGAGCAGCCTGCTCCACAAAGTCAAACTCCTACTGATACTTCTGAAAAATCCAATAACCCTGATTACAGATCTTTTAATGTTAAAAAATATTTAACTATTCAAACAGGTCAAGTTGATGAAAATATTACAGGTAAACAAGAACAAAAATATTTTGAATCTAGTAATCCTATTGCAAGTTTAATACTTCAAATCATTAATTTTATTGCACTTTCAGCAGCTTCATTAAGTTTCCTTGCAGTTGTAGTTGGGGGTTTTATGTTAATGAGTTCAGCAGGTAATGAAAATCAAGTAAATCAAGGAAAAGAAATTTTATCTAAAGCAATTATTGGTTTAGTTTTAACTTTATCATCTTATTTTATAATTTCTTTCGTACAAAATATATTTTTCGAAACAGCACCAAGTTAATGTATAAAAAAATAATAATTAAAATATTGCTTATTATCACCTTGTTTACTTTACAAGGAGGAATTTTTAATACTGTATTAGCTCAAGATGATACTAGTACATCAAAAACCCCTGACCCTACAAAATTTCAATGTTCATATTTAAATAATCAAGCGGGAGCTACCAAAACAGAACAGGACACATCAGAAGCGTATTTAAAAGGAAATATCGTAGTTATCACTGAAGAGCCAATGGGAAGGGCAGATGGTGATGTAACTCATAGATGTTATAGACAAACAGTATGTAATAAAAATCCAGAATTAACACCAAGTAGTGGGCAAGGAGCAACTCCAAACCCAACTGCTTCTGGTTCAACAAATACCACAGCAAATCCCCAAGCAACACCAAAAGTGACCAAATGTACCACAACTTATGTAGACAGTTGCATACCAGAGAATAAAATTACCGATTCAGATTATACAACTTGTGAAGCAGTGATGATTTATGTAACTCCAACCGGCACCAATTTGCTCTATTATTATATGGGGAAAATATATACATATATGGCTACAATTGGCGGATTTTTAGCCGTATTGATTATAATTTTAGCAGGAATTATGAGAGCCAGCGCTGGAGATAGTACTGAAAGAATTACTCAAGCAAATAATTTAATCAAAAAAAGTATCACAGGTTTAGTAGTATTATTTTTTTCAGCTGTAATACTTTATACTATTAACCCAAACTTCTTCGTTAAATAATGAAAAATACACAAACATTAAAAACTAAACTCAAATTATTATTCTTAAGTTTATGTCTCCTAAGTAGTTTTAATTTAACTGTTTTTGCACAAGAAGATACTCCAAGTGAAGTTAATCAAAATACACCAGCCGGAGTAACACAACCACCAATAATCCCAGTTAACGATAAATTATTTCTTCCTCATGACCAATCGAATAAAGGAAATAAAGCATATGTACAAAATACTATATTACCAGGAATCGCCTCAACAATTATCGGTATGATAGGAGCGGTTGCATTGTTATTTGTAATTATTAGTGGAATTCAATATTTAGCAGCTTTTGGAGATCCAGAAAAAGCAAATAAAGCAAAATCATCTTTAATGTGGGCATTAATCGGAATCATAATTGCAGGCTTATCTTATGCAATAGTAGCAATTATCGCCTCAATAAATGTTGGAAGTTTATAAAATATTTATGAAAAACTTAAAAAACAAAATAATATTAATCTTAATTACCTTAACAATACTTTTAAGTATTCCTATCTTTGTATCAGCTCAATCTTCTGTAGATGTTTTATTTCAACAATATACTTATAAAGGTGAAAATACAGAAAGCATGAGTCAAACAAATATTCAAGCAGTAAATAAATTAGCCAATAAAAAAAGTTGGACAACTATCTTATCAGGAATCATAAAAGTTCTTTTAAATATTAGCGGAGGTCTTGCATTATTATCTTTTACAGCAGGAGGTGTAATGTTTATTAGTGCAAGAGGTTCATCAGATCTTATTGATAAAGCAAAAAAATTACTATTTTACTCATTAATTGGATTAATAATTATCGCAGCAGCCTATGGACTCGTTTATGGAGTAGCAAATCTTCAATTCTTTACGGCTGGAACAGGACAAACCAATACAACAGGTAACTCTTCCACAGAAGCACCAGCTCAAAGTTCAGCAGCTCCAGCAGCTCCAGCTGCTCCAGCTACCAATGCAACACCAGGAAAATATAGCGGAGCTTCAGATGGAGGAGGTACTCAAAATATGAACCGAAATTAACAACACAATCAATGAAAATATTAAAATTAAAATTACTACTTATTTCACTCCTAAGCTTCCTTAGTATTTTCTCCCTAGTAATTCCTCAAACTTACGCTTCTTCATTTCAAAATTCACAATTAATTGCGCGTCTAACTTTAGATCCAGCATTAAAACCTCAAAACTCTCCTGGTGTAATTATTGGAGAGGAAACTTTAAAAAAAGAAGGAAGTGAAACTGCATTAATAAATTATACTCTTCAAGTTTTGGCAGGTGCTTTAATCAATTTGGCTGCCCCAATCGCCATAATTATTATTGCAATAAGTGGACTTTACGCAGTTGTTTCACATGGTGATCAAGCACTAATTGAAAAAGCAAAAAAAACACTACAATGGGCAGTAATTGGGTTAGTAATTATTATATTTTCATGGGTGATAATTAGAACAGTTTTAACTGTTATAATTGACGCAAATAGTAATCAAGAAACGTCAACAACAGAACAATCAACCGAAAATACACCACCAGATTCACCAGAAACTAAAAGTAATGATAAAGGAAAAACTACTAGTGGTAGCGACGGAAGTGATATTATACAACCTCCTCAATCTTAATAAATCAAAGCCAAATATACTTATATGTCTAGCAATTTCATTGCAGTACTACTTCCTAAATAATTAATACCAAATATTTGCCTTTTAAAAAAATTATTTTATAATCTTTCCCATCCCTAACCCCCACCCACCGCAAGGGGCAGGGTATCATAAAAATATTAACCCAATCTTAAATCAACTTAAATTTATCAAAAGTAAATTCTATAGCTATTCTACCTTCGGGAACAAAATTCCAACTTCACCCAATAATTCTCCTTCCTCTAAATTTAGAAAACTAGAAATATCTTTCCAAGACAAACTCTTTATTTCAAAACCTGATCCAAATACCTTTAAAATTTTCTCTGCAGTATCAGGTAAAAAGATACCAAGCATTAATCCAACATTTTTAATTATCAAAAGTAAATTATAAATAACTTGTGATAATTTTTCAGTATCTTCTTTTGCTAAAACCCAAGGCTTTTGATCATCTACATATTTATTAGCTTGATAACCTAGATTCAAAATCTCTTCAATTGCTTTCTTAATATTTAAATTCTCTAAATTTTCTCTCAAAAACTTCCATTTACCTTCAATTATCTTGTTAAAACCATCATCACTCCCCTTTTTAGGAATCTTTTGATCAAAATATTTTTTATTCATAGCTAAAACTCTACTCACTAAATTCCCAAAAGTATTAGCTAATTCTTCATTATATAAAATATCAAATCTCTCTTGGCTAAAATCACCATCCCCAAAAGTTGGAATTTCACGAAGTAAATAATATCTCAAAGCATCTCTCCCATATCTTTCAATAAAATCAAAAGGATTTTTTACATTACCTAAAGATTTACTCATCTTTTCTCCTTCTGAAGTAATAAAACCGTGCACCATAATAATTTTTGGTAATTCAAAACCAGCACTTAAAAGCATTCCAATCCAGTAAACAGCATGAAATCTCAAAATATCTTTACCAATAATTTGAACATCAGCAGGCCAAAATTTATCACGATCAACAACAGATAAATAATTAGTTAAAGCATCACACCAAACATACATCAATTGACTAGGATCATTTGGTATTTCAATCCCCCATTTTACAGATTCACGAGGTCTTGAAAAACTAATATCATGAACCTCTTCTTCTAAAAAGCTCAAAATTTCATTTTTTCGAGATTCTGGAAGAATTTTAACCTGATCATTTTTAATCTTTTCACGAATAGTATCCGCATATTTAGATAATCTGAAAAAATAATTTTCTTCTTTAATAGAAATAGCTTCTTTTTTATGATAAGGACAAATACATCCAGGAAGTAATTCCTTTTCTAAATAATATCTTTCACATCCAATGCAATAAAGTCCTTGATATTCTGCTTTATAAATATCTCCCGCATCTACAAGTTTTTGCCACATTATTTGAGCGTATTCTTCATGATTTTTATCAGTTGTACGAACAAAATAATCATTAGAAATATTTAATTCCTTATTAAGTCTTTTAAATTCTTGAGCATTTTGATCAACCAATTCTTGTGGAGTCATTTTCTTTTCTTCAGCCATTTGAGCAATCTTCAGCCCATGTTCATCAGTACCAGTTAAATAAAAAGTTTCTACTCCTAAAGCTCTATGAAAGCGTGCAAGAATATCGGCTTGTAAAATCTCCATTGCAAAACCAATATGAGGAGTTGAATTAGCATATACAATTGAAGTAGTCACATAAAATGTATTTTTTCCCATAATCCAAATTAAACTTTTACAAGGTTTAATCTACAAATAAACTTAATTTCAGTCAATAAAGTTGAAAAATAAAATATTATCTTCGATTTATAATTAAGATCAGATTTAAATTTGTAATCTAAGCTGAAATAGCAGAGCTAGAATTTTCCCTTCTCTCTTTTTTCTTTTTCATAGTAGCTTCAACAACCTTCCTTTCTCCTTCAGCTTGCGCTCTTCGTTGTTTCATATCTAGATCATCATAAAATTGTAAATCATTACCCGAAGTTCTTTTTGTGTATAAATCAATAATAGTCTTAATTGGATTTGTACTAAAATTCATAGGTCTATTCATACTAATTATTTTATTATTCCATCCTGAATTAATTCCCACTTTTAATTCACCACCATTCATTTTATAAACTGTAATTGTAAATTCTCTATTGTCTACAAATATATTAAACTTAATCTCATTTTGTTTCTCCCCATTTTCTGGTAAATTAGATAAATAAACATTTTCCAAATGGATACCAGAACTTCTAGCTTCTGACCATTTCACCTTTGAAATATCTGCTAATGACCCATTATCAAAAGATCCATCGCTCCATTCCAAATAACTCCTTTTATGAGGTTTTTGGTGACCATTATGTTCAGCTAATTTTTTTTGATACTCCTCCTGTTCCTGTATTAACTTTTGATTTTCTGCATAGTCAGTAAAATAAGAATTCATATTTCTCAATGTACCAATAATAACATCTCGAACTTCTTTATCTCGTTTAACTAAACCTGAATCAGATAAACGAACATTTTCAAAAAATCTAGTAAGCAAACCATTTAGCTCCTCCTTATATTTCTTTTTAGCATCTCCGAACTGATTGTCATCCAAACCTTCAAATGAAGTTACACCTTCTAATTGAATTAATAATCCATAAATAAAATATCTTGTTTGAGGTAATTTACTTAATTTAGTAAATAAAGAATCTGCAAGGCCAAATTCTTCTAATTTCTTATTTATCTTCTCATCATATTTGTCTTTACCATTAATTTTCGCTAAAATATTTTTTCGATTTTCTGGAGAAACAGATATATCAGTAAAAGATACTTCTACTTCACTAAACTCAGCCAATTTCTTCCAACAAAAATTCAAATATAATGATTTTCGATCCGTTTCTTCTTTATTATGAACATTAAAATCCAGTATTCTACCAACCAAATAATTTCTAATTAATGTTTGTTTACTAATATTGATATTCTTAACAATCTCACTAATAACTTGATCTTTTAAAGTCACATCTTGATGTTCTTTCAAATTTGATTCACCTTCAGGTAATGTCCTAGATTCACCTCCAACTCTATCAACTATAATACTAATTTTGTCTTTAGGCTTTTTCTCTGGCTCCACCGGTTTTTCAGAAAATTGACCTTCATAAGTTAAATAACCTTCATCAATAGCACGTTTAATTTCATTTAAATTTTTTTGTTTAACTGTTCCAAAATGGAATAACTCTGGAACCGTTCCATTTTTACTTAAATAAAAACTACCACCTGCCATAGCCTTTACTGTAACCCCATCTCTCACTTTTACTTGAACAAATTCACCGTTTTTTTCAATTCTATATGGATGTAAAAGTAAGTCATTCAAACTCTTATTCATTTTTTCCTGTCTACCCATTCCCATCCAATTATCTCTTTGCTCCTTAACAAAAGTCATTATGGTTGTTAAATTTTCTCTAATTGGCATTCCTACACTTCCAATTCTCTGATTATAAGGTTGCAAAGTTAATTCATATCTATTTCCAGATTTTCTAATCCATAAACTCATTGATGGACTTAATTTTTGCATCCAATCAAAATCTAATTTAAAACCAGATTCCATACTCATTACTGCGTCTTTACTATCAAGCCCCGGTACCCCAATAGAATTAACTCTCAACAACTTTCCAGCACCAAAAGCTTGTGCAATATCTGGCAAATCTCTCATATTATCATATAAAGATCTTCTCTCTACTTCTTCTGCTTGTATTCGTACTTTTTCTCCTTTCGGAGCCTCAGCAAATCTCTGCAAAGATTTCAAATATCTCATCATATCTTGAAATCCTCCTGCCCTATAAGAATAATCCTTGCCAGTAAACGCAACATCAGATTGCTTTATTTGAACATCTAATTCACCATGAGGCAATACGGTAATATATATATCTGGATCACCTCCGAGCCCAGTAGCCCAATCAAATTCATAATGTACAGTATTAGGTCTACCTTTAACAGGATCTGGGCCACTATCAACTTCCATACCCCAAAGCTCAAAATTTTCTTTTTTATTAACATTTTTAACCTGAATATCTTTCAAAATCCTACCATTATTTAAATTCTTTAAAAAAAATAATTTTGCTTCCTCCAAAGAACCTTTTGCATCCTTTGCAACTGGTTCATATGAACAAAATCCTTTTTCTGACCATTTCAAAACATATTTATTAGTACCTACACCTTTGTAAAATTGACATTGTAAAGGTACATCATTAAATGGAATAAATAGCTTCTTTACACCTTCCCCATTAAAATTCAAAATCTCTTTTGCAGCCCCTAAATATCTTGTATCAACAAAATCAGCATTATTTCCCTCAGCCCCATTAACAAAGATTGTTTCAGCAACTTGTTTTTGAACTTTATCATATTCATTCTTTTCCCATTTTTGTTCATTGACTTTCTCTGCATTATTTTGTTTAGTTTCGGCATTTTCTTTTTTTGTGTCACTTGAAGTATCTACTTTAGAGGTATCTTGCCCTCTCTTAAGTTCTCCAACCTCTCGACTAATAACAGCTTTATCAACTGCTTCTTTTTTATCATCCAACTTATAATCCTCTTTTACAACCTGATCATTTTGATCATAAAATACCCAATACCCTTGTTTAATTTCAAAAGATTTTACATTTTTTTTATTTAACCAATCACCCAAACCTCCATTTAAATTTTTACTTTCTATTCCCAAATTTTCAGCAAGTCCATTAATCAAAAATACATCTAAATTTTTTATCTTCTCAAGACCAGGTAAATTCAATTTTTCTATTTCTTTCTTTAATCCCTCTCTAAATTTTACAGTTATACTCTCAACTTCTTTAACATCAATTTTAGTCTTAACTATATTTAGATCTTTAACTATTTCTGCAATCTTTTGTGCATTTTCAGTCTTCTCAGCATCTAATTTTTCTTTTGATTTTTCACTCTCTTCCGCACCTCGTTGAACATCTGGAGTATGACCTAATGCCATCCAAATAAACCTATTTTCCTTTAAAAATTCTAATCTATTTCTCATATTTATTTTTAATTTTTTAATCAGTTAATTATACAACATCAACACCACCCACGATTTCAACTTCACCATTTAAATCATTTTGTGGTGGTGTTTGATCACTTACTAATTCAGCCTTCAAAGAAGATAATTCTCTTTTTGAATCTTCAATAATTCGATTTCTCTCAACTTCTCTCATTCTTAAAATTCTAGGCAAAGCTGATACCCTTAAATCAACATTATCTTCATCCAAAATTTCTTCTCCTTTAAAAAAGTGGAAAGTTCCATCCAACACTCCAATATAATCAGCACCTTGTTGAATCTTTTCTTGCCAAATTTCTTCTAAACTTCTTCCCTGCTTATCTCGTGATTCTATAGCTCTTCTAATCATTTCAGGCAAATTATCTTGTCTTGGAAAAATATTCTCAGCTAAAAGTTTCAAACTTTCTTCCATATTTCCTAAAATTTTTGATCCTCCATTAATTTTTAAATATGCAGTTTCCTGTTCAGTAAAGTCATTAAGTCTTTGAGATAAATTCTCTCTTTTTTGATTATTATCTTCAGACTCTAATTTTAAATTTTGATTTTCAGCCATATAATTTATTCTTTTTTAGTTGGAGCTGTTTCTCTAGTCCTATACAAAGCAAAATTAAATACAGGTAAAAATTCAGGAGCTTTATAATTCACATTTAAACTTTTAATAACATTGTCATTTAGAGAAAAACCAAAACTTTTAATCTCAGCAAAATCTTTTACTAATTTAGGCGCACCTTCTTTATTTTCTGCTAACACACGATAATAAATATCAGCACGAGGAAGTTGTTCAGGATCCCTTACATTAGTGATCCCCACAATATCTGGATTAACCATATTTGTTAAAACTAAATAGTTTTGATCATGCGATTTAATAAACTCTCTCATAGAACAACCAGGATCTCCTTCACCTGCTTTTTTAACCCCAACACCACCAGTAACCTTATCTCCAGCTTCAGTCATATAACATTCTCTGGCTGCTGACCACAGACCTGTAACACTACCATCTTGATCTTGAATTGACAAACTAGGGAAGAAACATCTTTCTTCTCCAATACTTGTAAAATTACCATCAGTTCCTATACACACAGGCTCATTTTCTGAATTACCAGTAACCCCAGGATAAAAATCAGCAATTGATTCAGTTCGACGAGCTAGATTAGGATCTTTTGATAAACCATAAATCTTCCATCTCAATACATCAAATTTCTCTAAAGAAATACCTCTAAAAGTACTCGCCAAATCATCATCATTTTTTACATTCAAATAATACTCTACTATAAAATCTTCTACATTTTCTGGCTGTCCATCCTCATTTGTACTATATAAAGGAATAATAACTGTTTCATTTAAACCTAATTTTCTGTAAGTAGCACTAGCGCAATCCTGATATAATTCTTTTTTATCTTTAGCTATTGCTAATGGATTTAAACTATTAGAAATAGCACATTTAACTGATGTATTTCCACTCATATCTGTTTTAGCCAAGTTACTTACAAATATTGGTTGGTCATCTGGAAAACTTGGAACCGAATCAGATTGGTTTGATACTGAATATTGATAATGATAACTTGGATTATATCTTTTTAAAAATTCTTGATCATCAACTTTTTCATTACTATTTACATTAAATTCTCCTTTTGGCTCAAAACCAGCTAAATTCTTCTTTAATTCAAGTAAAGCATTTTCTACTCCTGCCTCAGCTGCATAATAAGCTTTATTTGAATCGACAATAGATTGATTAATTTTTATTTCTCTCAAAACTAATGAACTAATTCCCAAAGTCAAAGTCATCAGTAATCCCATCATCAAGATAGTGATTAGTAATGCAGAACCTTTTTTTAATTTTTTATTTTTCATTAGTTATTTCTTGAAGTAAAAGAAGTTTGAAATTTTAAATCAAAATGAACATTTTTTACCTTTGATCCAACGTCAAGATACATTCTTACCATTGGCTGAATCTGATTAGATAAGTCCCCTTTTTCAAAAATATTAGGATTTTTTTGAGGTAAAATTTCAAAATATAAATTATTTACCTTTAAATTCTTAAAAGCCAATTCTTCACAATCCTCCTCACTATTTCCATCTTTAACCCAACCACCAGATTCAGCTAAAACATATTTTTGTTGGCAAATCTTTCCACCTTCTTCTGAGTCTTCTGCAGAAATAAAAGCAATCATACTACTTCGAAGTCCATCTTTAGAAATAGTTCGCAAATTATTTCCAGTATCAACAGTAAATTTCGTAGTATCTCCACATCGACCTCTATCAGCAGGCTCATTATTTAAATCAGTATCATAACAAAAATAATCAATCTCTCCTTCTCTCATTTCATTATTAACAAGATCTACAAATTCTCTTAATTCAGTATAAATAAGTCGTGTTTCATTTGCCGACTTTTGAGCTCGAATAATATCTATATATGAATTTGAAACAACTATCATAAAAATCATAAAAACACTCATTGCTATTAAAAGCTCGACTAATGTAAAACCTTTTTTTAAGATATTTTTTTTCATTATTTCCAATCAGTTAATTCAGTAGTTAAAACTATTTTCTTATCTATATTCCCAGTAGATTTCCAAGCAACAATAACACTAACTCTTAAAACTTCATCTTCATCAGAATCTTTATATTTCAAAGGTTCAACCAAAATCACCCGATGAAATTTAGTTGGCTTAAAAGAATCATCTATTTCCACTTGGTCCTTAACTTGTAAATATTGAAATGGAATATCATCCGAAATACTTTCCTCTCTCAAATAAATTAATGCATTAGTATTCATTAATAAATCTTCAATATCACCGTCCAATCTTTTTAACTCAACTGGCAAACACCCCGCTAAATTAATCAATCCGCAACCAGGTAAATTATTAATTTTATCTATCAATACAAAATTTCCACCATTTAATTTTTCTCCCCAAGGACCAATATAATCACTTTTACTCCCATCAAAATCTAGTCCAAGTCTTGCATTCGAATCACGAATAAATCTCATACTTTCAATACCTTCTTGCGCCAAACCATAAGCCAAAGTACTATCTACAATCTCTCCGTTTGTTCGAATAACCATAGATAATATATTGGAAGCAGCCACAATAACCATTAAAAGTACACTAAAAGAAACTATAACTTCTGGTAAAGTAAATGCCTTTAAACTCTTCTGGTTATTTTTCTTAAAATTCCAATTCATTTTAGTATAATATTATCCTTTAATTATACCAAAAAATGAACTTTTATGCTATCTTTTCCTCTCTTTTTATTCTACAATTTTTCCCTTTGTATATTCCCATTATTCAAATTTAAACTAACAATCTCCCTCAAATCAGAATTAGATAATAATGAAATAGTAAAAGTATAAAGTTCCTTAAATTGATCATTATCACTTCTCACAACATTCCCAAAAGGAGGTTTAAAATAAAACTCTAAACTATCACTATCAGGTCTATCACTAACTATCATCATAGTTTTGTCAAAAACTGGATCTCTTTGCCAATTTTGATCATCTATTTTTTTACAACTATCAATTTTTTCATCTTGACTCTCAGGAATTGAAATATAATTACTTTGTCCCCTATAAACTCCTTTTCCTTCTCCATCTCCTAAAACAATTTTAATCGCATAACATTGCAATTTTTTATTATCTGTATCTTCAACAGCAGTTTCGCTAATCAATTTTCCACTCTTTGCCAAAGTTTGAACCTCTCTAAAAGTAGCAACTAAAGTCTCAGTAGCAAAATTCAATTTGGCTCTTTGTTGTACGAAATTAAAATTTAAAACAGTTAATACTGTTAAAAGCCCAATAATAGCAATTACAATTAATAATTCTATTAGTGTAAAAGCCTGTTTTTCTTTATTTAAAGGCTCTTTATTCATAATTTATTATACTAATTGAGACATTTGGAAAATTGGTGTCATTATTGCTAAAGCCAAAACAGCCACAGTCAAACCAACTAAAATAATCATTACTGGTTCAAATAAACTCATTAACCCCTTTAAACTATTATCAATTTCCAAATCATATTGAGTCGCAATTTTTTCAGAAATTTTTCCAATAGAAGCAGTCTGTTCCCCAACTGATAGCATTTGAGTAACAGTTCTATCAAATAAAAACGGGGCATCTTCAATAGATTCAGAAATTTTCTTACCATTTTTAATTTGATTAATTGCCTCCCAAATTTTCATTGAATAAAGTGGAGAAGCCATTCCTTGAGCAATAATTTCCAAAGTCTTAATCACTGGTAAACCTGATTCAATCAAAATGCCAAGATTAGAAACAAATCTCAACATATAAACTTTTCGAAGTAAAATTCCAATAACTGGAAATTTTAATTTATCTGCATCCCATTTTATTTTTCCATTCTCAGATTCTTTCCATACTTTAAACATAAAATACAAAGTCACTAATCCCAAAATAACTAACCACCAATAATTTTGTAGAAAATTAGAAGAATTAATTAAAACTCTAGTCATTAAAGGAAAATCTTTTTCTTCCAAACCACCTTGTATTAGCAAATTACTTAAAGTCGGAATCACAAAAACCAACATTAAACTCGCAGCTATTACCAAAACACCTAAAACCATTATTGGATAAACCGCAGCAGAAATTAATTTAATCTGTAAAGCATTAGTTTTATTTAATTGTTCAGCTAACTTCATTAACATTTTATCCAAATTACCAGCTGCTTCACCTGATCTCACAACTCCAATAATCATCTCATCAAACAAATCTGGAAAATGTGACATAGCCACAGAAAACTTTGTTCCTTGTTTAACATTATAAACAATCGTATTTAAAACTCTTGCAAAACGAACATTTGAAGTTTTATTAGCTAAAATACTAATTGCAGTCACAATATCTATTCCAGCATCAATCATCACAGCAAGAAGTTGGAAAAAATATGCTTTTTCTTGAAGTGACACTTTACTATGGTCTATCAAAAAATCATCAATCCTTTTAGATAAACTTTCATTACTATTATCATAAAGTCCATACACAATATTCTTCCTTGCATCTTCAGTAACTGACTTTTTAAATAAGTTTTGATAATTAATATTTTGATCTTCCATGTAAATGTTTAATAAACAGTTATTTTACAAAGCATTTTGGAAATAAGTTTCCATTGATAAATTAAAATTGATTCTAGAAATCTCTTCAATTTGTCCATATTGAACAGTAATACTTTTTACAGTTATCTTTCTTGAATTATTTTCAATCCCTTTTAAAAATCTAATTAATTCATCATTACCTCCAGTTAAACTCATATTAATTGTGGCTCTTTTAATAGTTTCACTGGAAGTTGTAGGAGCAGAAAAACTAACACTACCAATATTTACATTAGTCTCTTTTGCAATTCGGTTTAAATCACTAATTAATAAATCCTGATTAAAATTTTCTGGAATTGATGTAAGTACCATTTCTTGATCAATTTCACTACTATCAGCAATTTCAGCTTGAGCAAGTTTTAAATCATCTAAAGTTTTTTGAGTAGTTTTTAATGTTTCTTGTCTCGCTTTTTCAGTAACTTGTAAAGCTCTCACTTTATCCCAATTTGGTTTAAACCAAAGAAGTCCAATTCCTACTATAATTAAAAGTAAAACTAAACTAATGATTGATGATTGATTTTTATTATTCATAATTTTTATTTGTTAACAGGAACTTTAGTTGTTGGTATTTTTGTATTTTCATTTAATTTCAAATCTAGCGAACCAGTATCAGCTTTTTGATATTCCATATTAAGCATAAAACTCAAAGTAGTAGATCCATCATCATTTGTACCTTTAGAAATAGAAGGTACAAAAGCATTTTTAAAGAAAACACTTTTATTAAAAGTAGAAATTATATTTGAAACATCATCAAATGGAGGTAAAGAGCTTGGTTGAGTAACTGTATTCAAAGTAATTCTTCCATTCCCAGATCCAGAATAAGATAAAACTGTAATTCTATCTCTTCCATTTGAATCTTTTGGCATTAAATTAGCCACTTCTTCAATAACATCTGACCAGCGAATTTCATCTACTTCAATTTTCTTTAAAGCATCCATAGCATTCTGACTAAATTCAACTTTATTTTCTTTTAAAGCATCAATTTCTTTATTTAATTCCTCAGTTTGCTTCTCAACTATTTCAGTATTTTTTAAAATCCAATTTTTTTGGAAATAAAATAAAGTTCCAAAAACAGCTAAACCAACCAAAACTATTACTAAAATAATATTAGATAAACCACCTGATTGAATTGATTTATCTACCTTAGACAAGCCTTGATCATTATCTGTTATTTTTTGATCATTATCATTTGTTTGTATAGCCATATTTGCATTTTTATTTTTTTAATCATATCATTCTACCATATTTTAGAAGACTAAGCAAAATCATAATCTTAAATCACATATTCCGTAATCATCCATGAATAAACAAAATTTACAAAATCAACAACCAATCAAAATAAATGAAGGTTTCATTTGTAAACACTGTGAACATCAAAATACTCCAGCTCTTAAAACATGTCGAAATCACTGTAGCCAATGTTTATGGAGTTTACATGTAGACAAAGACATCCCAGGTGATAGAGCATCCACCTGCCACGGACTTCTTGAACCAATTGGGCTAGATCAAAATAATAAAAAAGGCTTTATCATTCTATATAAATGCTTAAAATGTAATTATGAAAACCGCAATCTCAAAGCCGAAGACGATAATTTCCAAGAAATTATCAAATTATCTCAAAAACAAAATCTTAACCAATTTTAAAAAAGATCCGACTTTTATTTTAGCTATTTCTGGAGGACCAGATTCTGTTGCATTACTACATTTACTTCAAGAAATTAATGTCCAGACAATTTTAACTCATGTTAATTATAATTTACGAGGAAAAGACAGCAAAAAAGATCAAGAATTAGTTGAGTATTATGCAAAAAAATTCCAGTTACAGCTTTTTATTCACAATGTCCAAGCCAAAAAGCTATCTGGAAATTTAGAAAATAATTGCCGAAATATCCGTTATAAATTTTTTGAACAAATCCAAACTAAAATCCAAAAACAATTTAAATCAACAAACAAACCTATTATCATAATTGCCCATAATTTAGATGATAAAATTGAAACTTTCCTTTTAAATATCACTAGAGGCTCCAGACTATCAGGCCTAAAAAGTATTCAAGAAATAGACTACACAAGGAATATTTTTAGACCATTATTAGAAATATCAAAAATAGAATTATTAGATTATTTAAAAGAAAATAAAATTAAATATCGTTTAGATAAAAGCAATAAAGATACAAAATTCATCCGCAACTTTATCCGGCATAAAATTATTCCAGAATTTCAAAAAATTAATCCTACCTTTACAAAAACTCTAAACTCCACCATTCAAAATCTTACTATTAATATAGATGCAATCAATAACATTAGCCAAAAATGGCTAAAAATAAATTTTCAACAAAATCAATTTTCCCTAAATCTATTCTTACAACAAGAAAAAGCCATTCAATATCAAATTATTAGCATTTTATATTTTCAATTTAATCAAAAAAATTTAACGACTCCTAGACTTATTGAAATAATCAATTTACTTCAAAAGAGAAAATCAAATTTAAAAAAAGAATTTGGACCTAAAAATTTACTTAAAATTAATAAAGGAAAAAACCAAAAAGAATATATTGTTTATATATCATAATAGTTGAACATTAAACTTATCTACATTAAAATGTGCAAGAAATTTTAATCAAATACAAATAACAGTTATAAAATAATTCATGGCTACTATCAAAAATAATCCTAAAAAACCTTCTCCAAGTAATCTTTATACTTTAATTGCCGTAGTTTTAACTATTACAGCATTGGCAGTTATTTGGAATGGCGGAACACCAGCAAGTAAAAAAATCACTTTAAGTCAATTTATTGAAAAAGTGCAAAATAAACAGGTTGCTAAAATCAATATAGACACAGAAAGTGACAGAATTAATATAACCTTGATTGATGGCACTGAAAATTTTACTTATAAAGAACCATCAGCAACTCTTAATGACATACTTATCAAGGTACCTGATGACATTAAAAATAATATAGAAACCGACATCACTCCAATATCTAATAATGGGTTTTGGATAATGTTATTTACCAACCTAATACCAATACTATTAATTGTTGGTTTCTTCCTTTTTATGATGCGTCAAGCCCAAAGTAGTAATAACCAAGCAATGTCTTTCGGTAAAAGTAAAGCAAAACTCTATGATAATAATGGCAAAAAAAAGACTATGTTTATTGATGTAGCTGGTGCACAAGAGGCAAAACAAGAATTAGTTGAAATTGTAGATTTCTTAAAAAACCCTGGAAAATATTCAGCCATTGGAGCCAAAATTCCTAAAGGGGTATTGCTTGTTGGAGCTCCAGGAACTGGAAAAACTCTACTTGCAAGAGCTGTTGCTGGTGAAGCAAATGTACCATTCTTCAATATATCTGGTTCAGAATTTGTAGAAATGTTTGTTGGAGTTGGAGCATCAAGAGTAAGAGATTTATTTAAAAAAGCTCAAAAAAATGCGCCATGTATCATTTTTATTGATGAAATTGATGCTGTCGGTCGTCAAAGAGGAACTGGACTTGGTGGTGGTCATGATGAAAGAGAGCAAACACTTAATCAAATTTTAACAGAAATGGATGGTTTTGAAGGTGATACCGGAATTATAGTTATGTCCGCTACAAATAGACCTGATGTTCTTGATCCAGCATTACTACGCCCTGGCCGTTTTGACAGAAGAGTCACAGTAGACTTACCTGACATCTTGGATCGTGAAGCAATTTTAAAAGTACATGCAAGAAATAAACCATTGGCTAAAGAAGCTGATTTGCATGTGATAGCAATGCACACACCTGGATTTTCAGGAGCCGACCTCGAAAATGTTATGAATGAAAGTGCTATTCATGCAGCCAAAGAAAATAGAAATGAAATAGTCCAAGCCGACTTACAAGAAGCTGTTGAAAAAGTAATGATGGGACCTGAAAGAAAATCCAGAGGATTACAAGAAAAAGAAAAAATTAGAACTGCTTACCATGAAGTTGGTCATGCAGTAGTTGGACATAAAACTGTTAACTGTGACCCTGTTCATAAAATATCAATTATTTCTAGAGGCATGGCTCTTGGAGTAACTTGGTTCTTACCGGAAGACGACAAGCATCTTTACACAAGATCAAAATTCTTTGATGAAATCTGTTCATTATATGGAGGCTACTGCGCCGAAATAGAATTTTTTGGAGAAATGAGTACAGGTGCAAGTAATGACATAGAAAAAGCCACACAAATAGCTACAAATATGGTTACTAAATATGGAATGAGTCCACTAGGTGCAATTAATCTTGGAGATAGACATCAAGAAATCTTCCTCGGTAGAGACCTAGGTCATACTAAAAATTACTCAGAAGATACCGCCCAAAAAGTAGATTCAGAAGTTAGAAACATTCTCGAAGAAGCTAAAAACTTTGCAGCTAAAACAATTAAAGATAATAAAGATTTAATCAAAACAATATCTGAGGAATTAATTAAAAAAGAAAGTTTAACTAGAAAAGAATTTCTAGCGTTTTTTGGTGAAACAGAAAAAGAAGATGATAAAAAACATCAAATTGACACAAGCCTAAAAACTAAATCAAAAAAAAAGGAAGAGAATAAAAAATCATAAATTTTATGACATCTAATCTTAAAAATAAATTAAGCAAAAACATAACTAACACTGAAGAACAAGACTTGGGACAATTATCAGTTGATATTTATGAATTACCAAATGAGATTTTAATTTTAGCTCCAATAGCAGGTGTTAAACTTGAAAATATTAATCTCAGTATTACTGATGATATTTTAACAATTAGTGGTGAAAGAAATCTTGAATCATCATTGTTAAAAGACAAATTCATCATTCAAGAATGTTTTTGGGGCAATTTTTCAAGATCCATTATTCTTCCAGATAATATTGAAAACAATTCAATTAATGCTAGTTTCAAAGATGGAGTTTTAAAAATATCTATTCAAAAAATAAAAGGAAAAGATAAAACAAAATTGATTAGAATTAAAAGTAATATTAACTAGACAATCGTGAATAAACCAATAAGAAAAGCCATATTTCCTGTTGCTGGTTTTGGAACTCGTTTTTTACCAGCTACTAAAGCCCAACCAAAAGAAATGTTACCAATAGTAGATAAGCCTGTTATCCAATATTTAGTTGAGGAAGCTGTTTCAGCTGGAATCACAGAAATTGTTATGGTAACAGGAAGAGGTAAAAGAGTAATTGAAGATCATTTTGATACAAGTTTTGAGCTTGAATACACGCTAGTAGAGAAAGAAAAACTAGAGTTACTTGAAGAAGTAAGAAAAATTTCTAAACTAGCTAATTTCGTATATGTAAGACAACCAATGCCACTTGGTGATGGTCATGCTATTTTATGCGCCAAGGAAGTTATTGGAGATGAGCCATGTGCTGTACTATTTGGAGATGATATTATTCAAAGCAAATCACCAGCAATAAAACAATTAATAGAAGTTTATCAAGAAACAAACTGTTCAGTCATTGGACTTCAAGAAGTTCCTCAAGAAGAAATCTCTCATTATGGAGTGATTAAAGGAAAAAAAATTAATTTAGAATCAATTAAATCAGATAGTATTTATCAAGTCGAAGCAGTAGTAGAAAAACCAAAACCAGAGCAGGCCCCATCTAATCTCGCCATCATAGGAAAATATATTATCACTCCCGAAGTTTTTAATTGTATAGAAAAAGGCAAAAAAAGTACTGGAAACGAATTAAGATTAATTGATGGATTTGAAGTACTGCTTCAAACGCAAAAAATTTATAGTAAAGTCCTAGAAGGCAAAAGATATGATACTGGTCAAAAAATCGGTTTACTCAAAGCCAATATTGATTTTGCATTAGAAAGAAATGATATAGCACCAGATTTAAAAAAATATTTAAAAAGTCTAAATCTAGACTAACACTATATTTTTATAATTACGCCAAGTCTATTTTTTAAATATAGGCATTTTCAAAATGTCTAAAATTTGATATAATGAAAGGATTTAAAAATTCCAAGATCTATAAAAAAGATCAAAAGAAAAAATCAAAAATCAAATAAAAATTAAATATTTCAACATGATTAGAGAAGAACCCAATATCAATTATCTGTTTAATGAGGCTGATAAATTAAAAATGGCTGGAGAACATCAAGAAGCCATTAGAATTTGCGAAAAAATATTAAATTCAGACCTAGATAATGAAACAGCTTATGAAGAAATTGGGGATAACTATTTAAGTATGAGGGAATATAAAAAAGCTGAAAAAGCATTAATTCAAGCACTACGCCTTAACCCGTTATCTGCAAATGCACATTACCTCATTGGATTTTCTCATTCAGCATTAGGAAATTGGCAAATTTCAATTGAACATCTTGAAAGAGCTGATCAATTACAATCTAATCATCCAGAAATCTTAAGATGTCTTGGTTGGTCAATTTTCCATTCTGGAGAAAGAAAACAAGGATTAGTTATTTTAGAAAGATCTCTAGCATTAAGTCCTAATGATCCATTAATTTTAAGTGATTTAGGAATATGCTATTTAAATAATAAAGAATTTGATAAAGCTAGAAATTTATTTAATCAAGTATTAGCAATCGAACCTAATAATGAAAAAATCAAAGAATGTTTATATGCAGTTAAATTCTTTAAATCTGAATTTAAAAAGTTAAGACAACCAAAAAATAAATAAAAAGTCTTAATTAAATACTAAAATGCAATAATAAAAATTATTTGTCAAATTAGTGTTTTTTAATTATAATTCCCAAAGATTCTGTCAGTGAGCAATCACTGGCTTTAAATTATGACTTCGGTCATGATCTTTAAAAGCAAGAGGAAAGTCCGAGCTACAATTAAGCAAAATGACTTCTAACGGAAGTAGCTATATATGAAAGTATATAGTATGGAAAGTGCCACAGAGACTATACTAATTTTGTCCATCTACTTATGTAGGTATAACAAAATCAAAGGTGAAAAGCCCTTTTATATAGCTTAAAGCAATTTAAGCAAAATCGGGTGGCTCTATGTAAATAGAGATTCATGGTAAACCCCATTTGTAGCAAGATGGGATGGGAGGATTTGGATACACTGTGCTTAGTCAGACAAAAACTCCCCATCGCTTGAGCTATTTTGCAAAAAATAGCCTAGATAGATGATTGCACTTGTTTTAAACAAGACAGAACTCGGCTTATGATCTGACAGAATCTAAATTTTTAAAATACCAAATAGTTTTAAAAAATTCTACAAAGACAATTTTCATTGATATAAGCACATAATTTGTTAAAATCTAGTCGCTTATTCAAATTTTATGAAACCTCTTGAAATCTTTTTAGGAACTCTTCGCATACCAATAGACTTTTTACTGGGAATACTGTCTTTTTTTTCTGCTTATTACCTTCGACTTATTCCTGATTTAATTCCAGGGATAAACTTACCAATTACAGCAGAAATGTTTCCAACCATTTCTCATTATTTTGTATTTTCCATAAAAGCAACTCTAGGCTTAGTCCTCATCCTTGCAACTTTAAATTTATATAGTTTAAAAAGACCAAAACCACTAAGTTTCCAAATTTACAAAGTTTTTATCGGTACCATCATTTGGTTTTTAGCGATTATTACTTATTATTTTTTAATTAGAACTTTTCCATTTTCCCGCTTAGCTCTAATCAATTCAGCCATTTTGGCATTCATTTTTATTAGTCTTGGAAGAATAATTTTACAGCTTATACAAAATAAACTATATAAAGCAGGCTTCGCCCAAACAAAAGTTCTATTTATTGGCATCAGCCCCAGCACAGACATTATCATCATAAACTTTAAAAAGAACCCTCAATATCAACTAATTGGCTACCTTTCACAACAAGACCAAAACATCGAAAATCTCCAATATCTCGGAGAAATAATGAATTTGAAAGAAATCATCAAAAAATATAAAATAGATAAAATTATTGAATATAAAGAAAATTCTGATTCAAAACGTTTAAAACAAGATTTAAATTTATTACATTTTTGTCGTGAACATCAGCTTGAATACAGTTTCATTCCAAATCAGCTTGAAATGCAAAGAACAAATATTGAAACAAACACAATAGACGGTATTCCAATTATTTCATTGAAACAAACGCCTTTAGATGGTTGGGGAAGGGTTATTAAAAGAGGTTTTGACTTTATTTCAAGCCTTATTTTATTAATCATTCTGTCCCCTATTTTCGTAATAATATCTATTTTAATCAAAATTGATGATCCTAAAGGAACAATTATTTTTAAATATTTAGACGATAAATCAAGGGTAAAAAGAGTAGGAGTCAAAGGTAATTTATTCAACTTTTATAAATTTAGAACTATGATTCCTAACTCCCATAACCTCCGCTATACTGAACTTTCACATTTAGATATCAGAAAAGGATCCCCAATGGTCAAAATTAAAAATGATCCAAGAGTTACAAAAATCGGAAAATTTCTAAGATCTACTTCTCTAGACGAATTACCTCAATTATTTAATGTTTTTAAAGGTGAAATGTCATTAGTAGGGCCAAGACCTCATTTACCAGAAGAAGTAGAAAAATATCAAAAACACCATAAATTTGTTTTAACAATTAAACCCGGTATTACAGGAATGGCACAAATAAGTGGTAGAAGTGATCTAAACTTTGAACAAGAAGTAAAATTAGATACATTTTATATTGAAAATTGGAGTATCTTACTAGATTTAAAAATATTAATCAGTACAATACTAGTTGTCTTCAAAAAATACGAAGAGTAAAATCCCCCTATATTTTATATTTAAAGCCTCAAAAGAATGGTACGAAAATTTATAGAAAAAATAATTGGTGATCCAAATGAGAAATATATAAAAAAAATATTACCAATAGTAAAAAAAATAAATCAAATTGAAGAAGAATATCAAAAAACTTTAACTTCAGACGAAGATTATCCTAAAAAAACTGCTGAACTAAAAGAAAGATTAAAAAATGGTGAGACACTGGACAATATTTTACCTGAAGCTTTTGCTCTTGTTAAAAGTGCTTGCAGAAGAATACATGGCAGAGAATTTATAATCGACAAATTATATGCAGAAGAAAGTAAAGCAGCTCAAGAAGAAATAATTGCAGAGTTTGAAGAAGAAAAAAAGCATCACCATGAAAATCAAAACACCTATATGTGGAGAATGATACCTTTTGATGTTCAATTACTTGGAGGTATTATTCTACATCAAGGAAAAATTGCTGAAATGAAAACTGGTGAAGGTAAAACTTTAGTTTGTACCATGCCTTTATACTTAAACGCTTTAGCTGGGAATGGAGCATTTTTAGTTACAGTAAATGAATATTTAGCTCAAAGAGATGCAAGTTGGATGGGTATTTTATATAACTTTTTAGGTCTTAAAACTGGAGTTATTTTAAATGCCATGAAAAATGAAGAAAAAAAAGAAGCCTACCAAGCCGATATCACTTATGGAACTAATAATGAATTTGGGTTTGATTATCTTCGCGATAATATGGCTTCAAACACAGATGATATTGTTCAAAGATCTTTAAATTACGCCATTATTGATGAAGTTGATTCCATTTTAATAGATGAAGCAAGAACTCCTTTAATTATTTCTACAGCTGGAGCTGAATCAACTGAGAAATATCAAAAATATAACTCATTAGTCAGGCAACTACAACCTGGCACAGATTTTGAAATTGATGAAAAACAAAGAGCTGCGACTTTGACAGAAGAAGGAATTGCCAAAATGGAAAAATTAATGGGAGTAGAAAATATTTATACTGATGCTGGTTTTGAAGAAGTTCATCACATTGAACAAGCATTAAAAGCAAACTCTATCTTTAAAAATGAAGTGGACTATGTAGTAAAAGATGGAGAAATTATAATCGTAGATGAATTTACAGGTCGTTTAATGCCTGGACGTCGTTATTCAGATGGATTACATCAAGCAATTGAAGCAAAAGAAAGAGTAGAAATAAAAAGAGAAAGCAAAACTTTAGCCACTGTTACACTACAAAACTATTTTCGTTTATTCAGCAAATTAGCTGGAATGACTGGTACAGCAAAAACAGAAGAAGATGAATTTTTACAAATCTACGGACTTGAGACTATTGTAGTTCCAACCAACAAACCTATTGCCAGAATTGACCAACCAGATGTTATTTTCAAAAATCAAAGAGGCAAATTTATTGCAGTAGCTCAAAAAGTAAAAGAAGCAAATAAAAAAGGCCAACCAGTTTTAATTGGAACAGTTTCAATTGAAAAATCTGAATCTCTAAGTAGAGCTCTTCAACAAGAAGGTATTTCTCATTCTATATTAAACGCTAAATATCATCAGCAAGAAGCAGAAATCGTAGCAAAAGCCGGCTACAAAGGAGCAGTAACAATTGCCACAAATATGGCTGGTAGAGGTACAGATATTAAAGTTGATGATGAAGTTAAAGCCCTAGGAGGTTTAATAGTTCTTGGAACAGAAAGACATGAATCAAGGAGAATTGACAATCAGCTACGAGGTCGTACAGGTCGTCAAGGAGATCCCGGAGAAAGCGTATTTTATGCTTCAATGGACGATGATTTAATGCGTCTATTTGCTGGAGAAAAAATTCAAAAAATGATGGAATTTCTCAATTTACCCGATGAAACTCCAATTCAAAATAAAGTAATTACTAATTCCATTGAAAGCGCTCAAAAGAAAGTAGAAGGACGAAATTTTGATATAAGAAAACATTTAGTAGAGTATGACGATGTAATGAATAAACATCGTGAAATTATTTATAGCCGTAGAAGGAAGGCTTTATTCAATACAGATATTAAAAATGAAATTATTTTATTAATAGAAAAAGAGGCTGAAAAAATTATACAAAATAATATTTTAATAAATGAATCAGGTTATAATTATGACAAAATTCTAGATGACTTGGCTTTAATCATTCCAGAAGCAAAAGCTCAAATATCACTTGCAACCTTACAAGATTTAAATGAAGAAGAAGCCTTAATTGAACATCTAAGGACTTATTTATTTGAAGTTTATAATAACAAAGAAATACAACTTCCCGATCCAGCAATCTTACGACAAGTTGAAAAAAGAATATCTTTATCAGTAATTGATTCCCTTTGGATGTCACATATCGATAATATGCAAAACCTCAGAGAAAGCGTTTCTTTAAGAGGTTATGCACAAAGAAATCCATTAATTGAATATAAGGAACAAGCCTACTTAATGTTCACAAAATTATTAAGTGATATTCAAACTAATACAGTAACCACCCTATTTAGAGTTAATCTTGAAATAATACAAAATCCACCTTTACCAAGAGAAAATACCGCACCTCAAAATATAATTACAAACACAGATAGTTTTGATGGAAATCCTCCTCAAACACTCAATAATCAATCATCAAGCGATTGGGCAATGCCACAAGATACCTCCAATGAAGGTATTAGAGTAATCAATACAAATGATAATCAAGACGACAATAATCAACCTTTCAAAAATCTAGGTCGCAATGATATTTGTCCTGAATGCAAAATTAAAATTAAAAAATGTAAACATAGGCAATAATTAAGATCAATTTCATCTTGAGTTTAAATTTTTATGTTACCCTGCCCCTTGGGTGGGTGGGGATTAGGGATGGGAAAATTACAAAATGTTTTTCTATTTGATGAAATTCCCACACTGGTGTGAGGTTTTTGCACTACACACTGGAGAGAGAAAAAAGTCATCGCACTAATAAAGCTACAAATTCCTCTCTTGAGGGACGAAGCTTTGAGTGATGATATTAAAGTCTTTTCAAGGTGCAAATCATTCCCCTCTTGAGGGGTGGCAGCCGAAGGCTGACGGGGTGGATAAATCGCCAGCAAAAAAGCAGTGTCTAGAAGTGGCGTCACCACAATTAATTCAACAAATTTAATCAATATAAATCTCACGAGGTTTAGCCCCATTCACAGGTCCAATAGCTCCATTTTCTTCCATTAAATCAAGTAAACGAGCAGCTCTCGCATAACCTACTTTGAGTCTCCTTTGAAGTAATGAAGCAGAAGCTTTTCTTGACTCCATAACTACTTTCAAAGCTTCCTCATATAAACCATCCCCCATTTCTTCATCTGCTAAACCAGATTTAGGTAACCCCAACACCTTTTCAGAAGCAATTTTAGGAGAAATAATATCTTCATACATTGGATCACCATGTAATTTTACATTATTTACTACTTTCTCAATTTCTTTAGTAGAAACATAAATACCTTGAATCCTCAACATTTTTGAAGTTCCACCAGGCAAATAAAGCATATCCCCTTTTCCAAGCAAATCTTCAGCCCCAACACAGTCCAAAATAGTTCTTGAATCAATTTGAGAAGATACCGCAAAAGCAATTCTCGAAGGTACATTTGCTTTAATTAAACCAGTAATAACATCCACAGAAGGTCTTTGAGTAGCTAAAACCAAGTGCATACCTACAGCTCTTGCCATTTGAGCAATACGACAAATTGAAGCTTCAACCTCCTTACCAGCAGACATCATTAAATCAGCTAACTCATCAATTATAATTACAATATTTGGCATTTTTTGAGGAATCTCATCAAACACTTTATCTTCTGGCATTTGCAAAAATTTATTTCCCTCTAAATCATTTTCCCCATACTCTTGGTCAGCTTTTTCAACAGCCATTTTAATAACACTATCTTGAGCAATATTTTCACCTTGTTCTGACTGCTTTTCTCTCACAATTTCATTGTATTCAGCAATATTTCTTACTCCATGATCAGAAAGTAATTTATATCTTCTATTCATTTCAGCTACACACCACCTTAAAGCAATAGCAGCCTTTTCTGGATCATTAATAACAGGAGTAAGTAAATGTGGTAAACCATTATAAGTTTTTAATTCAACTTGCTTAGGGTCAACTAAAATAAGTCTTAAATCTGCAGGTGAATTTTGAAATAATAAAGAAAGTAAAAATGAATTCATACCAACAGATTTTCCAGAACCAGTAGCACCAGCAATTAATAAATGTGGCATACTAGCCAAATCTCCACAAACTGGTTTACCAGCAACATCTCTACCCAATGGAAATCTCAAATTAGATTTAATCTCATTAAATTCACGACTCTCTAAAATTTCTCTCAAGTGAACAACACTTCTATGTTCATTTGGAACTTCAATACCCACCAAGCTTTTTCCAGGAATTGGAGCTTCAATTCTCACAGCAGTAGCTGCTAAAGCTAAGGCCAAATCATTCTTTAATGAAGTTATTTTTGAAAGTTTAACCCCTTCAGATGGTTTTAAAGTATATTGAATAACTGTAGGTCCAACATGAACTTCATGCATTGTCACATCAATTCCAAATTGATCTAATTTAGCTTTAATCTTTCTAGCATTATCAGCCAATAAATTATCATCAGTAGCAGCATCAGGAACCGCTTCTGCCAAAATATCTAAAGAAGGAGGAGCCCAATTTTGATCTTTATAAGAAGGTTTTGACGTTAAGGCTTCTGAAGTTTCATCTTTTATAGTTATTTTTCTCACAACTTTCTTTACACCTTCATCATCTCCTCCAACTTCTTGGTCTTGTCCTACACTAGTTCGATTATTATTGATAGCAGCTCTACGAATTTTCAAAGTTGGCTCCCCTTCAGCAATATTTACATTTTTCACAAACTCACTATCTGGCATCTCATCTATTTTCTGTAACAAAGCTTCATCTAATTTTTGCTTTCTCCTTGTTAATTTAGCTTCCTCAATAATCTCTTCTGCCTCACTTTCCATATCATTATATTGTCTAATTTGAATTTGAGGTAAACTTGGCTTCAAAAAAGACAAAATAGTAATTAAAGAAATTTGGAAAGTTAATAATACTCCTGTTAAAAAAATAACTAAAAATACAGCAGTCGCCCCCATATTTCCCATTTTTAATAACTCCAAAAATGTAAAAGCAGTCATAAAACCAATATATCCACCATAATTACCAGCTTTAGCCTCTAAATAAATTGAATCTATTGGGACTGACAAATGGATAATAGATAAAGCCCCAACCATCATCAAAAAAATACCCAATATTCTTGAAAGAGGAAAACTAATTTTTTTAGATAAAAAATATAACAGAGAAATAAAAATTAACATAAAAGGGAACCCATAAATTCCCCATCCCAAAATTGGTTTCAAAAAATCAAGCCATAAATCACCAACTATTCCAAAACTATTATTTAAACTCAAGATAGTAAAAACCCCCAACCCCAAATAAATAACTCCATAAATCTCTCTCATCACAGATTTAGGCACACTCAAAGTAATAGACTGTTTCTTACGAATCCTAGATTTAGTACGATTAGTGGAACTCCTCCTCTTACGTTTTGGCATAAACTAAACAGATTTATAACATAATACTGGACAATTATACTCTAATTGACAAATAAATAAAACCTAGATTTGAAAATCAAAACCTGATATATTCCAAACATGAAAATAAGAATACACCATGAATTTTAACGAGTTATCACAAATTATTAAATATCTAAGAAAAACACTGCCTTGTTCTCATTGCAATGAACCTTATGCCAATGAAAATATTGAAGTTTTATCTACTTTTGACGATCAAGGACTTTTCAATTTAAATTGTTATAAGTGTCAAAATCAACTTTTAGTACATATCACTATTAGTGATGAGGAAAAGCACATTTCTGAACCTAATAAAAAAGGAAAGCAAATAATTCGTGCTCACAGAGCAATTCAAGAAAATAATATTGAACATCAAATTCAAGGAACCATTATTACAACTGATGACGTCATTAATATGCACAGTTTCTTAAATCAATTTAATGGAGATTTTAAAGAACTTTTTTCAAAATAAAATATGAAAACAAATTTAACTTTTTTTTCTATACTCACATTCTCACTATTAATTTTTAGTGGATGTCAATTAATGCAAGATTCAGCTCATTCATTAAGAAATAATATTGATCAAACAGTAGATAAAGCTCAAGACACTTTAAATACCACAAAAGAAAAAGTTCAAAGTGGAATTGAACAAACCACACAAACAGTTAATGATGCAAAATATATTATTGACACAAAAGTACAACAAATAAATGAAACTGGAGAAAAAATTAATCAAGCCAAAGATGCAATTGATGATGCCAGCCAAGCCATTAAAGATGTTACAAGTCTTAAATCTAGCTAAATCAATATCACAGTAATTAATTAATTTTCTCAATAAAGATTAATATTTTTAAATGCTTATTCTTGTAATCAACTCAGGATCCTCATCTATAAAGTTTAAACTATTTAAAAAACAAAAAGGTCATTTAAAAACTATTGCATCAGGGCTAGTTGACGCAATTAAACTACCAACCTCTAAGTTTTTATTAAACACTACAAAAGAAAATATAAATATCAATTTACCTATTAATACCTATTATCATGGTATTTCTTTAATATTTCAAAACCTACAAAAATTAAATCTGATTAAAGACAAATCAATAGATTTAATTTGTCATAGAGTTGTTCATGGTGGGGAAAAATATCAAAAACCAATAGTTTTAAATACAAAAGTCATTAAAGATTTGAAAGAATTTTCTAAAATCGCCCCCCTTCACAATCCTGCAAATATTAAATGTATTGAAGCTTGTATTAAAAAAGAACCGAAAATTCCACAAATAGCCATCTTTGATACAGCTTTTCATTCAACTTTACCAAAAGAAGCTTATTTATATGGAATCCCATTAGAACTTTATAATAAATATAAAATAAGAAAATATGGGTTTCATGGGATAAATCATCAATATATTAGTGAAGAAGCCACAAAATTACTTAAAAAAAATAAATTTAAATATCAAAAATTAATTACTGTTCATCTTGGAAATGGATGTTCTGTCACTGCAATTAAAAATGGAAAATCCATTGATACATCTATGGGATACACTCCACTAGAAGGTTTAATCATGGGAACAAGATCAGGTGATATAGATCCAGCACTCATACCTATTTTAAATGAAAAGTTAAAATTTACTACTAGTGAAACAATTAATTTTCTCAACAAAAAATCTGGATTACTAGGTTTAAGTGGAATTTCTTCAGATATGCGAATCCTCTATCATAAATCACTAAAAAATAATCAAAAAGCCATTTTAACTTTAAATTTATATAGTAGAAGAATAGCCAAATATATTAATCAATACATTGGAGTTTTAAATGGAGTAGATGCCATCATTTTTAGTGGAGGAATTGGAGAAAATGCTTTCTATATAAGAAAAAATATTCTTGATTATCTTAAATATCTTGATATTTCACTTGATCAACAAAAAAATAAACAAAATGATCAATTTATCACTTCCACAAATAGCAAAATTAAGGTATTAGTTATCCCTGCAAATGAAGAAGAAGCAATGGCAAGGCAATCATTAAAGTTAATCTCAGCAAAATGAATTCTTATTCTAACACATCAATTTACAAAGAAACAATTAAAGTAATTGAACAAATCAATAATATTTTAGAACATAGCCAAAAAAATATTATTAATAAAAAAATACAAAAAAGTTTAATAAATTTCACCACTCAATTAGCTTTAGCATTAAGTAATGATAATTACAAAGATCTAAATTCCGCATTGGACAAGCTAAATCGCAATTTTTTAAAAATTAATCAATTATTAAATTTATCACTACAATTTCAAAATATAGACTCAAAAAATCATCTAATAATCCAAGAAGCTTTAGAAGATTTACAAGAAAAAATTCATAATTTTCCAGTAAATAGAAAAAATATTTTAATTTTAAGTGCCTTGCTTGGACAAGGGCATATGAGTGCTTCAAAAGCCATTAAAGAGGGATTAGAGTCATTATATGGAAAAGACTACAATATCGAAATTGTAGACTTCTTTGATAAAATTGGGAAATTGTTAAATAAAGCTACGATTAAAGCCTATGAAGGAACTACTAAAAATTATCCATTAATTTATAAAGCCTTTTTTGAAGGAACTGATGCTAAATGGCCTGTACAACTATTAAATCTTGTAAATTATCCACTTAACGCCGCAAAATTAGAGAAGTTTTTTACCAATAAAAATCCACATTTAGTACTATCAGTGTTTCCAATTTGGGATTATATCACATCTTTAGCCATCAAAGACATCTCACATGTAAAATTTATCAGTTTAATTACTGATTCTATTACAATTCACAATGTTTGGGTTTCAGGAAAACCATCAACCCACATCGTAGCCAATATAGAAACAGCTGCTAATCTTCAAAAATTAGGTGCCAAACCAGACAATATTAAAGTTTTTGGTTTTCCAGTAAAATTAACCTTCCAAAATAAATCAAATAAAGAAAAATTTTTCACTAAGCATCAATTAAAACCACAAAATAAAACTATTCTTTACCTACCAGCTAATAATATAAATGATCCTATCGAAGAAAATGTACAAGAAATAAAGAAAAAATATAAAGATAATTTAAATCTTATAATTATAACAGGTAGAAACCATGAACTTTTTCCAAAATTACAACACTTACAAAGTTCAAATATCAAAATTATAGGCTGGACTGATCAAATGCCAGAATTTATTAAAAATGCTGACATAATTATTACTAAAGCTGGAGGAGCTACCGTAATGGAATGTATTGCAGCAATCAAGCCAATGATTATTACAGATGTTATATTGGGTCAAGAAATTGGTAATGCCGAATTAATTAAATTACATGACTTAGGAATTGTCTTAAAAGATGCTAATATGACAATTACTGAAGCAATAGATTATATTTTTAATAATTATCAAAGAATCGTTAAAAATTTATCTAAACAAAGTAAACCTGAAGCAAGTATTAAAATTGCTGAATTTATTCATCAAGAGTTAAGTGGAATATAAAAATTTACAGCGTTTTTAATAGTATTTTAATATTCTCTTTTAACAGAAATAAATAAGAGATTATAATGAAAAGTTACTCTTAAGGATTCAATACAACTCTATAAACTTTAGAAGGAGTTAAAACATATAAAGTATTAGTATTCTTATCTACATAAAAGTCTCTAATATCAGACAAATCATCAAATACATATTGACCAGAATATGTAGCTCCTCCACTCCTATCATCTTTATTGTAGACTAAAATTTTATTTTCAGTTTTATCAAGAATATAAATTTGTGACATTTCTGCTTCTGTAAATAACTTCACCGGATTATCTAAAGGTTTAGTTGGCTCCTTTTTAATTGGGAAATCCTGCTTATTACCTTGAAACAACTTAGTAATATAACCATCACTACCTAGAACATAAATATTCCCATCAATAGCAATATCTACTCCATTTTCTAAATTTACATCATTGGCATAAGGTTGAGCACCGTCAAAAGAATCTCTTCTTCTTGTATAACGCCAAATCTGATTTGAATTTGGATCTAAGATATAAATTTTATTACTATAAGATTTTATAACTCGTCCTTTTTTATATACTTCATCAGATGTTTGTAAAAATGAAATTCTATCGTCTTTATATTCTAAAAGCCTGCCATTTTCAGTCAAAAACAGAATAGAGCCTTTATCATCAAAATTCACAGCTGAAACCACTTTTTCATTATCATCAATTGTTAAAGGATCACTAATATGATCTAAAGCAATTGGATATAATGCATTATATTCATATGCATATAATTTATCTTTAAATTTAACTAAACCTAAAGCACTTACATTATCTCTCTTAGTGCTTAAATCAGCCATTAATTGAGCTTCTGGATGTATAACACCATCTAATTTATCTTGAGTTTCAACGATTAAATCTAATAATTCTCGAGCTTTATCTTTACTATAACCGCTATTTAAAACTTCAATTGCTTTAGAATGAGCATCACTTAAAAGTTCTGAAGCTTTTGCTTTATCAAATTGGCTTGTAGTAATAGCAGAATTAACCTCTTCTCTTGCTGCTATTAAATTATTGGCATAATTTTGTATTTTTACATTCTCATCAGCTTTGGTTCTTAACCACCAAATACCCAAAGTCAAAATACAAATCAAAACAATAATCGCAATCAAAAATTTATCTTTACTCCAATTACTAAAAGACCAAGAACTACCAATCTTACTCCTAGAAGATCTTGAAATTACTTCTTCATTATCACTGGTTAAATCTCCTATTCTATCTTTTAGATCATAATATAAATCTACAAAAAAGTTTTTCACATTTTCTATAATATTTACCTCCTTAGTCTTATTTTTAACAGTAGAGCTTATTTGTTTTCCATCTTCTTCAACTTCATTATCACGAATCACATTAGATTGATCTACTAAATTCCCTTGAATAGCAATTAATGCAATTTTATTCAAAACCTCACCTTGTAAAAAGTCTCTTATATTCTGTACAGAATGATGTAAATTACCTCCAACTTGTTTTGCCAAATCATTTTTCGAAACATATCTAAGTAATCTTGTTGTACTTAACAACACTAAATCACCATCTTCAAGATCACCAGAAGCAATATTAGTAAATATATCTGTACTACTTTGCTCACTTAAATCATCACTAATTGTAGTCAAAAATTTTTTCCTCAACAAATATGCCTCAGCTTCACCAGATTGAGTTAAATATAATTGATCTCCAACAATAGCCGCAATAATAATATTTAATTTACCTAACCAATCATTATCTCTTTCAGACTTAAAGTCATTTAAATTTTTATTAACCTCCTTCAAAGCACTTTCAAACCTCTCATAGCCATCTATCTCTCCATCTCTAAAAAATACTTTCCTCAAACTATCAAATATTAAATCCCCAATTTTATCTGGATCTACAGAATTTTGAGTTATTTCTAGACTAATAAAGATTTTTCCACTATCTTCTCCATTTTCTCCTAAATCATAAGCATAATTTTCTACAAAACTTCCTTCATCTTTACCTACAAATAAAAAATCATATTGTGATCTGTATCTTTTATGAGCCATCTTTTTAGTTTTATCTAATTATTTTTATTTTTAACGACCGAATCTTAACATAAAAATAAAATTGACACAAAAAGAACTTACGGCTATCTTCTGCAAGAACATTTTATCCCTTATTTTAAGTCTACAAAGCAATGCCGATAGCAAAAATTAAACAAAGAAAGCATAAAAAGATGCATGGTTTCCTTACCAGAATGAAAACTAAAGGTGGTCGTGATGTACTATCTGCCAGAAGAGCAAAAGGTCGCAAACAATTAACTGTAAGCGATAAAAAGTAAAATCACGGAATACATTCCTTTTGTCTTTTAATGTTAAATAAAAAACAAAGACTTTCTACCAACCAAGTTGCATGGCTAATTAAAAAAGGTCATAGATTTAATAATGAATCTTTGGCAATTAAATTTCATCTCAACAAAATCCAAGAAAACAGATATAGTGTGGTAGTCAGTAAAAAAGTTTATCCTTTAGCAGTTGACCGTAATTATTTAAGAAGAAGACTTTACGAATTAATCAGGAATAGTAATTTTAAAAACATATCAACAGACTTTATCATCATTATCAAAGATCATTTCATCCAACTTTCACCAATCAAACAAAATCAAGTATTAACAGAAGTATTACAAAATATTACCAATCAACAATAATACATGGATAAAAAACCTTTCAAAAATATATTAAACAATATAATTACCTTTTTCATCATCTTATTAATTGTTAATTTTATTTTTAATCAATTTTTTAGCAATAAAGGTGAAGTTGTAAAAACTGGAGTTCAAATCAGTTTAAATAAACAAAAATTTAACCAAAATGATGTAGTAATAGCTAATATTGAAAATAACACTGGTGAAGAAATAGTTATTAAATCCTTATGTCCATCTCCAGATATTCAAGTAGAAACATTAGTTAACAATAAATGGGAAAATAAAAACTATCAAACAGCTTTAGATTGCCAAAATATCCAAGACATTATTATTCCAAATAGTGAAAAATATGCCTATAGTTTTAAACAGTGGAATCATGAATTATTTGGCAACCTAGGAACATATAAATTAAAATTAAATATTAATGGGGAACCACTAGAAACACCACCATTTCAAGTAGTTAATATGTCATTTTTCAAATGGATTTATACAGTATTAATTTATCAACCTATTTTTAACATTTTAGCATTATTAGTGCATATTATGCCGAATAATGATTTAGGTTGGGCCATTATTCTCCTTACAATATTTATAAGAACAATTTTACTAATTCCAAACCATAAAGTTTTAAAAGCGCAAAAGAAATTACAACATGTTCAACCTAAAATTAATGCCCTTAAAGAAAAATATGGTACAGATCAACAAAAAATAGCTCAAGAAACTTTCGCAATTTACAAAGAACACAAAGTAAATCCTTTCAGTAGTTGTTTTCCTGTTTTACTACAACTTCCAATTCTAATTGGTTTATATAATGTGATTCAGTCAGGAATGGATTCAAGTAGCCACTACCTTTTATATTCATTTTTTTCCAACTTCAATTTAAGTAATACTCAAAATATTTGGATTGGATTTTTTGATTTAACTAAAAAAGATATTTTTATTCTTCCAGTTTTAGTTGGGATTATGCAATACATTCAATTAAAAATTACTTTTAATAAAAATAAAAAGACATCAGACAAAAAATCATCTGAAATGGAAATTGCCAATAAAACAATGACTTATATGATGCCTGCAATGATGGTCTTTTTCACAGCATCAGTACCTTCTGGAGTAGCTCTTTATTGGACCTTTTCTACACTTTATGGATTAATTCAACAATTAGTTGTCAACAAAAGCTTCCAAAAAGAAGAAATCACTATTGAAGTATTAAATGAGAATAGAAATAAATCCAAAAAAGAGCATTACAAGCAAGTAAATGACCAAAGGAAAAAACAAAAAGAAACAATTGAAGGCAATGAAAATAGCGATCAAGAAAATAATGACGATTCAAATATAACAATTATTAAAGCTTAACTTTATCTTATGGAAAATAAAATACATCAAGTTCTGGAGCAAACTCTCAATAAAATGGGGATCAGTATCAATAAAATAAGAATAGAGCAACCAGAAACCAATTCATTTAAAATTAATATTGAAACTTCTCATCCAAATTTAATGATTGGACATCATGGCGAAAATATTAATGCTGTACAACATATCATTAAGCTAATTCTTTGGGCTGAATTAGATCGTGAAAATATCACTGAAAAACCTGAAATAAGCTTAGACATTGAAAATTACAGAAGAAGGCAAGAACAAAACATTATCAATTTAGCTGAAAGAAAAGTTGAAATGGTAAGGAAACTGTCAAGCCCTCAAAGTCTACCAGTTATGACTCCCTATTTCAGAAGATTAGTACATCTATATCTAGCTCAAGAAAAATTTAATGATATTAAAACTGAAAGTGAAGGTGAAGGGGAATTAAGACATATCGTTATTAAACCAGAAGTTAATATCTAAAAATATGAATACTAAAAACTTCATCTATTCATTTGCTTTCATTATCGTTTTTACTTTCACAATAATCAGTCCTGTTATTGGAGAAGATACTAACAATAACTCAATCAACAATGAAATCCTAACCATAGAAGAAAATAATCAAGGAATAAATAGTGAAGAATCTCAAACAGATATACTTCAAAATCAAAACTCTTCTAAACCAGAAGAAAATGACAACACACCTACAATAGTAATTCCAAACGAAAATCAAGAAACAAATTCAGAAGGAGATAATTCTCAAGAAGTATTTGAAGACTTATTTCCTGATTTAAAAGTTGGTAATGAATATTATGTTGGTGTGAAGTATTTAAAAGATCGTGGTTTAGTTGGAGGTTATCCAAATGGCTCTTTCAAACCAAATCAACCAATAAACAGGGCAGAAGCAATGAAAATTTTAGTAGGAGCTATCCCCTATCAAAGTCTTAGTACAGCAGAAAAACCTCTATACAATCAAAACCAAGAAGACGATAATAATAAGAATTTAACTTTAAATAACTGTCCATTATCCGATTTAAATATCAATGAGTGGTATTTCCCATACATTTGTAAAGCCTATCAAAAAAATATCATTGAAGGATACCCAGACGGTACTTTTAAACCAGATCAAACAATTAATAAAGTAGAATCCTTAAAAGTCACTTTATTACAAGCAGGACTTTCTTTAGACACAGATTATACAGATAATTTTGATGATATTTCTCCATCAGATTGGTTTTGGGATTATGCTAAAATTGCCGATCAAAAAACTTTCATTGTAAGTGATAGACAAGGAAACCTCAATCCAGGTCAATTAATGACCAGAGGAGAATTTTCAATGTTGATATACAGAACAATTAAAGCTACACAAAATAACTCTGAATTTGGACGAGCAACTTATTATGGTGGTAGATTTGATGGAGGAAAAACATCTAGTGGAGAAGCTTATGATCCTTCAATACCTACTGCTGCTCACAAAACCTTACCATTTGGTACAATAGTTAAAGTCACTAATTTAAGTAATGGTAAATCAGTTAAAGTACGTATTAACGATCGAGGACCATATGTAAATGGAACTATAATTGATTTAAGCAAAACAGCATTTGCTGAATTATCTCCACTTTCAACCGGTATCTTTCACAGCGAAGTAGAAATTGTTAATTAGCAATTATCAATGATTAATGAAGAATATATTAAAAAAAGAGGCAAGATTATACCAGTAAGAACCCCTTTATCTATTGAAATCAAAAAAAGTATCTTTGCTTTAATATTCACTTTATTAGTAATTATTGTTCTAACTAGCATAGTTTATCTTTTAAATTCTAGCCAAAGTAATCAAAAAGGCTATTCCATTAAAGATGAGCAAATTAAACAAGACCAATTAGTAGAGCAAGGAAGAGAGTTAATTCAAAAAATTATCCAAGCTCAATCTACTCATAATCTTGAAGAAAATTCAATTGTTCAACAAATGATCAAGCCCGAACATTTAATTTATCTTGAAAATCTTTAAAAATCGTTTAAAAAACACAAAATAATTTGACTTCAAAAGGCCTTTTTATATAATGCTAACACTCAAGTTGAAATAAGGCGATATCGTCTAGTGGTTAGGACAGAAGGTTTTCATCCTTCAAACCGGGGTTCGATTCCCCGTATCGCTACCAATTCAAATAATAAGACTCAGTTTATTATTTAAGTTTATATCTTAATAACCTTAAATCTATTTGCCAATTTATAAATAGGTATTCTTATTTACAAACAAACATAAATTGCCTATTTTAGATTCACAAAATTAATTATTTTTCTATGTTAGTTAATATTTCCAGAGATTTATGTATTGGAGCTGCTGCATGTGTAGCTGTTGCTGGTGAAGTATTTCAATTGGATGAAGAAGGAATTGCAATTTTAGTTGGGCCAAGTATTGATAACACAAATACAACTTTAGCTGCTGAAGCTTGTCCAACAAGAGCAATCTTTCTCTATACAGATGAAAAAGTCCAATTTTTCCCACCGATTGATGAATTAGCTAAAGATTATCAAGAAGAAAAAATACATAATTTGCCTGATTAAAAATTGATGGATTTAAATACATTAAATTTCGATTTTGATAAAAAAGAAGCCGATAAAGCTTTAATTACTATCAAAAAATCAAATTTAATTGGAATTATTTCTCATCGACACCCAGATCCAGATACAATTGGAGCAAATCTAGCACTTAAATCCGCCCTAAAGCAATTTGGACAAGAAGTAGATTCTATATGTGTTCATCAACCTCCAAAAACTTGTCAAAGCTTAATAGGAGCAGATCAATATATTAATGAGTTAGATATTAATAAATATGATTTAATTATTAGTGTTGATTGTGGAAGCCTAAGTCAAGTTGCCTTTACTAATATCACAGATTATCAGGGTGAATATATTAATATTGATCACCATGCGTCAAACAACAACTTTGGTACTATAAATTTAGTAAATAGTTATTTATCTTCTACAGCAGAAATATTATTTTTGCTACTCACCTATTGGGGTTTCAACATAACTAAAGACATTGCTACTAATTTATTATTTGGACTTTATTATGATACAGGTAGTTTTATGCACTCTAATATCAATGCTCAAGTTTTAAACATCGCCAGTTTCCTTCTAGAACAAGGTGCCTCAATACAAGAAGTTCATCAAAATATGTACTGTAATTTCAATCTCACAAAATTTCATTTATGGGGACAAACTCTTGAAAATATTTCAGTTAATAAAGATCAAACTTCAATTGCTTTTGTTGGGCAAGAAGATTTTAAAAAATTTAATGCCAATCAAGAAGATATTAGCGGAATTATTGATTATATCAGTATGGTAGATAATAGTAATTATGCAGTTTTAATTAATCAAGACTCTGAAAACCATATCAAAGGCTCACTCAGAACAAGAAAAGATGGATATAATTTAAGTGATTTAGCGGGAACTATGGGCGGAGGTGGTCACAGAAAAGCATCTGGATTTGGTTTTGAAGGTAAAATTGAAAAAAAATATATTTGGAATATAAAAAATTAAGTATGGAAATAACTGTTTTTGATAAAAATCAGCAAAAAATAATACTCACAAGTGAAGATTTACAAGAAACTCTCGAACAAATTGCATCCATTAGCAATGAATCTAATTTTGATGTGCGAAAAATCTTAAATAAAGCTCAAACCTACCTAAACATTTTCCAAATTAACCTTAATGATGACCAACAAAATTTTACCATCAATCAATTTATTAATTTACTAATCAATATTTGTCAGGAAGAAAATTATATCAAAATTTCTAATTATCTAAGCGATCATAAAGACAATATTTTCAATAAAAATTTAGAAAATACTAACTTTTTTAATTCAGCTCAAATTACAAAATTAATTAAATTTTATTCACTGGCAAATAATCAAAATTCTAAATTTGATCTATTTTCTAAGCTTGCTCAAGATGATAAAAATATCCAACAACTTCTTGAGCAAGGGAATTTCCTACCCCATCAAAATATTCTTAAAAAACAAAATTCCTTCAGTGGAATGCATATTTATCTCGAAGACGACTTATCAAACATTTTTGATCATCTCAAACAAATTGCCATTAATTTCCAAAACTTAATTAATACAACTGTTGATTTCTCATTATTAAGACCAAAAATGTCTTTAATCAAATCCACTCAAGGTTATTCATCTGGGCCAGTTTCATTCATTAAAATTTACACCTCAACACTTGAAGTTTTAAGACAACAAATTAGTGACACTTTTACTCCTTTACAGACATTCACACTCAATATTCACCATCCAGATATTTTAGAATATTTAATTTTTATTAAAAATTTTCAAAAAAATACACTTAATAAATTTATACAATTTAATATTGAATTAACTCCTAATTTTATAGATGCATTAACTAAAGAAGAAGACTATGAATTAATCAGTCCTTATGACCAACAAGTAGTTAATTTACTAAGTGCCAAAAACACTTTTGACTTAATTATTTCAACTTTTATTGAAAATACCGCTCTTGGATTAACTATAAATAACAATGAGGAGGAACAAGAAGAAAAAAACAATAAAATTGATATTTCAGTAATTGTAAATTTTAGTTCATATACAAATATTGATAATTTATTACAAGACTTACCAATTATTGAAAATTATTTGGTTAAATCACAACAAAATTCTCAAATTTACCCTAATTTTCAAAAACAATTCATTATACAGTTCACTGGCTGGCAAGATTTTATTATCCAAAAAGAAATTAGTTATGAAAGCCTTCAAAATCTTGAATTAATAAATCAAATTTTTACTCAAATAAAAAATCATTTATCTCCAAGTATAAAACTAAGCATAGATTTAAGTTCACCACTTTTAAGTATTTTTAATGAAACTAAAGCTTTTGAACCTTTTGAAAATCTTGCATTTAATAAAATATCCATCAATGGGCTAGAAAATTATCAATTAATTGAATCATTAAAAACAAAGCTCCCAAATATATCTAATGAGTTAATTAAACAAATCTTTGAAAATAATTCATTAGCAAATATTCATAATATCGACTCTAAAATTAAAAATTTATTTAAAGTTTCGTCAGAAATTTCTCCAGAATTTCATCTCGAAATACAAAAAATTTTAGAAAAATTTACTAATACCAATACTCATAAAAAGATATATTTCAGTAATAATTTAGACATAGAAAACATCAAAAATATTATTTTAAATGCTGTGACTCAAGACATTAGAAGTCTTACTTTTTGTCAATTTAATATTCAAAATAATACTGAAAATACACCAAATAATCTCACTGAAACTAATTTTCTTCACAAATTAAATAAAAAACACAAAAGAAAACACAAAGAAATACAACCTCCACTTTTTCAAATTAAAAAAACTGAAGAAGTGATTATACCACCAATCTCTCATGATTAATTTTCTACAAATTTTAGTTTTAATATTTATTGTCATAGTAAATATTTTACTCCTAACTTCTTTTTACAGTTTTATAAGAACAAAAGTTCCATATGTTCCATCTTCAAAAAAAATAATTAAAAATTTATTCCAAAATTATCAATTTACTCCAAATAAAAATTTTATTGATCTTGGTGCCGGCGACGGAAAAGTATTATTTGAAGCCGAAAAAAATGGTTTAATCGCACAAGGATACGAAATTACTATTTTACCCTATTTATTTTATTTAATTTTAAAATTTTTTCATCATTCAAAAATACAAATTAAATATCAAAATTTTCTTCAAGCAAATTTAAAAAATGCAGATTATATTTATTGCTATCTATTACCAGAATTATTACAATCTGCTTGGGAAAAAACTTCAAAAGAATCTAAAAAAGGGACTATTTTTATTTCTAATACTTTCAAATTAAAAGATATAAAACCTTTCAAAGTAATCCCCACAGAATCCCCAAAAAATAAAATATATTTATATAAAATTTAATGGCAGATCTCATTTTATCACTTGTAACTATCCTATTAGCATTACCTCTAGTTTATTTTTCCGCACTTAATCTAAATAATATTTTTGCAATTCTTTTATTAATTGCTATCACTATCCCCACAATTTACGCCATGTTGAAAGGAGCACCTTTTGTACCCACTCCAATGAAAAGAGCTGAAAAAATAGTGAAAATGGCCAAAATCAAAAAAGGACAAGTTGTATATGATATTGGATGTGGAGATGGCCGATTTGTCTATATTGCAGCAAATAAGTATGGAGCAAAAGCAATTGGGATTGAATTATCCCCATTAGTCTACCTTCTAGCTTTAATTAGAAAATTATTTTGGAGATCAAAAGCCCATATAAAATATGGGGATTTTGCTTTATATAATCTCAAAAATGCAGATATTATTTTTTGTTATTTACTTCCAGATACCTTAAAAAAATTACAACCTATGATCGATAAAAAAATTAAAAAAGGTACAATAATTTATTCTTATGCTTTTCAAATTCCCAACTGGAAACTAATCCATACAGAAGACCGAGACAAAGAATCTAATTTTGCTCCAGTTTTCGTTTATCAAAAAATTTAAATAACAATAAATAATAGAAAACTACTAAAATAATATTACTTTTCCCTATATCAATTTGGGCAAAAGGTAAATGAGCTAATATATCAATTATCTTAAATAAAATTAAAACAACAAGTTGAATAATGCCTGCTAATAACGGAATTAAAAATGGAAATATAAAATACAGTACGATAATTATTGAACCTAGTAACATCAAAAATGGAATCAAAGGCCCAACTACCAAATTTGCCACAGGTGAAATCAAAGAAATACTTCCAAAATAAAAAAAGATTAAAGGTAAAGTTAAAATTTGAGCAGCCAATGTAACACTCACACTTTCCCAAATAAACTGTTTCCATCCTAAAAATTGCATCTCATTTAATGTATTTCCATAGATAATCAAACTCAAAGTAGCTACCACAGATAATTGAAATGAAATATCAAAATTTAAAATAGCTGGACTAACAACTACAATCAAAAAAACACTTAATAAAATTAATTGAAGAGGCTTAATTTTTCTTCCAATCGTTTTAACAAATAATGCTAACACCCCCATTACGCCTGCCCTTAAAACACTAGCACTAGCACCAGTAATTACTACAAAAAAGAAAATACAAATAAAACTCCACCAAAATCGCCAAGTTTTACTAGCCCTTAAAAAAATAAATAAAATTAAATTAATAATAATAGTAATATTAAATCCAGAAACCGCCAAAATATGAGTAAGTCCAGTAATACGAAAATTTTCATTTATTTCAGTCGATAAACTTCCTCTCTCACCAATTAATATCCCTGCAACAAAAGAAGCTGCTGGCTCACCTAATTTCTGATTCAAAATATCTAAAAAATACAACCTTAATTGGTAAATTCCTCTTAGAAATACTAACCAAAAATATTTTTTCCCCTGATTAACAACTTTAATCTCACCTATATTTTGAGCCAAATAATTGATTTTTAATAAAAAAAATCTACCAATAAAACTTTCTTCAATTTCAATTTGATTTAAATTTAGAATATCAGCAGTAAAAAAGATTGTATCTCCAGGCAAATATTTTTCTAATGAAGATCTTTTAAGTTCTAAAAAACCAAAATCACTTTCAATTAAAATCTTTTGTTTATCTAAATTAATATCCGGAAAGGATACTAAATGTGCCATAATATTTTCTCTATTTTTAAAAGTCTTTAGATTTGTCCCCCATTTTTCAAAATCCAAATATAAACGGAACACACCAAATACAAAAAATAATAAAATTAACAAAATCAAATTTTTGTTAAATAAAGAAAAATATTTAAAAATCCAAAATACAAAAGCTAAGGGAATAATTACAACAAATAAATTAAAAGAAATAAAAAAAGACATCACACTTACCCCCAATAAAAAAGAAAGTGTTAATGTATTTATTAAAAAAACTTTATTGATAGTCTTAATCATTAACTAAAAATAAAGTTTTTAATTAAATTATAACTTAAATTATTTTAAATCTCTCTAAACTCAATCACAAAAAGAGACCTTAAAATTTAAGGTCTCTTTTAATTAAATCAATTTTGATATTACATTGAAAACAATGAACTTAAAGCTTCCATTGGAACTTCTTCTGCATTTTCTGGAACTTCAATAACAACTGGTTTATTAATATTTGAAATAGATACTTCTAATTGAACTTTACCCGCAACACCTGATTTTTCTTTATCATTAAGATTAATTGTTCCTTTCACTTTATTAATTAACCCGCTCTTAGAACCTACAAATAAATCACCAGAGAAATTAATAGATTCTAAACCTTTTTTTAAATCTTCTCTATCAGTATCTGTAAACTCTTCACCTTGAATTTTAGAAACCCCTTCAACAAAATTAGCAAATGCCTCTTTATCAAAATCTGCTGTAAAATGAGCACTTTCTTCTCCTGCAACTTTTTCATTTCCAACTCTTTTTACATTCTTAAAAAATTGAGTTTTTTCAACCAAATCTTTAATTTGTTTTTGCTCAGGAGTTAAATTTTCTTCATTATTTTCTGGCATAGAATTTTTTAATTCTACTAAAAATTCAGGAGGTATTGGTAAAGTCCACCATTTATTAATCAACATAGTTTTAAATTCTTCTGGCATTTCCATTTCACCTGAACCATTTAAAGCTACTAAGTTAGCATAAACTGCATCTTTATTGAATCTTAATTGAAATTCAGCATCTGCTTTATCTTTATCAGCATTAAAAGCTCCCTTCATATTCAAATTTAATCTTGGATCTTCAACTTTTACCATATCAACACCACCATTTAAATTAAAATTAAATCCAACTTTTTCAGGAGTTTCTCCAGTTGGGCCATTTAAATCTCCAGACATTGTTACATCAAACCCATAAGATTTAACGTCTGACATTTTAACCATTGCATGTTGTAAAGTTACTTCTGGAGCTTCTTCATTTTTTGGTGATAAAATAGAATCTGAAGAATCTGTTTGACATGCTGTTAAGCCAATACTTAACATCAACATTCCAGAAACTAATAAAGTTTTTTTCTTGTTTGCCATAATTTTATATTTAAGATATAAGCAATTTTGCTTTTGGATAGTATATTCAAAATATCCTGGCGTCAAACTACATTTTTGTTTAAAATAGCGACAATAATTTCAAAATACAAACAAAACTCATTTTTCATTTAAATCAAAGCCAAAATATGAATTTTAAAAAAAGAAAAATTAGAAAATATTTTCAGGAAAAAGAAAGAAAAGAGCAAAAGATACCTCAAAATTATTTTGAAAATTTTCAACTTTCCAACTTCCCTAATTGGGCAATTATTCCAATTGGGTTAATAATTATTATTTGCTTATTTATTCTCACTTTTAAATTTGTTAAAAGTTTAGACTTTAAATCTGTAATATTTTCTTTTGGAACTAATCTTCAACAAGATACAAAAAAACAAACTAACTTTTTATTAGTTGGTGTTGGTGGTGAAAATCATGATGGAGGAAATTTAACTGATACTATTATTATCGCCAGCCTCAACGAGAAAACCAACAAAGTAAAAATGATCTCCATCCCAAGAGATTTATATATTGATAGTAAAGAATTAGGAGGGCAAAGAATTAATAAATTATATGACACTTTCTATCAAAAAAATAAAAAAGATTCTTCTTTAGCAATGAAAGATTTTACCAAAGAAATCAGTCAGATAGTTGGAGTGCCAATTCAATATTATGTTAAAGTTGATTTTCAAGGTTTTGTAAAAATCATCGACACTTTGGGGGGTGTTACCATTGATGTTGAAAAACCAATTTATGATACACAATATCCACTTGGACAAACAATTCAATATACCACTTTCTCACTTAAAGCCGGTATTCAAGACCTCGACGGTGAAACAGCCTTAAAATTTGCCAGAAGCAGACATAGTACTAGTGACTTTGACAGGGCTTATCGACAACAACAATTATTAACAGCCATTAAAGAAAAAGCTCTCGATTTAAATATTTTAACAGACTCCAATAAAATTCAAAGTTTATACAATACTATTGCTGATAGTCTTGAGACAAATCTCTCTATTACTGAAATCATTCAATTAGCAAAAATTTCACAAGATATTGACAGAAAAAACATTGAATCTCGTGTTTTTTCAGATGACTTTACTAGCTGTGGAGGATTTCTTTACACACCAAACAGAGAATATTTTGGTGGGGCAGCAGTTCTACTCCCTGCAGGCAATGATTTCAAATATATTCAAAATTTTATCACCCAGTATTTTTACGGAAATGTAGATCAATTCAGTGATATACAAATATTAAATGGAACCAAAGTTTCTGGACTAGCTTACAGTTATTTAAACAGACTCAGTCAAGAATGTTTAGAAGTAGTATATTATGGCAATGCCACAAATCGAAATATTGAAACAACAAATATATATTACAATCCAATTATTGATGAGCAAGGTAATTCTCATATTCCAAGTGATATATCTATTATTCAAAACATAATTAAAGCTCCAATCAAAGAAGGTATTCCAGTAGAATATTTAGAAAATGAAAAAAGACAAAATTCAAAAATAGTCATTGAATTAGGTGCAGACTATAAAACTATTACTACTACAGATCCATTTGATAAATTACTATATTTAACTCCAATCAGTGATGGAACAGCAGATAATAATGATCTTTTAAATATTCAAGAAGAAAACAGTTCAAATCAAACTGACACTTCTCAAAAGAACATAAATCAAAAAGACGATTTATCATCAAATAGCAATGAGAAACCAATAACTTCAACCAATTCAGATTCAAATATTGAAAACTCTATTCCAAAACAAAACATTGATATTAATAATAAGCAAAGTCAACCTTCCACTGAATCAGTCAATATAAATGATTCAACCAGCACATCCAATACAAATTTAGATTCTATCGAAAAAAATTCAAACTAAAAAATAATTATGTTAATGTCCTTACTCAGTCTGATAGCTATAAACAATCTCACTAGCCCAAGTGGGCAGGACATTCAAAATAAATTAGCAGATTTTGCAATTACACCTCCTTTAATTCAAGAAGTTTCTCCTTACCCTCAAAAAATTACTAATAATAAAGGACCAATCATTGATGCTAAGGCAATTTATAGTTTTGATTTAGCTACTGGGAAAACTCTATTTGCTCAAAATGAAAATGAAAAACTACCAATGGCCAGCCTCACCAAATTAATGACAATTTTAATCATATTAGAAAACCATCAAATTAATAATATTGTCACAATAGATCCAAGAAGTACTGATATCGAACCAGCAAAAATGAATTTATTAGCTAATGAAAAAATTTTATTAAAAGAATTAATCAAGGGTATGATAGTTAAGTCTGCCAATGACGCAGCTTTAGCAGCAGCTTTTTATGACAGTCAAGATATGGAAGAATTTGCTGATAAAATGAATAAAAAAGCACAAGAATTAGAAATGTTTAACACTCATTACATTAATTCAACTGGCTTTGATGAAGATGAACACTATACAACTGCTTATGATTTGAGCTTATTAGTAAGACAAATATATAAATATCCTATTATTAAAGAATATGCTTTACTCACTGAAGGAATATCAGAATCTATAGACGGAAAATTCCAACATAAATATAATACAACCAATGGAATTTTAAACAGTTATCTCAAAGTTTTAGGTCTAAAAACTGGAACAACAGATTTAGCTGGTCAATGTTTCATTAGCATTGTAGAATCTCCATCAGGAAATAAAATAGTAAATATTTTACTCAATAGTCCAAATCGCTTTAATGAAAGCAAAGTCTTATCGCAGTGGATTTTTGATAATTATCAATGGCAATAAAACAAATATGAATAATCAAATACTTTTTATCACACAAAATTTTAGATACTTAACTTTAATTTTTGGATCATTAATCTTAGCATTTTTAATCTCTTTATTACTAGCACCTCAATTAATTAAAGTGCTACACAAATATAAAATTGGTAAACAATTAAGAGACAAAGCTTCAACAGGAGAAGAAGCTGTTATTTTTAAAGAATTACATTCTAAAAAAGCAGGAACTCCAACAATGGGAGGCATTATTATTTGGGGAACTACTTTATTAATAGTTTTACTTTCAAGTCTTTCTTCATGGTTAAATTTCACAGAACATTCATTATTCAGTCGTCGTGAGACTTTACTCCCAATTTTCAGCTTAATTGTGACAGCCATACTCGGAGCAATTGATGATTATATGAATTTAAAAGGACATGGAAAAAGTAAAGGGATTGATATTAAACCTAAATTCTTATTACTCACATTATTTGCTACTCTCGGAAGCCTGTGGTTCTATTTTAAACTCGGCTATAATAGTATTCATATCCCATTACTTGGCGACTTAAGTATAGGCTTTTGGTATATTCCTCTTTTCATTTTTATCATCACGGCAACTGCTAATGCTGTAAATATTACAGATGGACTGGATGGATTAGCTGGAGGACTTTTAACCATGTGCTTTTTTGCATTTGCAGCAATTGCTTATTTTAAAGGTTTATTCATTTTATCAGCTTTTTGTACAGTTATTGCTGGATCGATCATTGGTTTCCTCTGGTTCAATATTATGCCAGCTAAATTTTATATGGGAGATACCGGTGCAATATCACTTGGGGCAACCCTTGGAGTAATTGCTATGATGACTGATTCAATAATTATTTTACCAATTATTGGTTTTGTTTTTGTAATTGAAACTATTTCTGTAATCATTCAAATCACTTCCAAAAAATTAAGAAATGGTAAAAAAGTATTTTTAATAGCTCCACTTCATCATCACTTTGAAAAACTAGGATGGAATGAAGCTACTGTTGTTATGCGTTTTTGGATTATAGGTGGTTTTACAGTAATTCTTGGAATTTTATTAAGCGTATTGTAAAATTTATTTAAAATATATTCTACTCATTTACAAGAAAATACATAATCACTTTCTATATATCTTTCTCATTTATTCAATGACAAGATAACCTTTTGAATTATCCTTGCTTTTCCATATCCAATCAAACCTAACTTAAAATCTAATCTTCCTTCAAAGCTGATTTAGAAAAAATTATTTTATCATTATTAACTACGATTTCTACCTCTCCAGTACTTTCTAAATCTCCAATCAAATCTAAATCATCATCTTTTTTAATACTTTCAGTAATTTTCCAATATTTATATTCATCATATTGTGACAAAATCTCTTCCAAATATTTTAAAGTAGAATCTTTAAAATCACCATTTTCAAAATATAAATCCAATACATTATAAAATTCCAAAATTAATTCAAATGGTACTTTTTTACTTCCAAACAAAACAATTATATCATAAATTTTCTTAGCACTATCTACCTTAGCTTCTTTCACCACAAATGCCATCTTCAAATAATTTTTATCAATTAGCTCTTTTTCAATCGCAGACAATTGAGCAAATTGCTTAATTTGATCTTCTAATAATTGATATAATTCAGCTTGAATATCTACATCCTGTGACTGACCTAATAATTTCAACAAATCGTCCAAAGTATTTAAATAAAGTCTCAAAGAAGATTCTGCACCTCTAATACTATTTTGATCAATTTGTTTTTGAACTTCATACAATCTTCCTCTTGAGAGATCTAATAATACTATTTCTTTTTCTTTTGTTGACCTGGTCAATAATAAACTCGCAGTATTAATAGTATCTTTTGCTGGATATAACTTATCATTTGGCAAAATAATATTTAAATTTTTACGATAAGTGTTTACTTCTTCTTTCATTAAATTAAACAATAGATCAGATTGCTCAGCATCAACATTCTTCAACTTTTCATAATCTTGCATAATCTCACGAATCACAGTTTTATATTGAATCAATAAAGGATTTGCTTGATAACGATAATTATTATTCATATTAGACTTACTCAATAAATCTTGAGCTTCTATAAAACTTTTTTGTGCAGTCACAAATTTTTGTTTAGCATCTTCTAATTCTGGCTTATTAAATGTTTTTTGATCTTTATCACTTGAAGCAATCAAAATTGCATCAGTTTTCTTTGTATTAGATAATTCTAAATTCTCTTTTTTTAATTTATCTTGATGTTTTTTATCTAAATCTAAATTAGTAGTCACCCAATCACTTTTAATTTCATCATTTTTTTGAATCAAAACATCATAATTATTCCCAGAAACCATAATTGGTTCAAAATTTACTTGAGCTTTATAACCAGCTATTACCGGTTGAACACTACTAATATGAACAGATTTCCTGCTAATATCTACAACATTCTCAAAAACCATTAATTCAGTACCTAAATCAGAAAATGTCATAGTAAAAGCTGCACTATTTGTCACATTTGCTACTGTTGTTTTAGTTTCAACAGAAAAACGAGAATCTTTATCTATCAAATTATAAACTGAATTCCAAATTTGACCTGAAGATAAATCAATTAAAATCTCTGTTTTAGAAGAATCTTCAGGATAAATATATAATTTTTTTATTTCTAAAGATGTATTTGCTCCCATTCTAGTAACCGAATCATCTAAATATCGAATTATCACAAAACTATTTTCTTCAGTAAATAACAAATCTCCCTCTTGCAAAACAAAATCTTTATCCACACTAAAAGTTTTTCCATTTCTATTAACAAAAACCTGACCTTGAACATCTTCTAAAAAAGTCCACTTATTAGCCTTGGTTACTGATACATTAAAAGGCATTAACACCAAAGCTGTAAAAACAAAAATTACAATCATCATACTTGCAATAACTGATTTCCAGGTTCTAAAAGCCCATAACCAAGGCTTTTCAATACTATCTATTCTCTCCATAATCGATTGGAAAATCAACTGCTTCTGTTTCTGATTTAATAAATTATCTTGGAAACCAATTGTCACAATTTCTGGTTTTTCTAGCCAATCAATTGTTTCTTTAATCTCACTAAACAAAAAAGATTTTTGATCTTCATTCAAAAATTTTTCTCCAGAAATCAATTTCAAATCATCAATAATATTTTGATGGTTATTCAAACCACTTCGATCTTTACTAATTTTTCGTAACCATCCAAACATTAATATTTTTTATTGATTTACACTTTTACTAACGGAAAAATTCTAATTTTGTTACTCATACTTAATCCCCATTTCCAAAAGAATTTTTTTTAATTCTTTTAAAGCTCTAAATTTAAGAACTCTTACGGTCCCCTCATTTTTATTTAATAAATATGCAATCTCCTCATTGCTTAAATCATTTAAAAATGCCAAAACAACAATTTCGCTATAACTCTCTTTTAATTTACCTAAAGCCTTTTTTAAATAATCTCTACTCAAAACCCTTTCAGTATTAAAAATTGGCTGATTATCTTGTTTTTTATCAGGTTCTAAATTAGTCAGTTCAGTAAATTCTTTGTGATTACGATAATGATCAATCAATAAATTTCTAGCAATAGTAAATATCCATGCAGAAAAAGATGCACCTTTCTTCTTTTGATATTTTCTAATATTATCCCATACTTTCAAAAACACTGTTTCAGTCAAATCTAAGGCTTCTTCTTGTGTTGTTTTAAAAAAGAAATATTTATAAACTTTCTCTACAAAAAATTGATAGATCTCACTGAAAGCTTCTTTCTCTCCATTCTGAAATCTAATCACTAGCTCCTCAATATCTGATTTATTCTGACTATTAATCAATCTTTTAATTTAAATATAAATGTATAACTCAAAATCGCAGTAAACATTACTACATAATAAAATAAAATTAAATTGCGACAAGCAACAAATTATGCCAAGAACTCAAGTTTTAAAATAGAAATTAATTAGCCTTTGCCAAAATACTATCTCCAAAAATATATTCTACTTCACCAGGTTTTCTCATTCTATCTAATGAGCCACTTTCAATCATCTGATTCATCGCTTTCGCATCAGCCAATGCTATATTTTTTAAATTATTTTGATCTATTAATTCCTGTTGTGACAATTCCAATCTTTTCAAAATATACCCTTTAGTCTCATTATCATTAAAATTCATCAAATAAATTCCTCCCAAAACAAATACTAAAATAAATAAAATAATCATAATAGTAAACGAATTGATCTCAATCTTCACAATTTCTCTAGTCATTACTGCTTCTTTCACTTTACTTTGTGACTGATTAATTCTTTCTTGTCGAAACATTGTCCTATATGGACTATTACCTACTAAAATTTTACTCATTTTTATTTTAATTTATTTTTCTTTTATTTTTTAAATTTTTTCTACCACCCTTAATTTTGCACTCCTCGCTCTTGGGTTAAAATTAACCTCATCTTTGCTAGGACTAATCGGTTTTTTTGTGATAACCCTAAACTTTGGAATCAAATAAGTAGTAGTTAATTCATTAGGCAAATTAACAAATTCACGAGAGTTTTCTCTATAAAAATCTTTGACAATCTTATCTTCTAGCGAGTGATACGACACAACAGCTACCCGCGCTTTTGGACCTAAAAAATCAACTGAATCTTCCAATATTTTTTTCAAATTATCCAATTCTTGATTAACTGCTATTCTCAAGGCTTGAAAAACTTGCGTAGCAGGATGAATTTTCCCTTTACTAACTCCTTTAACTTTCTCAATCAATTCAGCCAATTCTTTTGTATTCTCAAATTTTTGTATCTTTCTACGATTTACAATTTCCTTAGCAATTTTAAAAGCAGATTTTTCCTCACCAAATTCTCTAAAAATCTTAACTAGAGCATTTAAGTCATAATTATTAACAATGTCTTTTGCTGTTAAATGCTGACTTTTATCAAATCTCATATCTAAATATCCTTCCTTATTGAAAGAAAACCCTTTTTCAGCAATATCAACTTGGGTCGAGGCAATACCTAAATCAAGCATCAAAGCATCAATCTTCTCAATACCTAAATCCTCCAAATTTTCTTTTAAATTAGCAAAATTATCATGAATAAAAGTAATTTGTTGATGATATTTATAAAGTCTTTCCTTAGCCAAATTTAAATTTTCTTGATCTAAATCAAAAGCAACAATCTTAATACCTTTAAAACTACTTAAAGCTTTTTCGGAATACCCTCCAAGTCCCAAAGTACCATCCACTAAAATTTTACCATCAGCTAAATTTAAAGAATTTATAACTTCATCAAGTAAAACTGGTATATGTTTTTGTTTTTCTTGCATAGTTTTAGCTATTGATCAAAACTTCTATTCGGTTATGTATAATTTTTTTGAACGAAGTGTATATGCTTAAATTATAGCCACAAAAGCGAACTGTCAAAGAATTTGAACAAGATAGTACAAGTTTTTTATACTAAAAAGACTTTTGAGATTAATCTTTGAGCTAACAGTAAAGAAAATCGGATAAAAACAAAAACTCTTGTCGCCTTATATTCTTATTGCATAGTTTTTTGATGCAAAATTCAAATGTTTTATTTAATACCACAATTGAATAAGGAGCCATTTTATGATAAAGTATAGCTATATAAAAATAAATATAAAACTATGTCAAATAATAAACCAAAAGTCGCTATTAATGGATTTGGAAGAATCGGAAGACAAATTTTCCGAATTAATCTGGAAAAAGGTGAACCATTAGATATTGTTGCAGTAAATAATCTTGGAAATAACCAAACCTCAGCTCACTTACTAAAATACGATTCTAACTTTGGGACACTAGACGCAGATGTATCATGTCCAAATGACAATGTCATCAAAGTAAATGGTAAAGAAATTCAATATTTACAAGTAAAAGATCCAGCAGAATTACCTTGGAAAGATCTAAATATCGATATTGTAATTGAAAGTACAGGAGTTTTTACAGACAGAGAAAATGCAAGTAAACATCTTCAAGCTGGTGCCAAAAAAGTCCTATTATCAGCACTTGGAAAAAATATGGATGCCACTATATTAATGGGTGTCAATGAAAGTGATTATAATCCAGAACAGCATCATCTTGTATCAAATGCTTCTTGTACTACCAATTGTCTTGCTCCAATAGTAAAAGTTTTACACAAATCTATTGGCATTGAACACGGGTTAATGACCACTGTTCATTCATATACTAATGACCAAAGATTACAAGATCTTGAACATAAAGATCCAAGAAGAGCTAGAGCAGCTGCTCAATCCATAATTCCAACAACAACTGGAGCAGCAAACGCTATTGGTCTAATCATTCCAGGACTAAATGGAAAATTAAACGGACATTCCATCCGAGTTCCTGTATCTGCTGTATCCATCCTTGATTTTACCTTTTTAGCATCAAGAAATACTTCTGTCGAAGAAGTTAATAATTTGCTAAAAGAAGCAGAAAAAGGAGAATTACAAGGTATTTTAGGCTTTTCTAATGAGCCACTTGTATCCATTGACTATAAAAAAGATTCGCGATCAGCTATTGTTGATGGATTATCTACTTTAGTTATGCAAAATAATTTAGTAAAAGTTTTTGCTTGGTATGACAATGAATGGGGATACTCAACAAGAACACTAGAAATAGCTGAATTAATTGCTTCTAAATTTTAAAAAACATTCTAGGCTTGCCAAGAAAAAATTAGCACTATATAATATCAACTGCTAATTTGAATTTAAGATCATGAATATAGATCGTCGTTTAGAAGTATTAAAAGCCATTGTTCAGCATTTCGTTGAAACAGCGGAACCAGTTGGTTCTAATACTATTTTAGTGAGCTACAAATTCCAAGTTAGTCCTGCAACTATTAGAAATGATATGGCTTCTCTTGAAAAAGAAGGATTAATTTATCAACCTCATACCTCAGCTGGAAGAGTACCAACAGATCTCGGATATAGACTTTTTGTGGAAGAATTAGACAATTACGAAGCAAGTAAAAAAGAAGTAATTAAAGCAATTAAACTTGCTCAAAAAGAAATGCAACTTAATCAAATTAAACAGAAAATACATGATTTAGTTGCTTTATTAGCTCATATTACAAATGTTGCAAGCTTTGCCACAGTACCCGATAACTCTCGAACATTTTATATAGGACTTTCCAATATCATTAGGCAACCAGAATTTATTTCTGATACTAATAGAGCCAGTCAAGTAATTGAAGTATTTGAACAAAATAACAGATTTATTAATATTTTGAAAAATCTAGATATTGACCAATCAATCAAATTTTATATTGGAAAAGAAAATATCTTACCAGAAATACAAAGCTGTACTTTAATAGTTACTAAAATAAAGTTTAAAAACCATGATAGTATCATTGGTTTATTAGCTCCAACGAGAACAAATTACGCCTTTAACAAGGCAGCACTTGAACAAATAAAATCATTAATTTAAACAAACTTCATGCAAAATCAACAAGAACAATCAACAGAAAATAACGAACAAGTAATTAGTGACGACATCCAAAATAATTCAAACTTATCTATTGAAGATCTACAAAATCAACTCAATCTAGCTAATGGCAAAATCAATGAATTAACAAAAATCAGCCAACAAGCTTTAGCAGATTTACAAAATTTTAAGAAAAGAAGTGAAGAAGAAAAAGGACAGTTCGTGCTTTTTGCTAATTCTAATTTAATTAATGATATATTACCAGTACTTGATAATATCAATAGAGCCTTGAATCATATTCCTGAAGACAATATTGCAAAAGAATGGGCTAACGGTGTATTTGCAATTCTCAAACAGTTAAAAGATATTTTGATAGAAAAAGGTTTAGAAGAAATTATCACACAAGATCAAAATTTTGATCCACAAATTCACGAAGCTTTAATGACTGAAAATGGTGATGAAAACAAAATCATTAAAGAATTACAAAAAGGATATAAATTCCATGGTAAAGTAATCAGAAGATCTCAAGTCACAGTTGGAAATGGACTAAAAAACGAAAATAATCAAGAACAAGAAAATTCATAAAATCTTGACAATCAATTTCTAGCACTCTAAAATATCGAGTGCTAAAATGCTCTTATATAATTAGTCAACTTCTTTCTTGTAAATATTAGGTAAAGTAATCAAAAACCAAATATTGAATGGAAATTCTTATTTTACGAGGAGGCAAAATTCATTTTTCGAGACAGTACGAATAGTACGGTGAGAAAAATTAATTGTAGCCGACAAAGTAAAATAAAATTTACAACAATATTTTTACAAGGAAATAAAAATTTTTTTATAAGACAGTATGAATAATACGGCGAGAAAAATTATTTGCAGTTGACACAGTAAAATTAATTATTAAACAATATTTATTTATGGCAAAAATAATAGGCATAGATCTCGGAACAACAAATTCATGCGTATCAGTCATGGAAGGTGCGGATCCAGTAGTTATAGCAAATGCTGAAGGAACCAGAACTACTCCTTCTGTTGTAGCTATTAAAAATGGAGAAAGATTAGTTGGAGCAATTGCAAAAGCTCAATCTATTACCAATCCAGCAAATACTATTTATTCATCAAAAAGATTCATAGGAAGACAATTTGATGAAGTCCAAGATGAAATAAAATTAGTATCTTATGAAACAGTTAAAGGTAATGCAGGCGAAGTAGAAATTATTTTAGATGGAAAACAAAGAAAACCAGCTGAAATTGCAGCCATGATTTTATCAAAACTAAAAGCGGATGCAGAAGCTTATTTAGGAGAAACGGTAACTGAAGCTGTAATTACAGTTCCAGCTTACTTCAACGATTCTCAAAGACAAGCTACAAAAGATGCAGGAAAAATTGCAGGACTTGAAGTAAAAAGAATTATTAATGAGCCAACTGCTGCAGCACTTGCTTATGGATTAGATAAAATGGGAGAAAATAAAAAAATTGCTGTTTTTGACCTAGGAGGTGGTACTTTTGATATTTCAATTTTAGAACTTGGTGATGGAGTTTTTGAAGTACTTTCTACAAATGGTGATACTCATTTAGGAGGAGATGATTTTGATGCTAAAATTATGGATTGGGTAATTGCAGAATTCAAAAAAGAATCTGGTATGGATTTATCAAAAGATCCTATCGCTTTACAAAGAATTAAATCAGCATCAGAAAAAGCAAAATGTGCCTTATCTTCTCAACACGAAGCTGAAATTAATGAACCATTTATCGGTATGGACTCTTCTGGAGTTCCAAAACACTTAAATATGAAAATTACTAGAGCTAAATTTGAAGACTTAGTTTCAGATTTAATTAATAGATGTGCAGAACCATGTAAAAAAGCCTTAGAAGATGCAAAAATCAACGCATCAGATTTAGATGAAATAATCTTAGTTGGAGGATCTACCAGAACACCAGCTGTTCAAGAAAAAGTTAAAGTTATTTTTGGGAAAGAACCTCATCGTGGAGTCAATCCAGATGAAGTCGTTGCACTTGGAGCTGCAATTCAAGGAGGAGTTTTACAAGGAGATGTAAAAAATGTAATCTTATTAGATGTCACTCCCCTATCTCTTGGAATTGAAACTATGGGTGGTATTAGCACTAAATTAATTGAAAGAAATACTACAATCCCAACTAGCAAATCTCAAATATTTTCAACAGCATCAGATAATCAACCAGCAGTAGAAATCCATGTATTACAAGGAGAAAGAAACTTTGCCAGCGACAATAAATCCCTAGGGAAATTTGTTTTAGATGGACTTCCACCAGCTCCAAGAGGAGTTCCTCAAATTGAAGTCACTTTTGATATTGATGCCAATGGTATTTTAAATGTAAAAGCAACTGATAAAGCTACAAATAAAGTTCAAAATATAACAATTACTGGATCTTCAAATATTTCAGAAGAAGAAATTGAAAAGATGAAGAAAGAAGCTGAAATGCACGCTAAAGAAGATCAAGAAAAGAAAGAATTAGTTGAAGCAAGAAATCATGCAGAGGGCCTAGTATTCCAATCAGAAAAAACTTTAAAAGAAGCAGGTGATAAAATTGGAGATGACATCAAAACTCCTGTACAAGAAAAAATTGATAATCTCAAAAAAGTTCTTGAAAACACTGCTGCAACTAAATCTGAAATTGAATCAGCATCAAATGAATTATCTGAGGTAGTTCAAAAACTCGGAGCAAGTATGTATCAGCAAAATCCAAATGGAAGTACAGATGATATCAGAGTTAAACAAGATCAAAATACCAGTGATAACACCACAACAGCAAATACTGATGAAAGTAATGTCACTGAAGGAGAAATAGTTGAAGAAAAACCAGAGTCTGAATCAAACTCTTAACTTACTGAAGAACAAAATAATCAAAATAAAAATATGATTTATTTAGCATCTGATCACGCAGGCTTCGATTTAAAAAATATTTTAGTTGCATATTTAAAATCAGAAAATTATCAATGTGAAGATTTAGGACCATATACTTATGAAGAATTAGATGATTACCCAGATTTAATTATCCCTGCAGCTCAAAAAGTTGCAAACAGTCCTGAAAATCTTGGAATAATTTTAGGAGGATCTGGGCAAGGAGAAGCCATTGTAGCCAATAAAGTTAAGGGAATAAGAGCAGTTGTTTATTATGGAGGGAATAGTGAAATTATCACACTTTCTAAACTTCACAATAATGCCAATATACTTTCAATAGGTGCTAGATTTGTTGATCAAGAAGAGATTAAAAAAACTGTAAAAACTTGGATAGATACCAAATTTACAAATGAAGAAAGACATCAAAGAAGAATCGATAAATTAGCTAACTTCGAAAATTCAAAATAATATTTGTATTAAATTTCACAAATATATAAACTAGCATCATCTATTTAATTTTAATATGCTAGACTTAAAAGCACTCAAAGAAAATACCGAAGAATATAAAGTTGCTCTTCAAAAAAGAAATATTTCAAATTCATTGATTGATCAATTACTAGATTTAGATCAATCAAAAAGACAAACACAAACCGAGGTTGAAAATTTACAATCAGAACTCAATAAATTAGCCAAAGAAATTCCTCATGCAAGCACAGAAGATAGAAGTAGTTTAGTAGAACAAAGTAAAAAATTAAAAGAAGATTTAAAAAATTTAGAACCTCAATTAGAAAATCTACAAAATAATTTAAATAATATTTTATTTTCAATTCCCAATATTCCTCATCCTTCTGTTCCAGAGGGAAAAGACGAAAATGATAATATAGAGATTAAAAAATGGGGAGAAATACCAAATATTCCAAATCCTCAAGATCATGTAACTTTAGGAGAAAATCTTGGTATTTTGGATCTAGAAACTGCCAGTAAAATATCTTCAAGTCGATTTTCTGTACTCAAAGGTTTAGGAGCAAAACTTGAAAGAGCTTTAGCAAGTTTTATGTTAGACAAACAAATCTCAGCAGGTTATTTAGAGGTAATTCCACCTTATTTAGTAAATAGCGACTCACTTTTCGCAACTGGAAATTTACCTAAATTTGAAGAAGATTTATTTAAAGTACCATTTGGAAATTCCAACCTATATTTAATTCCTACTGCAGAGGTGCCAATTACCAATTTACATAGAGGAGAAATTCTTGAAGGGAATAAATTACCAATAAAATATTGCTCTTTGACTCCTTGCTTTAGAAGTGAAGCCGGTAGTTACGGAAAAGATACAAGAGGAATAATTCGCCAACATCAATTTCATAAAGTTGAATTAGTTATTTTTAGTAAACCAAAACAAGCAGAAGAAGAGCATGAAAAATTAACTAGAAATGCAGAAATGATTCTAGAAGAATTAGAACTCCCCTATCGACGGATTTTACTCTGTAGTGGAGATATGGGTTTTTCCTCAACAAAAACTTATGATTTAGAGGTTTGGATGCCTTCTCAAAACAAATATCGTGAAATTAGTTCATGTTCCTGGTTTTCAGATTTTCAAGCAAGGAGAGGACAAATTCGTTACAAAGAAGAGTCTGCAAATAATAAAAATTTATTAGTCCACACACTAAACGGCTCAGGCTTAGCAGTTGGCAGAACTTGGGTAGCAATTCTCGAAAACTATCAACAAGAAGATGGTAGTATTAAAATCCCAAAAGTTCTACAACCTTATTTCAATGGATTAACTGAGATAAGGTAATTTATTTATCCACGTTTTATAGTAACTTGCTTTTTACATAAAACATTTTCTAATTTTTTCCATCCCTATCCCCCACCCACCCAAGGGGCAGGGTAGCATATAAAATTTAACTAAAGATTAAATAAACATAAAAATCACTTCTACTTATTTTTATACTTTTTTTAAAAATCCCCGATAGTTTTTAATAGAAATGCCTGATAAATTCACTCAATATACTAAAAAACCACAACATACTACACCATCTTCCAATCTCAATACTTACCCCCAATAATTAAAAACAAAAATCCCAAAAACTACCCAAACAATTACCATTCTAATATTTAAATCAACACATTTAAATCAATTTTTCATACTATCCGCACTTATCTCCTCACAAACTAATGACAAAATTACAATTCTAACTTAAACTATGGTAAAATTATTATAATACAAATATAAAAACACATTATGCTTTCAATTTGTACAGACAGTTTTAAAGGTTATGGGCTTAACAGAATTTTTTCATTTATTAAAAACGCAGGTTATGATGGAGTCGACTTGACTTTAGATCCCAAAATTTTTGACACTCAAGATGCAGAATATATCAAATCTTTAATTGACCAATATCAAATCCCAGTATTAGCCATTTCTACTCCAATTACCAGTTCTCCTAAAAAAATTCAAAATGCGGTTGAGTTAGCAAAAACAATCAACACTAAAATCATAGTTATTCAACCTCCAAAAATTTTTGATTTTCAATATGCAAGCTGGCTTAAAAATGAAATCCCTAAAATTAGACAAAAAGAAAATATCTCCATTGCACTTGAAAATGCACCATCAGAAACTTTTCTCGGCATTATTCCTGAACATTCAATGAATAATGTAGTTGACTTAAAAAAGTTTAAACATGTTTGTATAGATACAACAAGAATAGCTTCAAAAAAAGAAGATTTAATGAGAATCTACAAAACTCTACAACCATTTTTAGTACATGTTCATTTAAGCAATGTCAAAAATGGAGAACCTTATAGTCTACCAATGGATGGAATTTTACCAATCGAAAGCTTTCTCACAAAACTAAAACAAGAAGACTTTCCAGGAAGTATCTCCATTAAAGTAAATCCAAAATACTTAAATCTTGGAAATGAAGATGAGTTAATGAAAACACTCAATAAAATCAAAGAATTTTATACAACCTATTTTCTTGATGTAAAACCAATTACTGAAAATGCTGAATGACTGAATTAATTGAATTATCAGAGGTTTCCAAACACTATCACCTTGGAAAAGATATTATTCCAGCCCTTTCTAACATCAACTTAAAAATTAATAAGGGGGAGATTATTAGTATTATTGGGCCATCAGGTTCAGGAAAATCAACTTTACTCCACCTTATTGGCTTAATGGACCATGCTAGCAAAGGTGAAGTATTTTATAAGGGGCACAATGTTAAAAAATTTACAAAAAATGAATTAGCCCATATCCGAGGAGAAAAAATTGGGTTTATTTTTCAAGATTTTAACCTGTTAAATGACTTAACCATCAAAGATAATATTGCACTTCCTCTATTAATAAATTCAAAGACAAATAAAATTTCTCCATCACAAAATCAAAAAATAGACCAATTACTTAATCAATTAAATATTAGTGACAGATTTAATCATCGTCCAAAGCAGGTTTCTGGTGGACAAAAACAAAGAGCAGCCATAGCTAGAGCTTTAATTACTAACCCCGAAATTCTAATAGCCGATGAGCCAACAGGAAATCTCGACGACTTTACCAGTCAGCAAATTATCAACTTACTATATAAAATGAGTAAAGAACAACAACTAACAATGATAATCGTCACTCACGACAAAAAAATTGCAGAAAAAGCAGATAAAATAATCGAGATAAAAAAAGGTAAAATAACTAAAACTTCATAACTTTTAAAAGTGTATTTCAAATTAATTTTTAGCAATTGGAAATCAAAACCTAGCAAATTTCTGCTAATGACTTTAGCATTAAGTCTTGGCGTCTTATTAATGACAATATTATCAGGGCTCAATTTCGGGGTAAAAAATTATTTTTTACAACAAAGTAATCAAGATAAAATTTTAAGAGAATTAACAGTAACTCCACTAGGAAATAAACTCGAGCTATCATTAGCAACTTTAATTCCCAAAGCCCAACTTACCCCACAACTAATAGAAAAAATCAAACAAATTCCTGAAATTGAAGAAGTCCTTCCAACTAATTCTATTAACGGAATTTCCTCTTTACAAGTAAGCTTGCTAGGACAAATCTTTCAAACTGACGCTTTACTTTACGGAGCCCCTTATCAAAGCTTAAATTTACCAGAAATTTCTCAAGAAGAATGGGCTCAATATCAAAATGAACCATATCCAGCAGTTATTTCTACTAAACTTCTAGACCTCTATAATTTAACTTTTGCTAATGCTAACAATTTCCCACAAATTACTAAAGAAAATTTTATAGGAAAAGAAATAACTATTTTACTCAACCAATCTACATTCTTTGAAACTCAAGAGGGGCCCACAATCAAACTTAAAGCAAAAATTCTTGGTTTTTCTCCAAATGTAAAATTAATAGGATTAACATTACCAGATAAAACTATAGAAAAAATTAACCAAGACTTTCTCAATAAAGCACAAGATAATTACCTAGATGCTATTGTCCATGTTAAAAAACCAGAGTATTTGAGTATAGTTTCAGAAAAACTTCAAAATCTGGGCTTTCAGGTAACAACCGCTGAACAAAGTTTAAAAACAGTAGAAGGTATTTTTAAGGTCACAGACCTAAGTTTAAATTTTTTCTTTCTAGTAATGATGATTTTGTCAGGATTACTAATTTCATCCACCTTCTTAAATAAAATATCAGAACAAGGACGAGAAATAGCCATACTTAAGACTTTAGGTATGACTAATCAACAAATTGGGAATTTATATTTATTTGAAGCAAGTCTAATAGGCTCTATTGCTAGTTTAATAGGCATTATTCTAGGTATTATTTTTTCTGCTCCTTTAAATATTTTCTTATCAAATTTTTTAAGCAATATATTAAGCAAACCTAAAACATTTTTTGTATACTCACCAATATTAATTATTTCTTTAATTTTATATGCAATTTTAACAGCATGTATTTTTGCTTATATTCCTGCAATGAAAGCAGCTAAACTAAATCCAATAAAACTTCTAGCAAAGTAATTTTGCATAATATAAAATCTAATTAGTCAAGAGAATATTCTATTAAACCTCAAAAAGCTTTTGACATATAAAAATTGCAAAATATACTTGCAACTAGCTGTCAGCATAGTATTTAACATCATAAACCTAGCTCATAATTCATTTTATCAAGCTAGTTATTAATAATTTAGATACTCGATTGTGTTGTAGGAGATGGCAAAATTTTGCTCAAATTAATTCCAATATCTCCATTATAACATATTTAAAATGGCTAAAAAAAATTCTAGCAAAGCTAAAGTTAAAAAAACTACTAAGACAACTTCTAAGTCAAAAGACTTAAAGAAAAAAGTAGATAATTCCAAGACAGCAAACAATAAAAAAACTGCTAACAAGCCTAAAACAGCTTCTAAAAAAGAAAGTAACATTCCAGCTACTAAAGAATCTAAAAAAGCTCTTTCAGTATCAGAAGAAATATCCAGACTTCTCCCTAAAGAGAATATCATAATGAAGGAATCTTCTCATCGTAAATATTTCAATGAAAGAATTGATAAAGATATTGTCCTTCCAAATTTAATAGAGGTACAACTAGATTCTTACAGGTGGTTTCTTGATGAAGGAATACGTGAGCTATTAGATGAGATGTCACCAATTGTTGATTTTTCAGGCAAAAAATTAGAATTACAATTCCTTGAGCATTCTGTTGAAGAACCAAAATATGATCCTGAAACTTGTAGAGTTAAAAATCTAACTTATGAAGCACCTTTAAAAGTCCATGTACAATTAGTAAATAAAGAAACTGGTGAAATTAAAGTACAAGATGTATTTCTTGGATCAATTCCTTTAATGACTCAAAAAGGAACTTTCATAATTAATGGAATAGAAAGAATAGTAGTTTCTCAAATTGTTCGTTCTCCAGGTGTATTTTTCTCCAAAACCCCAGGTGTAACTAACGCATTTAGCGCTAAAATTATACCAAAAAGAGGGGCTTGGCTAGAGATTGAAACTGACAAAAAAGGTATTATAAATGTAAAAATTGATAGAAAAAGAAAAATTCCAATTACTTCACTCTTAAGAGTATTTGGATTTCCTACTGACCAAGAAATAAGAGAACAATTTGTAGACACAATTCAAAATCCCGAGAAAGATTACATCTTTAATACACTTGAAAAAGATCCAGCAAAAACAGTTGATGAAGCACATCAAAATATTTACAAAAAAGTTCGACCTGGCGATTTAGCAACTACTGAAAATGCAAAATCATTAGTCCAATCTATGTTCTTTGATTATAAAAAATATGATATGGGACCAGTTGCCAGATATAAACTCAACAAAAAGTTTAATCTCAATGTTCCAAATACTAAAGAATATCATACTTTCCAAGTTGATGATTTAATTTTAATAATCAAACATTTAATAGAGCTAAATAATGGCATTGGACATGAAGATGATATTGACCATTTATCAAACAGAAGAATTCGTGCTGTTGGAGAGTTAGTACAAAATAAATTTAGAGTTGGTTTACTCAGAACTGACCGTATTGCTAAAGATCGTATGACAGTTATGGATCTTGAAACAGTGACTCCAACTCAATTAATTAACTCAAGACCAATTACTGCTGCTCTTCGAGAATTTTTTGCTAGCTCACAATTATCACAATTCATGGATCAAACTAATCCTTTAGCTGAACTTGCACATAAACGTCGTTTATCAGCCATGGGACCAGGAGGTTTAACAAGAGAAAGAGCCTCTTATGATGTTCGTGATGTACATGCATCTCACTATGGAAGAATTTGTCCTATTGCAACACCAGAAGGTCCAAATATCGGTTTAGTAGTTCACTTAGCAACTTATGCTCGTATTAATAAATATGGATTCATCGAAACACCATATAGAACAATGAATGATACAATAGACATCAAAGATATTAAACAATTAAAAGACAAAAAATTAAGAAATGATATTTTAGATCCAAAAACTCAAAAAATCATTTTACCAAGAGAAACAATTCTAGGTGACAAAGAAATAGAAAAAATCAAAAAATTAGGCTATTCAGAAATCAAAGTGTTCAAACATATGACTGATGAAGTCAGATATTATGCTGCAGATGAAGACGAAAATAAAGTAATAGCTCAAGCAAATACACATCTAGATAACCAAGGTCAAATTATTGATTCTTTAGTATCCGGTAGACAAAAAGGAGAACCAGAACTTGTTCCTGCAAAAAATATCACTCACATGGATATTTCTCCAAAACAAATTATTTCTGAAACAACTGCTTTAATCCCCTTCCTTGAACATGATGACAATACTCGTGCTTCAATGGGATCAAACATGCAACGTCAAGCTGTATCTTTAGTATCTCCAGACGCTCCAATCGTTGGTACAGGTATGGAAGAAATTGTAGCTAAAAGTTCAGGACAAATTTATTTAGCAGAAGATAATGGAACAGTTTCTTATGTTGATGCAGAACAAATTGTAGTTATTTATGACAATGGTAAGAAATCTATTTATCCTCTCCAAAATTATACAAGATCAAATCAATCTACTTGTATTCACCACAGAGCTAGAGTTAATAAAGGGCAAAGAGTTAGCCGTGGTGATGTATTATCAGATGGCCCAGCAACTGAAAATGGAGAATTAGCGCTTGGAAGAAATGTACTTGTTGCCTATATGGCATGGAGAGGTTACAACTATGAAGATGCCGTAATCATTTCAGACAGAATTGTTAAAGATGGATATTTTGACTCAGTACATATTGAAGCATTTACTATTGATGTACGTGATACAAAATTAGGACCAGAAGTTATTACTAGAGATATTCCAAATGTTGGTGAAAACCGCTTAAAAGATCTAGATGAAAATGGTATTGTCAGAATTGGGGCCACAGTTCACGAAGGTGATATTTTAGTAGGTAAAATTACTCCAAAAGGTGAAACTGAATTGTCAGCTGAAGAAAGATTACTTAGAGCAATTTTTGGGGATAAAGCAAGAGATGTAAAAGATTCTTCGCTAAGACTTCCTGGAGGTGAAGGAGGAAAAGTTGTAGGAGTTCAAATATTTACAAGAGCAAATGGAGATGAATTGCCAACTGGAGTAAATCAACAAATTAGAGTTAATGTAGCTCAAACAAGAAAAATTTCTGTTGGAGACAAAGTTGCTGGAAGACATGGAAATAAAGGTGTTATTTCTATCATTGTTCCTCAAGAAAATATGCCATTTTTAGCTGATGGAACTCCAGTAGACATCATTCTAAACCCATTAGGAGTATCTTCTCGTATGAATATCGGACAAATTTTAGAAGTTCACCTAGGTTGGGCAGCAAGCAAATTAGGTATTTCTGTTGCAACACCAGCTTTAAGTGGAGTTACAAATGAGCAAATTACTGAAGAGCTTAAAAAAGCAGGATTACCTAAAGATGGAAAAACTCAATTATATGATGGTATGACTGGAGAGCCATTTGATCATGAAACCACAGTAGGAATTGCTTACATTATGAAATTATCTCACCTTGTTGAAGATAAAATTCACGCCCGTTCTGTTGGTCCTTACTCTTTAGTCACCCAACAACCACTAGGAGGTAAAGCTCAACATGGAGGTCAAAGATTTGGTGAAATGGAAGTTTGGGCATTAGAAGCTTATGGAGCTGCCTATACTTTACAAGAAATGTTAACAATTAAATCAGATGATATTTATGGCCGTGCTAAAGCCTATGAATCAATTGTCAAAGACGAGCCAATTAAAAGACCAAAAACTCCTGAATCATTCAATGTTCTAGTAAGAGAACTTCAATCTTTAGGTTTGTCAGTAAAATTTGAAAATTCCGAAGAAGTCAATGAAGATGAATATGAAGTAAACCCAGAATTAAATGAAGCCCCAGAATTAGATGAGGAAACTAAAGCAAGTCTAGCTCTTGAATCAGAATCTACAATAAAACTCGCTGTACAAGGCACAGAAACTGAAGATATTGAACATAGTGCTCCAGGTATTTCTATTGTTTCCGATCAAGAAAGCGAAGATATGGAAATTGAAGAAGTTATGGAAGAAGGAGACTTACACGATCTTGAAGATTTTGCGCAAATGGAAGTAGAAGATATTAATCTTGAAGACATTGATGCAACAGAAGAAGAATTACGAGAACTTGATGAAAATCCAGAAGACTTTGACGATTTAGACATACCAAATTTACCAGAAGAAGATGAAAAAGAATAAAATAATTCTTAATTAAAACTTATGAGAAGTGTCAATAAGGTAATCTTAGTCGGTAACTTAACAAGAGATCCAGAATTAAAGCAAACACCAAATGGTCAAGCCGTATGCACTTTCTCAATAGCAACCAACAGGGAATGGACATCTAAAGATAGTCAAAAACACAATCTCACCGAATATCACGATTTAGTAGCATGGGCAAAGTTAGCAGAAATATGTAGCAATTTATTAAAAAAAGGTGAACTAATTTACATAGAAGGGTATTTAAAAACAAGAAATTGGTTAGATGACTCAGGTAGTAAAAGATATAAAACAGAAATAGTTATTCAGGATTTAATTTTATTAAATCAAAAAAATTCTTCTTATCAAAACAACGAAGAATTACCAGAAGAAGCCTATGAAAACTCACAACAACCTACCGACTTTCCTAACAATATCGATATTAACTCAAATTTAGAAATTTAAAAAACTTTAGTTTAAAAATATAACAACAATTTCATGAATCAAAATGATACATTAACACAAACTAATTCAGATCATAAAGAATCTCGCTCTACAAATTCTCAAAACAACAACAATAGAGAGCATAATCACAATGATGCTTTTGATAAAATATCAATATCCATTGCATCACCTGAAGAGGTTCTTGGCTGGTCATTTGGAGAAGTAAAAAAACCAGAAACAATAAATTACAGAACTCAAAAACCAGAAAGAGATGGTTTATTCTGTGAAAAGATTTTTGGTCCTACAAAAAACTGGGAATGTTATTGTGGAAAATATAAAAGAATAAGATATAAAGGTATAATTTGTGAAAAATGTGGAGTTGAAGTGACCCACTCTTCAGTAAGGCGCTCAAGAATGGGGCATATAAAATTAGCCGTACCAGTTACTCATATTTGGTTTTTAAGATCAACTCCTTCAAGAATTGGTTTACTTCTTGACTTACCAATTAAATCTATTGAGCAAGTTGTATATTTTGCAGCATATATTGTCACAGATGTAGATCAGAATGCAAAAGAAGAAGCTAAAACTCAATTAAACAATGAATACAAAGCATTAAGAAAAAAATTACAAGACGAAGCGGCTAAATTAATTGCAGATGCTAATTCTAAAAAAGATAAAAAAGAAATAGAAAAACTAGAAAAAGAATATGCTCAAAAACTAGATGAGCTTGATAGTCAAAACAAGAAAACTAAAGATCAATTAGAAAAAATTAATATTACAACCATTTATTCAGAATTAGAATATAGAGAATTATCTACTAAGTTTGGTCATATTTTTAAAGTTGGTATTGGTGCTGAAGCAATCAGAAATATTATTCAAAATATTGATTTAGCAAAATTAATTCAAGATTTAGAAGTAGAACTCATAAAATCAGCAGGCCAAAAACAAAAGAAAGTAATTAAAAGATTAAAACTTGCAGGAAGTTTACATAAAGCCAATATCAAACCTGAATGGATGGTAATGACTGTTCTTCCAGTAATTCCACCAGATTTAAGACCAATGGTGCAACTTGATGGAGGTAGATTTGCAGCATCAGATTTAAACGATTTATATAGAAGAGTTATCAACAGAAATAATCGCTTAAAACGATTAATGTCTATCGGCGCTCCAGAAGTAATTTCCAGAAATGAAAAAAGAATGCTTCAAGAAGCTGTTGATACACTTTTAAATAATTCAGCAAGAGCAGGGAAAACAGTATTCAATTCAGGTGACAAGAGAAAACTTCGTTCACTCTCAGATATGCTTAAAGGAAAACAAGGTCGCTTCCGTCAAAACTTACTTGGTAAAAGAGTTGATTATTCAGGTCGTTCAGTAATTGTAGTAGGCCCATGGTTAAAATTAGATCAATGTGGATTACCAAAACAAATGGCTCTAGAACTATTCAAGCCATTCGTAATTGGAAGATTAATAAGAGATGGACATACTCACAATATCAAAAGTTCTGAAAAATTAATTCAATCTGGTGAGAAAATTGTTTGGGATATTTTAGATGAAGTTACCCAAAATAGATATGTACTCTTAAACAGAGCTCCAACTTTACACCGTCTTGGTATTCAAGCATTCAAACCAATATTAGTAGAAGGTAAAGCTATTCAAATTCATCCAATGGTTTGTACAGCGTTTAATGCTGACTTTGATGGAGATCAAATGGCCGTTCATTTACCATTATCAAAACCAGCTCAAGAGGAAGCTAAAAACCTCATAGCTGCAAATAATAATCTTCATAAACCATCAGCTGGAGAACCAATTGTAACTCCAGTACAAGATATGGTGCTTGGTTGTTATTATTTAACAAAAGAAACTCCTGGTAAAAAAGGAGAAGGTACTATTTATACAGATATAAATGAAGCAATTATGGCTTGGAGAGAAGGATATTTACATCTACAAGCAAAAATTACAGCTAGATTCAGAGGACAAACTCAAGAGACTACTTTAGGAAGATTAATCTTTAATAGCTTCCTACCAGAAGAAATGCCTTACTACAATCATACATTTGGTAAAAAACAACTAGGATCACTACTCAATGACGCCTTCCAAATCGTTGGAGGTAAAAAAGTTGCAATCTTAGTTGATCATTTAAAACGTATTGGTTTTGAATTTGCCACATACTCTGGTTTATCTATTGCTTCTTCAGATATGATAGTTCCAGAAGCTAAAGATGAAATTATAGCTGAAGCATCATCACAAATTAAAAGAATATCTACTTTATATCAAAGTGGTTTAATTACTGAAAGCGAAAGATACAATCAAACTATTAAAACCTGGTCAAAAGCAAAAAATGATATTACTAAGATAATGGTTAATAGTATTGATCAAGAAAATGATATTTATTATATGATTGATTCTGGTGCTCGTGGAAGTTGGGGACAAGTCACACAATTATGCGGTATGAAAGGTCTAGTAAGTAACCCATCAGGACGAACAATTGAATTGCCTATTCAAGCTAATTTAAAAGAAGGATTCTCAATTCTTGAATTCTTTATCGCTACTCATGGAGGACGTAAAGGTAAAGCTGATACCGCTCTTCGTACAGCTGAAGCAGGTCACTTAACTCGTCGTCTAGTAGACTCAGTTCAAGATATTATCATTAAAGAGCTAGATTGCGGTTCAACACATTCCCACACAGTTACTCAAGCTGAATCAGATCGAATTGGAGAAAAAATGGAAAACAGAATTTATGGTCGTATTTTAGCTGGAGATATTATTAATCCAAAAACTGGGGAAGTCCTTGCTACAAAAGGAACTGAAATTGATAAAATCATCTTAAAATTAATTGAAAAAAATGCTATTCAAGAAGTACAAGTAAGATCAGTAATGACTTGTAAAACACGTGGTGGAATTTGTGTTCAATGTTATGGTAGAGATTTAGGAACAAATAAAACAGTCGTACCAGGAACTCCAGTAGGTATTATTGCAGCACAGTCAATCGGTGAACCTGGAACACAATTAACTATGAGAACTTTCCACATGGGAGGTGTAGCTTCTGAAGAAGGAGATATCACTCAAGGTTTAACTCGTGTTGAAGAATTATTTGAAGCAAGAAGTCCAAAATCACCGGCCATTATGGCTCATCTAAATGGTATTGCCAAAATTACTACTAAAGATCAATTAAGTGAAATTACTATCACCACAGAAGAACCAGTTGAAAAGAAATATCAATTAATTTCAGATCTCGAAGCAATCGTTAAAAAAGGCGACATTGTAAAAGAAAAAGAAGTTATTGCTAAATCACCATCTAGTAAAAATTCAATCAAAGCGGAATATAACGGGAAAATTATTGATGTAAGCACAAATTTCATTACCATAAAAAGTATGGAAAATTTGTCTGCTACATACAAAGTTCCATTTGGGAAAATTATTAAAGTAAAAAGTGGTGAAAGAATAAATAAAGGACAAGCCCTAACTTCTGGACATTTAAATCTAAGAGATTTGATTGAACTCACAGATATTTATACAACTCAAAAATATTTAGTATCAGAAGTACAAGGAATTTATGCATCACAAGGTCAAACTATCAATGACAAACATATCGAAATCATCGCAAGACAAATGTTATCAAAAGTCAGAATTATTGATGCAGGAGATACAAATTATTTACCAGGTGAAATCATTGATATCCTAGAGTTTGAAAATATCAATCAACAAATGGAATCTGAAAATAAGAAACACGCTATTGCTGAAAGACTATTATTAGGACTCACTCGAATATCTCTACATACAGACAGCTGGTTATCTGCAGCTTCATTCCAAGAAACCATCAGAGTTTTAGTAGAAGCGTCTACAACAAATAAAGTAGATAATTTAGAAGGACTAAAAGAAAATGTTATCATTGGTAAATTAATTCCAGCCGGTGAAACATTCCTAAAACGTCATCCAGAATTTCAAGTTGAACAAAATCAAGAAATTCAAGAAGCAACTAAAGAAAAAGAGAAATTCTACCCTGTCATATAAAAATAACTTGCAATCCACAATTGCCTTGTGTAAATTGTGGCCACTATAAATTATAATAAGTCATAAAATTAATAATCAGATATGCCAACAATAAATCAATTAATTCGTAAGCCACGAAAAGCAAAAATCAGAAAAAGCAAATCCCCTGCTTTGCTCACAACTATGAATACAATTAAAAACAGATCAGTACATAATCCAAGCCCATTCAGAAGAGGTGTTTGTATTAAAGTAGGAACTATGACTCCAAAAAAACCAAACTCTGCTTTAAGAAAATTTGCTAAAGTTAGACTTACAAATGGTTTAGAAGTAAATGCATATATTCCTGGAGAAGGTCATAATTTACAAGAACATAGTGTAGTAATGATTAGAGGAGGTAGAGTTAAAGATTTACCAGGTGTTCGTTATCATATTGTTAGAGGCGTGTTAGACACACAAGGTGTTAATGAAAGAAGACAAGGTCGATCTCGATATGGTACAAAGAAACCAAAACAACAATAATAATTTTTAGTATTCATTTAATAATTCATTGAAAAATGGCTCAGAAAAGATTAAATATAATTTCAGAAGATTCATCTGCTCTTCAAGAAAAGTTTGTAAACGGTATCATGAAGCAAGGCAAAAAAAGCACTGCTCAACGTATATTTAAAGATGCTCTAGATCTCATTAGTCAAAAAGGACATAAAGATCCTATCAAGATTTTTGAAAAAGCTATTGATACAGTTAAGCCAACTTTAGAAGTTAAAGCAAAAAGAATTGGTGGTGCTGTATATCAAATACCAATGGAAGTTAAACCTAAAAGACAAGTAACTTTAAGTATAAGATGGATTTTAGGAATTTGCCGTTCAAAAAGAAATGCACCAATGGCAAAAAAATTAGCTGAAGAATTAATTCAAGCTTCCAACGGAGAAGGAGCAGCCATAAAAAAGAGAGATGATGTTAATAAAATGGCTCAAGCAAATAAAGCTTTTGCTCATTACGCAAGATACTAAAAAATATATTTTTAAGGGAAAAAGGCTTTTATATAATTAAGAGCCTTTTTTTATTTTATTTTTTTGAGTTAAATATGATCGTTCAAAAATTTCCTTTTCAAAAAATATACCACTCAAAGCCAACACACTTAAAGCAATCAAAATTAAAATTAACACTAGACTCCTACAATCAATTAAAAATTGATAGCTTCCAAACAGATATATTTTACAAAAAGCACCATTATTAAGTTCTAATTTCATAGCACTCGGCTTTAAATTGTCATATTCAACACAAACTAAATCTTCACAAAATAAATCCTCTGGTGCCTCTTTAATTATCCCCACACCGGCATCTTCAATAACAAACTCTTGTGTCAAAGGCTTATAAATTGGTTTCATAGGTGCAGGATGAACTTCTGGAATTACCTCAGACTTAATTTTTTCTCTTGGTTCTTCAATATCAGGTAATTTAAATTCGGGCCCCTCCTCAGGAATAATTTCCTCTTTTTCTTCCTTATCACAACTATCTGTCAAAATACAATCAATAGTACCACTCCCTCCTCCAGTACCTCCTCCGCCTGAACCACCTCCAGATCCACCACCACTATTATCTACCACTTGCCCACAATTACTTAGCACAGCATAATCACCTGTACATTCCACATAATTATTACCAGAACTAACTCCACCATAATAATCAATACTATCATTTAATTGATAAGAATTACTTGTTGTATCTAAAGAAGCTTCAGAGTTCAAAAAATCTACCATATTATAATTGGCAGAAGAACTTATTTGAGCAAAAACCACAGAAATCATTAAAATATTCACAAATATTACAGCAATTCCTTTAAACAAAATATTAATTAATTGGTATTTTTTCACTACAAAATGAAATAAAATAATCTTTAAATTATACCATAAAATAGGCTTTATTTCAAAAAGCATAATCAACACTTAAACTAAACAATCCTCCCAAGATAGGAAATCTAGCATCTTAAATCACCAGCTTTTCTTGACTTCAAATAAAGAAAAATTATAATAGCCGCACAATTTATTTAAAATTAATCACTAAATAGTATGTCTAACCCCGATATTGCTCGTCTTAGAAACTTTGGTATTATTGCCCATATTGATGCTGGTAAAACCACAACTTCAGAAAGAATTTTATTTTACACAGGAAAAAATCACAAAATAGGTGAAACACATGAAGGAGAAGCTACAATGGATTGGATGGATCAAGAAAGAGAAAGAGGTATTACAATTACTTCAGCTGCTACAACTTGTAAATGGAAAGACCACAGATTTAATTTGATTGATACACCAGGTCACGTTGATTTTACTGCTGAAGTAGAAAGATCCATGAGAGTTTTAGATGGAGGTGTAGTAGTTTTTGATTCATCACAAGGAGTTGAACCTCAAACAGAAACTGTTTGGAGACAAGCAGATAAATATCAAGTACCCAGACTAGCTTTCGCCAATAAAATGGATAAAATTGGTAGCGATTTCTTTATGACAATCAAATCTATTAACGAAAGACTATCCAAAGACGCTATTGCTATTCAATTACCTGTTGGAACAGAAAGTGATTTTAGAGCTATCATCGATTTAGTTGCAGAAAAATGTTATGAATTTAATGGAAAATTTGGGGAACAAGTTAATGAAATTGCAATTCCAGAAAATATGAAAAGCCAAGTTGCTGAATATAAAAATGCTTTAATTGAAAAAGTAGCAGAAACAGATGATATCTTAATGGAGAAATATTTAGCTGGTGAAACAATAAATACTGATGAATTAAAACAAGCCCTAAGAAAAGCAGTATTAAAAACACAAATATTCCCAGTAATGTGTGGTACTTCTCTAGCAAACAAAGGTGTTCAATTAGTTCTTGATGCTGTAGTAGATTATTTACCATCTCCTGAAGATTTAGGAACTATCAAAGGAACTAATCCAGATACAGGAGAAGAAGAAACAAGAAAATTAATTAATGAAGAGCCACTTTCTGCTATAGTTTTTAAAATAGCCACAGATCCTTATGTTGGAAAAATAGCTTTCTTCCGTGTTTATTCTGGCATTCTCCAATCAGGTAGTTATGTCACCAATATGAATAATGGTAAAAAAGAAAGAATTGGTAGAATATTACAAATGCATGCTAACCAAAGAGAAGAAATCAAAGAAGTACATGCAGGAGATATAGCAGCATTAGTCGGTTTAAAAGATACATTAACAGGCCATACATTAGCTGACGAAAAACATCCAATATTACTTGAATCAATCGATTTCCCAGAACCAGTTATTAAAATTGCAATCGAACCAAAAACTAAAGCAGACCAAGAAAAAATGGGTCTTGCACTTCATAAACTGGCTGAAGAAGATCCAACATTCAGAGTTTCAACAGACGAAGAAACAAGCCAAACTCTTATTGAAGGTATGGGAGAATTACATCTTGAAATCTTAGTTGAAAGAATGAAGAGAGAATTTAAAGTAGAAGCAAATATAGGTAAACCTCAAGTAGCTTATAGAGAAACTATCACTATCCCAGTAAAATCTGAAGAAAAATATGCAAAACAATCTGGTGGACGCGGTCAATATGGACACGTTTTAATGAATGTATCTCCACAAGAACCTGGAAAGGGGTATGAATTTATTAATAGTGTTGTTGGTGGAAGAATACCAAGAGAATTTATTCCTGCAGTAGATAAAGGAGTACAAGAAGCATTAACACGTGGTATTCAAGCTGGGTTCCCAATAGTAGATGTTAAAGTTGAATTATATGATGGTTCATATCACGATGTAGACTCCAATGAATTATCATTTAAAATTGCAGGATCTTTAGCCTTCCAAAAAGCCGTTAGGTCTGCTAACCCTATTATTCTTGAACCAATTATGAAAGTAGAAGTTACTACTCCAGATGAATATTTTGGAGATGTAATGGGAAATTTATCTTCACGAAGAGGTCAAATTTACGAAACTTCTAATAGAGGTATGGCAAAAGTAATTTCAGCTTATGTTCCATTAGCAGAAATGTTTGGTTACGCAACAGACTTAAGATCTCTTTCTCAAGGTAGAGCTGGCTATGCTATGGAGTTTGATAGATATGAAAGAGTACCAGGTAATGTAGCTGAAAAGATCATTGCTGAAAGAGCAAAATCATAATAAAAAAAACTATTGCAATCATAAAACTTTTCGGCTAATATCACGTGGCATTTGTCCACAAGAAGACAATATATTATTTATAACTTGTTAAATATATGAGTGAAGTATTTCAAAGAAATAAACCACACGTTAACGTTGGTACAATCGGTCACGTAGACCATGGTAAAACTACTTTAACAGCTGCAATTACAACTTATAGTGCTGCACAAGGTAGAGCAAAAGCAAGAAAATATGATGAAATTGACAATGCTCCAGAAGAAAGAACTCGTGGTATTACTATTAATACATCACATCAGGAATATGAAACTGAAAAAAGGCATTATGCTCACGTTGATTGTCCTGGTCACGCCGATTATGTTAAAAACATGATTACTGGTGCAGCTCAAATGGATGGTGCTATTTTAGTATGTTCTGCTGCTGATGGTCCAATGCCTCAAACTCGTGAACATATCCTTTTAGCAAAACAAGTTAATGTTCCATATATTGTCGTATTCTTAAATAAAATGGATATGGCAGATCCAGAAATAGCTGATTTATCTGAAATGGAAGTTCGTGATTTATTAACAAAATATGGTTATGATGGAGCAAATACTCCAGTAATCCGAGGTTCAGCTCTTAAAGCTCTTGAAAATCCAACAGATCCAGTAGCAACTAAACCTATTCAAGATTTATTAGATGCTTTAGATAACTTCATACCAGAACCAGTACGTGAATTAGACAAACCATTCATGATGGCTGTGGAAGACGTCTTCTCAATTAAAGGTCGTGGAACTGTAGCTACAGGAAGAATTGAAACAGGTGTTGTTAAAGTAAATGAAGAAGTTGAAATTGTTGGGATTAGAGATACAAGAAAAACTGTAGTAACTGGAGTCGAAATGTTTAAAAAATTATTAGATCAAGGACAAGCTGGAGATAATGTAGGTCTATTACTTCGTGGTGTTGAAAGAGAAGATATTGAAAGAGGAATGGTATTAGCAAAAACAGGCTCAATCACTCCACATACACAATTTGAAGCTCAAGTTTATGTATTAACAAAAGATGAAGGTGGTCGTCATACTCCATTCTTCAAAGGTTATAAACCTCAATTCTATATTAGAACTACTGATGTAACTGGTGCAATTGAATTACCTGCAGGAGTAGAAATGGTAATGCCAGGTGATGATATTAAAATGACAATTACATTATCAGTACCAGTAGCTATCAACGATAATTTGAGATTTGCTATCCGTGAAGGTGGAAGAACAGTAGGTGCAGGGGTAGTAACAAAAATTATTAAATAATTAAATATTAAATTTTAGTAAGCAATGGCAACATCAGGTAAACAAAAGATTCGAATCAAAATTCAAGCATATGATCATAAAATTGTAGATGATTCGGCTAAATTAATCATAGATACAGCAGAAAGAACAGGAGCAATTGTAGCAGGACCTATTCCATTGCCTACTAAAATTGAAAAAATTACAGTAAACAGATCAACTTTTGTTCATAAAAACTCAAGAGATCAATACGAAATTCGTACACATAAAAGATTAATAGACATAACTGAAAGTACTCCAAAAACAGTAGACTCATTAACAAATTTGAGCTTACCAGCTGGAGTAGACATAGAAATTAGAATGCTGCAAAAAGAAAGTTAAAAACTTTAAAATCAGATTCTAGTTATATGTTACTAGAGTAGCGGTTTAAAAAATCAATACTCAAATCTTTATTCAACTTTAATTCCGAATAAATATGTAACCTCTAAACTAATATGAAAGGAATACTAGGAAAAAAACTAGGAATGACAAGAGTACTAAAAGATAATGGAAATTATGTTCCAGTCACCATAGTACAATGTTCACCCAATACAATTAATCAACTTAAAACAGAAGACAAAGATGGCTATAATGCCATTGTCCTCGGATTTGATAATAGAAAAAAACCTACAAAGACTAAAAAATTCTATTATTTAAGAGAAATTAAAGTTGATAATCTAGATCAATTAGCAAAAGGCCAAACCTTAGAAGTATCCTCTATTTTTTCAGAAGGTGATTTAATCACTGTTACTGGAGTCACTAAAGGTAAAGGTTTTCAAGGTGTAATGAAGATGTGGAAATTCCATGGTGGACCAAAATCTCACGGATCTCACTTTCAAAGAGAGCCAGGATCTGTTGGTGCTAGAGCAAAACCAGGTAAAATTCATAAAGGAAAAAAATTACCTAGACATATGGGAAATGAACAACAAACTTTAAGAAGTTCAATTGCTTATATTGATCCAGAACAACATTTAATTGGAATTAAAGGACCAGTACCTGGAGCTATAAACTCCTATGTAACTATTAAAAAATTATCATAATTATGGCTAAGATTACTATATACAATCAGCAAGGCAGTAAAGTTAAAGACATAGAAGCTTTACCAGAAGTATTTGAAGTAGCTTTCAATAAAGATTTGGTTCATCAAGCTTTAGTAAGGCAACTATCTAACAAACGTCTTTCAATGATAGCCCACACTAAAACCAAAGGAGAAGTTGTTGGTGGAAAAAAGAAACCTTTTAGACAAAAAGGAACTGGTCAAGCAAGACAAGGTGCTACAAATAATCCTCATCAAAAAGGAGGAGGTGTATCTCACGGACCAAGAAATGTAAAAAATTATACTAAAGATATGCCAAAAAAACAAAGAAGGCTTGCTTTATTTTCTGCTCTATCTCAAAAGCTCAGAGAAGAACAAATTATTGGTCTTGATAAATATGAAAGCAAAGAAATTAAGACTAAAAATATAGTAGATATGATTAAAAAACTTCCGGTTGAAAAAGATCTGCTCATAGTTTTACCTGAGAAAAGTGAAACAGTTGTTAAGTCAGCAAATAATATCCCTAAAGTAAAAACTATTTTAGTCAATTACTTAAATATAGCCGACCTTCAAAAGTACCATACTATTTTATTTTTTGAAGAAGCTATCAACAAATTACCTACAATTTTCTTATCTGCTAAATAATTAAAGGAATGACAAACATAACTAACATAATTAGAAACCCGGTAATAACTGAAAAATCAGCACAATTACAAGAAAAAAATATTTACACTTTTTGGGTAAGTTCAAAAGCTACTAAAATTGACATCAAAATTGCGATCAAATCACTTTATGGTGTTGATGTGAAAGGCGTTAAAATGGTAAAAGTTCCAAATAAATTTAGAGCAATTAGAAAAGGGGTTATGAACAAAAGAAAAGAATTTTCAAAAGCATATATCACTTTAAATAAAGGAGCTGAACTCGATTTTACAAAAGTAGAAAAAGCTGACAAAAAAGATGTTAAAGTAAAGGTTAGCACAACAAAACCTAAAGTTACTAAAACCAGTACTTCAAAAAAAAGCACAGCAAAGACAAAAGTAACTACAAAGAAATAATTTAATTTATATTATTAAACACATAAGACCGTGCCAGTAAAAAAATTTAAATCCACAACTCCAGGTAGAAGAATGATGAGCGTTCTAGACTACTCTATTATCACAACAAATAAACCTGAAAAAAGTTTAGTTGTTGGAAAAAAGAAAAAAGCTGGTCGCAATAATCAAGGAAAAATTACGATCAGACATCAAGGAGGTGGTCATAAAAAACTTTTAAGAAATGTTGACTTTAAAAGAACTGATAAATTAGGTATCCCAGGTAAAGTCACTAGTATTGAATATGATCCAAATAGAACTGCTTTAATTATGTTAGTAGTTTATGCTGATGGTGAAAAGCGTTATCATTTAGCACCTGAAGGAATTAAAATTGGTGATGAAATAGTTGCTAAAGACAAAGCAAAAATTACTATTGGAAACAGAATAATGCTTAAACATATCCCAAGCGGATATAATATTTATAATCTAGAATTAGAGCGAAATAAAGGAGGTCAAATAGTACGATCTGCAGGAGCAAAAGCTACTTTAATTGCAGTAGAAAAAGATGTAGCACATGTAAAACTACCTTCAGGAGAAGTAAGACTTATCAATAAAAATTGTTTTGCAACAATCGGAATAGTTAGTAATATTGATCATACTTTAGTAAAAATTGGAAAAGCTGGTAGAAACAGATGGTTAGGAATACGTCCTTCAGTAAGAGGAAAAGTTATGAACCCAGTAGACCATCCACATGGAGGTGGAGAAGGAAATCAACCTTGCGGACTTCCCCACCCTAAAACACCATGGGGCTTAGCCGCTCTTGGAGTGAAAACTCGAAAACGCAATAAACATAGTAATAAATTTATTGTTTCAAGACGTAACGGTTCTAAACTAAATAAATAATTTAATAAAATCTTAAAACTCACTTAATATGGCTAGAAGTTCAAAAAAAGGACCTTATATAGACCCTAAATTATTAAAAAAAGTAGTCACACTCAATAACTCAGGACAAAAAAAAGTTATTAAAACTTGGGCTAGAAAAAGTACAGTTTCACCAGAATTTGTAGGTCATACCTTAGCAGTTCATAATGGAAAACAACATATTCCTTTATATATTACTGAAGAAATGGTAGGAAATAAACTAGGATCTTTTGTACAAACTCGCAAATTCAAAGGCCATGGAGGAAAACTAGCTGCAGTAACTGGATCTGGTAGTGGAAGTAAATAAGATTTAAAAAGTATATAAATTTTAAAGATACAATGAAAGCACAATTAAATACAAGTAGAATAACTCCTAAAAAAGCTAATTTAATAGCTGGGATGGTAAGAGAGAAATCAGCAAATGAAGCTTTAGAAATCCTCAAATTTACCCCTAAAAAAGCAGCTAAAATTCTTTACAAATTACTTAATAGTGCAGTTTCAAATGCAGAAAGTAATTTTAAACAAGATAAGACTTCTTTAGTAGTTAAAGAAATTATAATTAATAAAGGACCTACTCTTAAAAGAGGAGTATCAGTATCTAAAGGTAGAGTTCATCCTATTTTAAAAAGAACATCACATATCACAGTTTTATTAGACATCACAACAGTTGAAGCAACCAAAAATGTTTCAAAAGAAACAACTAAAAAAGAAAAAACTACAGCTGTAACTAAAAAAACAACTAAGAAAGTTATAACTAAAAAATAATTAATAATTAATCACCTATATTCATGGGACAAAAAGTAAATCCAATCATTCAAAGAATAGGAATCATCAGAACTTGGGACTCAAAATGGTTTGCACCAAAGAAAAAGTTTGCTAAATTCTTACATCAAGATTTATCAATTGAAAAAATTATCAATAAAGAATTAGCAGATGCAGGTATTGGCAGAATTGAAATTCAACGAAGCGCTAACACAGTTAATATTATAATCCACACAGCAAAACCAGGAATTATCATTGGTAAGCAAGGTTCTAATGTAGATATTTTACGAGATAAATTAAAAAAAGAATTTAATGAAGAGTTTTTAATCAGTATCCGTGAAATTAAAAAGCCAGCATTAAATGCAAAATTACTAGCTGAAAGTATTGTTGCCCAGGTAGAAAAAAAAGTTTCATATAGAAGAGCAAGTAAAATGGGAATGGATAGAGCTTTAGAAGCAGGAGCTAAAGGTGTAAAAATATTTTTATCAGGAAGATTGAATGGAGTTGAAATTGCTAGAAGTGAATTTTTCAGTCAAGGTAAAATCCCTTTACATACTTTTAGATCTAATATCGATTATGCAACAGGATCCGCAAAAACAGAATATGGAATTATAGGGGTTACCGTATGGATTTATAAAGGAGATTCTTTCAATAAGAAAGGAGACTATACAAATAATCAAGAATAATTTTAAAAATTTATTGACCTAAATACTAATCAATAGTAAATTGCCCAGGCCTCAATATATAAGTTAAACAATCAAATAATAAATACTGACAATGTTTGGACCAAAAAAGACTAAATATAGAAAACAACAAAGACTTCGTGGAGGCGAAAAAGGTCTTGCAACAAAAGGTTTTAGACCAGCCTTTGGAACATATGCACTTAAAGCTATGGACGGAGCTGAAATTACTGCAAGGCAAATCGAAGCTGCTCGTCGTGCTATGACTCGTTATATTAAACGTGGTGGCAAGATTTGGATTAGAATATTTCCACATAAACCTATTACTCAAAGAGCAGCAGAAATTCCAATGGGATCTGGAAAAGGAGCATTAAGTCATTATGTAGCTGTTATTAAAAAAGGAACTGTTTTATTTGAAATGGATGGAGTAGATACTTCAATTGCTAAAGAAGCAATGCGTCTAGCAGGAGAAAAATTACCTGTTAAATGTAAATTTATTAATATTAATGAAAATTAATTAAAGAAAGTTAAAATGCATACAATTTCTGAAATTAGACAAATGGACTTCTCTCAAATCAATAATGAGATTGAAAAAGGTAAAAGAGATTTACTTAAGTTAAAACTACAAGTAACAAGCTCTCAATCTAGAGAAATTCATCAATTAAAAGCTTTACGCAAATATATTGCTAAGCTACAAACTGTTAAAAACGAATTAAGTAAATCCATTAAATAATTCACAATCAAAATATTATGTTACGAAGCAAAAAAGGACAAGTCGTTAGTGACAAAATGGACAAAACAATAGTTGTCGAAGTTCACACTTATAAAGTACATCCAAAATATAAGAAAAAATATCGCGTTTCTAAAAAATTTCATGCAGATGATCCTCAAAATTCTTATAAAATTGGAGACGAAGTTGTAATTTATGAAACTCGTCCTTTAAGTAAGCTAAAAAGATGGACAGTAAATAAACCATCTCAGGTTAAAAACAATTAATTAATATAATTACATTAAAAACTCTCTAATATGATACAGTTAAGATCAATGGTACATGTAGCAGATAACTCTGGAGCAAAATTAGCTCAAGTAATCATGGTTAAAGGAGGCCATCACAGACGCTATGCAGGACTTGGTGACATTGTAGTCGTTACTATTAAAAATGCAGCAACTAAAGGCAATGTTAAAGCTCATTCAGTAGAAAAAGGTGTTGTTATCAGAGCAAAAAAAGAAACAAGAAGACCAGATGGAAGCTATATTCGCTTTGATGAAAATGCTATTGTTATTATAAATAAAGATAATGAACCTAAAGGTACTCGTGTATTTGGACCTGTTGGTAGAGAATTACGCGAAAAAGGTTTTCAAAAAATTATCAGTTTAGCCCCAGAAGTACTTTAATAATATTGTTATAAATCTATTATGAAACTCAAAGTAAATGATCAAATAATGGTGATAGCCGGGAAAGACAAAGGTAAAACTGGCAAAATTATCCGAATTAATCACAAAACAAATAAAGTTACTGTTGAAAAAATTAACCTCAGAGTTAAACACATCAAAAAAGGAAATGATAGAGTTGGGGAAAAAATCACTGTAGAAGCTCCTTTATCTGCTTCAAACGTAATGATAGTAGATCCTAAATCTGGCAAACCAACAAGAATCAGATATCAAAAATTAAGCACTGGTAAAAAAGAAAGAATTTCTGTTAAATCTGGAACATCATTAGACGGAGTAACTCAATCAAACACAAAAACTACTAAGAAAAGTAAATAATAATTAATTAAATTTGTATTAAGCAAATATAACAATGACTAAAACACTTACTTTAAAAGAAAGATTTAAACAGGAAATTGCACCTGAATTACAAAAAGAACTCAAGATCAAAAATCTTAATGCTGTTCCTAAATTAAAAAAGGTTGTTATCAATGTAGGAATTGGAAAATTATTAGCTGGCGGAAAAGATTATTCAGAAATTGAAGAAAATATAAAACTAATAGCTGGTCAAAAGCCAATAGTAACCAGATCTAGAAAGTCTATTTCTAATTTTAAACTTAGAGAAGGACAACCAGTAGGAATTACAGTTACTTTAAGAGGAGATAGTATGTATGATTTCACCTCTAAACTAGTCAATATCGTTCTTCCTCGTACCAGAGATTTTCGTGGTATTTCAAACAGAAGTTTTGATGGACAAGGAAATTACTCTTTAGCAATTCGTGAACATACAGTTTTCCCTGAAATCAATCCAGACGATATTATCAAATTACATGGAATACAATTAACCTTTGTCACTTCTGCACAAGACAATGAAGGTGGATATCAATTGTTAAAAGCTCTAGGTTTTCCTTTCCAACCTAAAAAAGAAATTAATAAATCTAAATAATAATTACTAAACAATCTAAATAAATGGCAAGATTAGCACTTAAAGTAAAGGCACAAAAATTAAAGACAGCTTATTTTAATGATTTAGGAAACAATAAAAAACCTAAATTTCCTACACGTGTTCATAACAGATGTAAATTATGTGGAAGAAATGGTGGATATCTTAGAAAGTTTGAAATGTGCAGAATTTGTTTCAGAGAAAATGCAAGACAAGGAAAAATTGCAGGTGTAAGAAAATCATCTTGGTAATTTTATTATATTATTTTTATACTCAACTTACTTAAACATACTTTATGAATACCGATCCAATAGCAGACTTACTAACAAGAATTAAAAATGCTTCTAGAGCAAGAAAAAATGAAGTAGTATTACCTCACTCTAAAGTAAAAGAAGCTATTTTAACTAATTTATTACAAAAAAAATTTATTGATTCATTTAAGGTAGTAAATGGAGAAAAACCAAGTCATAAAAATATATCAATCATCTTAAACCCAATTCATTCAGATATAGAAGTAAAGAGGGTAAGCAAACCTGGTCAAAGAATTTATGTAAAAGCTGAAGAAATAAAAAAAGTAAATGGAGGACTCGGAATGTCTATTATATCTACTTCAAAAGGTATAATGACAAATGAAGAAGCAATGAAATTAAAACTTGGAGGAGAAGTACTTTGTGAAGTATATTAATTATAATTATCAAAATCATTTAAAATCATGTCAAGAATAGGAAAAAACCCAATACAAATCCCTGAAGGAGTAACAATAAATATTAATGCAAATATTGTAACTATTAAAGGATCAAAAGGAGAATTAACTCAAGAAATACATCCAAATATGAAGGTAAAGGTTGAAAACAACACTATTATCATTGAGAGACCTAATGACCTTAAATTAAATAAATCACTTCACGGCTTAACCAGAACTTTACTCAATAATATGGTTATAGGTGTTACTAAAGGGTTTGAAAGACAATTAGAAATATTAGGAGTAGGTTATCGTGCAAGTATTGCTGGGTCAAAACTTACTTTAAACTTAGGATTTTCTCACGCTATTGAATTTAATTCACCTCAAGGAATTACTATTGAAACTGATAAAGACAAAAAAAATATATTAATCGTAAAAGGAGTAGATAAACAATTAGTAGGTGAGGTTTCTGCTAAAATCAGAGGTTTCAGAAAACCAGAACCATATAAAGGAAAAGGAATCCGATATCTTGGAGAGCATGTACCTCAAAAAGCTGGAAAAGCTGCTGGAAAAGATAAATAATCATTTAATACCGATATTAAATTAAAGCAATATGAAAAATTTAAAATTAATTAGCAAAGATAGAAGGAAAGCAAGAATTAAAGGAAAATTAAAATTTGATAAACCTAGGTTAGTTGTTTTTAAAAGCCTTACTAGTAACTATATTCAATTAGTTGATGATTCTAAAGGAATAACATTAACTAGTGTTTCTGATATGAAAACTAAAAAAGGAAGTAAACTAGAAAAAGCTAAAAATGTAGGATTAGAAATAGCAAAAAAAGCTAAAGAATTAAAAATATCAGAAGTTATTTTTGATAGAAATGGCTATTTATATCACGGTCGCATCAAAGCTATGGCTGAAGGTGCTCGTGAAGGAGGATTAAAATTTTAAAATATAAATATTAATATTTAACAGCAATGAAAAAAGGAAAAGCTCCAATTAGAGATGTCAAAGAATTTGAAGAAGAAGTAATTCAAATTGATCGCGTTACTCGTGTGGTTAAAGGAGGGCGTCGTTTAAGATTTAGAGCCACAGTAGCTATTGGAAATAAAAGAGGTAAAGTTGGAATAGGTATCGGTAAATCAACTGAAGTACAAGGTGCTATTTCCAAAGCCATAGCTAAAGCTAAAAAAAGTTTAGTAACTGTACCTTTAGCAGGACAAACAATTCCTCATAGAGTACAAGTTAAACATAAAAGCGCGAAAATTTTATTAATTCCCGCAATTCCTGGTACTGGTATTAAAGTTGGTGGTAGCGTACGTAAAGTAATTGAACTGTCTGGAATTAAAAATATCATGGGAAAATGTTTAGGAACTACAAACCGCTTAAGTAATAGTCAAGCTACTATAGAAGCATTAAGAAAACTAAAAACTATTCCATGGTTAAAAGTTAAAGGAGCTGATACTGATGCAGAACAAGCAGTTACTAGAAAAGACTCAGAAAATACTCAAAAAAGGTCAAACAAAAAACCTTTTAATAAACAAGGTAAAAAGCCATTTAGTAAAGGTAAAAATAATAACAACTTCAAACCTGAAACTAAATCAGAATCTAAAAAAACTGAAGGAGAAAAATAATATAATAGTTAAATAACTAACTTGTAATTATGGACGCATTATTAAATTTAAAAAGAAATAAAGGAGCTACTCAGACAAAAAAAAGACTTGGTAGAGGTAAAGGATCAGGTTTAGGATCTAAATCAGGTCGAGGTGGAAGTGGGCAGACTGCAAGAACTGGTGGAAATATCAAACCAGGATTTACAGGCGGTCAAACTAAACTACAAATGCAACAACCAAAGTTTAGAGGTTTTAAAAATATTAATCGCATTGTCTATCAACCAGTAAATATTCAAGATCTAAATAAGTTTGAAGAAGGAGCAGAGATTAATGCTAAATCACTTTTAGCTAAAAATTTAATAGCTAAAGAAAACCAACCAGTCAAAATTCTTGGAACTGGAGAATTAACCAAAAAACTTAAAATTACAGTTAATAAAGTATCTGCAACTGCAAAAGAAAAAATTGAGAAATCTAAAAGTACTTTAACAGAACTAGACAATCAACTTCAATCTAAACAAAAAACAGAAGAAAATAACTAAGCATTAAAATGTTTAAACAATTACAACAAATTTGGAGATCAAAAGATCTCAGGAAGAAAATAATCTATACAATTGGAATAATTTTAATAGCTAGATTACTCGCTCAAATTACTATACCTGGCGCAAATGTAGAAATAGTTAAAAGTATTTTTGCTAGTAATCAATTATTAGGAACTTTTAGTTTATTGACTGGTGGAAGTGCTAGTAATTTCTCAATTTTATTGATGGGGCTTTCACCTTATATTAATGCTTCCATCATTATGCAATTACTAACTGTAGTAGTACCTAGTTTAGAAAGTGTTTCTAAAGAAGGTGAACAAGGACAAAGAAAAATTAATATGTATACACGCTGGTTATCACTACCAATTGCTTTCATTCAATCTTATGGAATGCTCGCACTATTAAATTCACAAACATCCGTACCTATTATCCCAGAACTAACTAATCCTGCAGTAATTCTTCCTATTATGATGACTGTAACTGCTGGTACAGTTTTGATGATGTGGTTAGGAGAATTAATCACAGAAAATGGTATAGGCAATGGAATATCTATACTTATTTTTGCAGGAATTATTTCTAATATTCCTGCCGCATTAGGTCAAAATTTAACTTTAGCATCACAATCTTCACAATTATTAATACCTTTAATAATCGAAGTATTAATCACACTAGGTCTAACTATTATAGTTGTTTTAATAACAGAAGGAGAAAGAAGAATACCAATCTTATATGCTGGGAGAAGTATCAAAAGCGGTGGAGAAAAATCTAATTTACCTATTAAAGTAAATCAAGCTGGAATGATCCCTATTATCTTTGCAATGTCAGTAGTCAGCTTTCCTGGAATTATTGCTCAATTTATGCAAAATTCAACAAATGAAACTATTCAAAAAATATCCAGCACACTTACTTCTCATTTTACAGTAAATTCACCATTATATTTAATAGTGTATTTCTTATTAATAATGGCCTTTACTTATTTTTATGTCAGCATCACTTTCAATCCTGAACAAGTAGCCGAAAATATTCAAAAAAGAGGAGGTTATGTACCCGGAATTAGACCTGGAAAACAAACCGTTACTTTTATTGGAAATGTGTCCAACAGATTAAATTTATGGGGAGGTTTATTCATTGCTATGATCGCTATCTTTCCTGAATTTGTTAAAATGGTTACTTCTTCATTAGCTCTTGGCAGTGTTACTAATCTTATTAGTGGAGCAGGATTAATTATTATCGTTGGAGTCGTATTAGATATTGTACGTCAAGTCAATGCACAGTTAGTTATGCATGACTATAATAAATTATATTAAAAATGGATTTAATTATTTTTGGAATACAAGGATCTGGCAAAGGAACTCAAGCCAAAATTCTTGCAGTTAACCATAAAATGAAAATTTTTGAAGCAGGTGCTCAGTGTAGAAAGCTAGCAGAAGAAGATTCAGATTTAGGAAAAAGGGTAAAAAATATTATTGAGAATGGAGAATTAGTACCTCAAGAAATTATTATGGCTCTTTTAGATAAATTCTTATCCCAATCATCTGAAACAGATAAAATAATTTATGATGGAATCCCCAGAAATGAAGGACAATATCTTTCCTTTGACCAAACACTCAAAAAGTGGAATAGAGATTTTATTGCCATCAATATTGAATTACCAGAAGAAGAAACTATTAAACGTTTACTACTAAGGTCTAGAAATGATGATAAGCCCGAAATAATCACAAATCGAATTAAAATATTTATAAAAGAAACTGCTCCAATAATAGAAATATACAAATCTCAAAATAAAGTAATCAATATTAACGGGAATCAAAGTATCGAAGACGTCACAAAAGAAATTGAAAGTAAGATATTTACATACCTTAATTAAATATGGCTACTTTTTGGGTTGAAAACAATCAGCGAATTTCTATCAAAAACAAAGACGAATTAAAGTTAATGAAAAAATCAGGAGAAATACTTGGTTTTGTATTGTATGAGGTAGAGCAATTTATTAAACCTGGACAAAGTACTTGGGAAATAGATCAATTTGCAGAAAATTTGATTTTAAAATTAGGAGGTGAAACTGTCTTCAAAGGTTATCATGGGTTTCCAGCTACTACCTGTATATCAGTTAATGAAGAGGTAGTTCATGGTATACCCAAAAAAGAAAAAATTATTAAAGAGGGAGATGTAATTACAGTTGATTGTGGAGTTAATTACAAAGGGCTTATCACAGATTCTGCTATTACAGTTGGTGTCGGAAAAATTGATGTAAAATTAGAGAAATTAATTAATACCGCTTATAAAGCATTAGAAAAAGGTATACAAACTGCAAAACCAGGGATTAGAACTACAGAAATTAGTAAAGCAATTGAGTCAGTAGTTAATAAAGAAGGTTATGGTATAGTAGAAGACTTATCAGGACATGGGGTTGGTCTTCAATTACATGAAGATCCTTATATTTTAAATTATTATGATGGAGAACCAGGCCCTTTAATAAAAGAGGGTATGACTTTTGCTATTGAGCCTATAATCACACTAAAAAGTAATAAAACTAAAACCCTCTCAGATAAATGGACCATCATAACAAAAGATAATTTACCAGCAGTTCAAGTTGAACACACTATTGTTATTACTAGTAACGGAGCAGAAATCCTTACAAAAAGACCAAAATAAAAAATGAAAAATTAGCTTGCAATCTAAAAAACTGTCAGGTAATATGCCACCGCTTTTAGGTTGAAAAACCAAATTTTTACTTCTAAAGAAAACAATAAGAGCACATGGCTAAAGAAGAGATTGAAGCATTAGGCGTAGTAGTTGAAACATTTCCAAATGCTACCTTCAAAGTAAAATTACTTGAAGAACATTATGCCGGACACGAAATATTAGCCCATGTATCAGGAAGGATGAGAATTAATTTCATCAGAATCTTACCTGGAGATAAAGTGACCGTTGTGATGACTCCTTATGATTTAACTAAAGGTAGAATTACATTCAGGCATAAAGAAGTAAAAAATAAATTACAGGAATCCATACAGGCATCTGAAAAAGATGGATCTGTGGGAGAAACAGAAGAAGAACAAGAAAATAACAACTAAAACATTATTAATTAATGTTTTCTATCACATCAATAAATAAACTGTCATGAAAGTAAGATCATCTGTAAAACCAATTTGCTCTAAATGTAAAGTTATCAAACGTAAAAATGTCATCCGTGTTATTTGTGAAACAAAGAAACATAAACAAAGACAAGGATAATTACTATACTATATTTTAAAATTTATTAATCACAATGGCTAGAATTGCAGGAATTAATTTACCAAAAGAAAAAAGGATTGCTATCGGGCTTACAGCAGTCTATGGGATAGGAAGAAAATTAGCACATCAAATCCTATTAAAAGCTAAAATAGACGAAAATATCAAAGTACAAGATTTAACTGAAGATCAAGTTAATAAGTTAAGAACAATTATTGCTGAACATATTACTGAAGGAGATTTAAGAAGAAAAATTCAATTAGATATCAAATATTTACAAGATATTGGTACTTATCGAGGAGTTAGACACAGAAAAGGATTACCTGTTCGCGGCCAATTAACTAAAACCAACTCTCGTACAAGAAAAGGTAAGAAAAAAACAGTAGCTAATAAAAAAATAGCTGCTAAATAATTTAATAATAATTTTTTATTTATCATATGGCAGAAACTGATACAAAGACTATTAAAGCAAAAAACACGGCTACAAAAGCTGTTGAAGAAAGTGCGGAAACACAAGCACCAAAAGTTAAAAAAAGTAAATCTAAAAGAACTGTTACAGAAGGAAATGCTTACATTCAATCTTCCTTTAATAATACAATTGTAACTATTACAGACTTAAATGGAAATATCATAGCTTGGAGCAGTGCAGGATCTAATGGATTTAAAGGAGCAAAAAAAGCTACACCTTACGCAGCACAAGTTTCAGCAGAAGCTGCAATAAATAAAGCTTTATTACATGGTATTGAAAAATTACATGTTTTTGTAAAGGGAATTGGAGCTGGTAGAGATCAGGCAGTAAGAGGTTTAAACAGCAATGGGGTAGATATTGAATCTATCAAAGACATAACTCCTGTCCCTCATAATGGATGCAGAGCTCGTAAATCACGACGCGTATAATATATATAAAATTTATTTAATAATTTAAAAAACTCCGAAAATCATGGCAAATTATACAGGACCAAAATCACGTTTATTTCGTCGCTTCGGTATTAGGTTACCAAGCAACAATGATTTAAAACAAACTCACCCTACAATTAAAAAAGCCTATAAACCAGGTATGCATGGGCCTAAAGGTAGCTTTGGTAAAAAATCTGAATATGCTAGACAATTAAATGAAAAACAAAAAGCTAAAGCCATTTTTAACATCAGTGAGAAGCAAATGCAAAAATACTATGATTTAGCTACAAAAAGAGAAGGTATTACTGGTGATGAAATTTTATCATTATTAGAATTAAGAATTGATAATGTAATTTTCAAATCTGGAATTGCTACAACAAGATATCAAGCCAGACAAATGGTTAATCATGGTCTAATAGAACTTAATGGAAGTATTATTACAATACCTTCTATTCAAGTTAAAGTAGGTGATAAATTTAGTGTCATTAAAAAAAGAAAAGACTCTCCTCTCTTTAAACAAAATATTGAAAGAAATACTAAATCTCCACATTGGTTAGCAGTTAACTTAAAAGACCTCAGCGGTGAAATTTCCAGAAATCCTGATAAAGGAGAATTAGAAGGTCTAATAAATGCAAGTCTAATAGTTGAATACTATTCAAAATAAAATAATTTTTTATCATTTTTATAATGCATCAAATTCAAGAAGAAATTGGCATACCAAAAATTAAAGTTGAAAAAACTAGTGATAATCACTCGATTTTTTCAGTAAGTCCATTACCACAAGGTTATGGCATCACTATTGGTAATGCTTTTAGAAGAGTACTTCTTTCTTCTCTGCCTGGCGCTTGTATAACAGGCGTCAAAATTGACGGTGTTACTCATGAATATTCTACAATTAAAGGAGTAAAAGAAAGTATACTTGATATCACTTTAAATTTAAAATTAATTAGAATTAAAAAAGATAGTATAGAACCTAGCACTTTAACTTTATCAGCAAATAAAGAAGGAGAGATATACGCTAAAGACATTAAACATACTTCAGACATTGAAATTTTAACTCCTGATCAATATATTACTACCCTTGAAAAAGGAGCTAAATTAAATATGGAGATTAAAGTAGAAAAAGGAGTTGGATATATTCCAGTTTCTGTAAAACAAAGAGATGATTTAGATCCAGAATTAATTTTAATGGATTCAATTTTCTCACCAGTTAAAAAAGTTAGATACGATGTAGAAGCTACTCGTATTGGACAAATGACAAATTTAGATAAACTTGTATTAGAAATTGAAACTGATGGATCTATTTCTCCAGATGACGCTTTAAAATTTAGTTCAAATCTACTTCAATCATATTTCGGTCTATTCAATCAAGAAAATATTATGGTTGAATCAGAATATATGAGTGATTTCCAAAAAATCTCTCAAAAACAGGAAATGGAAGAGAAAAATAAACCAGTACAAGAAGCATATACCCCAATTGAAATTCTTGGTTTCTCTCCAAGAACATTAAATGCATTAATTAATGGAGGTATAGGATCAATAGAACAATTATCAAAATGTACAGAAAGTAAACTTACAAACTTGAGAGGATTTGGTAAAAAAGCTCTCACAGAAGTAAGGGAAGCACTTGAAGCTAGAGATTTAAATTTAGCTGAAGATTAATTAGATCAATAAAGAATATCAGTAACACACTCAAACTATGAGACACAATGTAAAGAAACATCGTCTAGCAAGACCAACTGCTCAAAGGAAATTACTTATTGGGAACTTAGCTACATCGATCATTATTCACGGGAAAATACAAACTACTAAAGCAAAAGCTAAAGCTGTTCAACCTGTAATAGAAAAGTTAATTTATACTGCAAAGAATAAAGATAAAGTTCATGCTATCCGTGAAACTCAAAAAGTACTTCAAAATGAATTAAGTTCAAAAATCTTATTTGAAGAATTAGTTAAAAAATATAAAGATAGACAAACCGGATTTACAAGAATTTCAGATATTGGATTTAGAGCTGGCGATAATGCACCACTAGCACAAATAGAATTATTATAAGACATATAATTTAAAGATAATGAAAACTTCAGAAAAAAAGCAAATAACATTTAGAACATATTCTCCAAAAATCACTGAACTTAAACCACAATGGTTAGTTGTAGATGTAAAAGGAAAAACTTTAGGTAGAGTTGCTAATAAAATTGCAGACTTACTTCGTGGCAAACATAAACCAACATATTCACCTCACTTAATGACTGGGGATTATGTAATTGTAATAAATGCTTCAGAAATTAAATTAACAGGTAAGAAAGAAACTGATAAAGAATATAACTGGCATACTAGATTTCCAGGTGGACTTAAAACTATTACACCTGAAAAATTAAGACAGAAAGATGCTACTAAAATAATCGAATACGCTGTAGCTGGAATGATACCTAATAACAAGCATAAAAAGTTTCACTTAAAACATTTAAAAGTTTTTGCTGGATCAGAACATAATCTTTCAGCTCAAAATCCAGTAAATTTTAATTTATAATTATTTTATTTCAATAGAACATGCCTGCAAAAGAAACAAGCGAAAAATCAGTTAAAAAATCATCTGCCATACAAGAATACTTTTATGGAACTGGAAGAAGAAAAACTTCAGTTGCAAGAGTAAGATTATATAAAAATGGTAATGGAGAAGTCACTGTAAATGAGAAAGAAGCAAAAAAATATTTCCCATTAAAAAAACTTTTGGCTACAATTGAAGCGCCATTAAAATTAACTGCAACAAATAAAAAATTTGATATTTCAGTAAAAGTTAGTGGAGGTGGTGTAGTTGCACAAGCTGAAGCAATTAGACATGGAGTTTCACGCGCTTTACTTAATTATGATGAAGCATTAAGAATCACTCTTAAAAAAGCTGGATACTTAACAAGAGATTCAAGAGTTAAAGAAAGAATGAAACCTGGACTTAAAAAAGCAAGAAGAGCACCACAATTCAGCAAACGTTAAAATACATCATATCAAAAACTCCGCAAGCATTTGCGGAGTTTTTTTATTTATAGAAAGCCATTTTTAGGATATAAGAATTATATACAATAATTTTTGAAATAATTAATAAGAAGAATAAAACAATTCGATTTGATATTATCACTATTTTTCCTCATATTTTTGAGTCATATTTTCAAGAAGGCATGATTCGAAAAGGTTTAGAAAAAAAATTAATTGATATTAAAGTTCACGATTTAAGAGATTATACTAAAAATAAATGGAAAAAAGTGGATGATATTCCTTATGGTGGGGGCGCAGGTATGGTGCTTACACCTCAACCTTTATATGATGCAATTAAAACAATCAAAAAGAAAAATCCTGGACCAGTTATTTATTTAAGTCCTAAAGGACAAATTTTAACACATAATAGAATTCAAACTTTTTCTAAAAAAATTATCAATAAATATCAAGGAATAATTTTGGTATGCGGAAGATATGAAGGGATTGACCAAAGAATTATTGATTTATGTATTGATCAAGAAATTTCAATTGGGAAATATGTTTTAACAGGAGGCGAATTACCTGCTATGGTTTTAATTGATTGTATAAGTAGATTTATCCCAGAATTATTGGGAGATCAAAACTCTCACATCGAAGAAACATTTTCTAAAAAATTAAAAGGTAAAAAAGAATATCCTCATTACACCAAACCTAAAAGCTTTAAAGGGCTAGAAGTACCTGAAGTATTGTTAAGTGGGCATCATAAAAAAATTAATCAGTGGAGGGAAGAACATTTAAGTTGATAAAATCAAATGACAGAAACAAATAATTATAAATATCAAAATATTTTTGAAGAGTTCGATTCAAGTCCTCAAGGATTAAACAATAATGAAGTTAATTTTAGACTTCAAAAATACGGCAAAAATATTCTTGATCTCAAACAATCAACAGGTTTAATTACTCAATTCATTAAAAGCCTCCTAGATCCAATGACTATTTTATTAATAGCTTCATCCATATTGGCTTTCTTCATAGGAAATTCAATTGACGCATTTATTATCCTCGCAGTATTAAGTTTTAATTCTTTTATTAGCTTCTTACAAAAATATAAAGCAGAAAAAGATTTAGAAGCACTCAAACAAATTGTATCTCCACAAGGTAAAGTAATCAGAAATCATCAAAAATACCTTATCGATACTTCTGAAATTGTACCAAGTGACATTATTTTAATCGAAGAAGGAGATACTATTCCTGCAGATGCCATTATTTTTGAATCTAATGAACTAGAAGTAATGGAAGCTATTTTAAATGGCGAATCTACTCCAGTAAGCAAAACTGCTCACAATTATCTTGAGAAAGGGGCATACACTAATATCTCTAATTTTATCTTTGCTGGCACAACAGTTACAAGAGGTAATGCTCATGCTTTAGTTATCAGAACAGGTCTAAATACTGAGCTCGGGAAAATAGCCCAAATGACTACAAAGACAAAAAAGGACTTAACACCTCTTGAAAAAGAAATACATAATCTTGGTTTTATCATCACACAAATAACCTTAGTAATTATTGCAATTATTTTTGTTATTGAGCTTTTAATTCATCAAAAAGGAATTTTAGAAAATATTTTATTTGCAGCTTCAATTGCTGTAGCAGCAGTACCTGAAGGTTTACCAGCAGTAATTACTATTACCTTGGCACTAGGAGTTCAAAGATTATCCAAGAAAAACGCTATCATTAAACAATTGTCTTCAGTTGAAACACTAGGCGCCACAACTGTTATTTGTACAGATAAAACTGGAACACTTACTAAAAATGAAATGACAGTTACTCAATTAATTACTAATGATTCTTATATCAAATTAGATGGCATAGGCTATGAACCAAATGGAAATATTCAAGTCTTTGAAGAAAAAACAAATTTTCAAATTACTAATAATGATATTCATTCCTCACAGCTTTCAACTGGAGCTAAAAACAGCTTACATTATTTGAATCTAGCAGCATATTTATGTAATAACTCATCACTCAATCAAAAAGATAATCAATATAATGTTATAGGAGATCCTACAGAAGGAAGCCTTAAAACAATGGTTTTAAAAATGGATAAAAATTTTGAATCAAATATTCAAGATATGTGGGAAGAAATTCATGAATTACCTTTTGATTCTGACAGAAAAGTTATGTCTAAATTATTTTTCAATAAACAAAAAGAAAAATATATTTTATTTATTAAAGGTGCTCCTGAATTTTTACTCAAACTTTGTGATCAGCGATTAAACAATGGGAAAGTCAATATTTTAACTAAAGGGGTTAAGGAAGAGGCTATCGAATATAGTCAACAATTAAGTAGCAAAGCTCTAAGAACTTTGGCTTTTGCTTATAGAGAATTAAATAGTAATGATATAAAAGATTTTGCTAATTCCACTCAATTTAATGACAAAACACAAATCCTAGAAAAAAAACTTACATATATTGGAATGGTTGGAATTATTGATCCACCAAGGATAGATGTTAAAGAAGCCATAAAATTGACACAAATCGCAGGGATTAGAACAATCATCATCACAGGTGATAATGGTCTAACCGCTAAAGCAATTGCAGAGGAAATTGAATTATCACCTAAAAATAATAGTCTAGAAATTATTAACGGTGATCAATTAAATGAATGTTCTGATCAACAAATTAAAGATTTTTTAAGTGACAAGACAAAGACATTAATTTTTGCCAGAGTTAAACCAGAACATAAGTTAAAAATCGTATCCTTACTTAAAGAACTTGGCGAAATAGTTGCAGTAACTGGCGATGGAGTAAATGATGCCCCTGCCTTAAAAAAATCTGATATTGGGGTAGCTATGGGTAAAACTGGATCAGATATTGCCAAAGAAGTCTCAAGCTTAGTTTTAATGGATGAAAGTTTTCAAACTATTGTAGAAGCAATTAAAGAAGGTAGAACCATTTTTGATAATTTAAAGAAATTTATCTTTTATATGTTTTCTTCCAATATTGGAGAGGTTACTATTATATTTTTTGCCTTATTAATAGGATTACCATCCCCCTTAACAGCTGTATTGATTTTAATAATTAACTTTGCAACGGACTTATTACCTGCATTAGCTCTTGGATTTGAACCAGCAGAAAAAGACATTATGCTTAAGCCTCCAAGATCTGCACATGAAAAAATTATTACTAAAACTTTTATTATGCGTATCATTATTATTGGTATGTCATTAGGAATAATTTCATTAGGTTTATACTTATATAAACTTGTCAACCTTGGCTGGTTTGTCGGCAATAATATTAGTAATTCCGCTATGAATACTTCTTTTTCAATAGTTTTCATATCTTTAATTTTCTTACAAATTATCAATTCTTTTGATGTAAGAAGTAGGAATCAATCAATATTCTCCGTAAATCCTTTTAGTAATTGGCGATTATTATGGGGAAATATCATATCTTTAGTAATATCAATTGCAATAGTCGAAGTCCCAATATTACAAAATTATTTTCATACAAATAGCCTAAATTTAATAGATTGGATCACCATTTTAATAGGCGGGATACTATTTCTAATTATTTTAGAAGTCACTAAATTTTTACCTCAAACTGCTTACAATGAATCATCTACGAACATTAATAAATCAATCTAATTCCTCACAAATTACTTTTAAAGTACATTTAATTCCTAATAGTAAAAAAAATGAATTGATTTCAGAAGAATTAATAGATGATCATCTCAATTTAAAAATAAAATTAACAGCCGTCCCTGAAAATAATAAAGCTAATAAGGAATTAATAAAATTTATTGCTAAATCACTTAAAATAGCTCCCTCAAAAATACAAATCATTTCTGGACATACTCAAAGACATAAATTATTAAGCATACAAGTCTAATGCTATACAATAATCAAAAAGAGCTACTCAATATATTAAAATCTGAAAACCTTTATACAAAAAAAAACCTAGGTCAAAATTTTCTTTTTAATACTAAAATTATTGATAAGATAGTAAGTGCAGCAGAGATTAGCCAAAATGATAATATTATTGAAGTAGGACCAGGTTTAGGAATTTTAACTAATGAATTAATTAAAAAAGCAAAACAAGTTATTACAGTTGAAAAAGATTCAACTTTAATACCATATTTAAATAAAACTTTTCAAAATGCCAAAAACCTCCAAATTATTCATCAGGATATATTAAAATATCCAATAAAATTAAAAAATTATAAAGTTGTCGCAAATATACCATATTATATTACCTCTCCAATCATCACACACTTTTTACATAGCCAATATCCACCTAAAACCTTAATTTTACTTACACAGCTTGAAGTTGCCGAAAAAATTCTAGCAAAAAAAGGCAATCATAATATTTTAAGTCTTCAAACTCAAGCATTCGCCGACTGCCAAATTATTGATAAAGTATCACCAAACAATTTTATTCCAGTCCCCAAAGTTTATTCAGCAATTTTAAAATTACAATCCTTAAACAAGCCAAAAATAAAAGATTGGCATAATTTCACTATTTTAATAAAAAAGGCATTTTCTCAAAAAAGGAAGACTTTAGAAAATAGTTTAAATACATTATGGGGACACAATAAAACAAAATGGTCAAGTATCATTCAAGAAGCAAAAATTACCTCTAATTCCCGTCCACAACATTTAGACTTTTCAGACTGGGAAAGGATTTTACAAGTTGCCAAAAAGTACTAAAACACCTCACTTAACAATTGCCTTTTATACAAAATATTTTTTAATTTTTACCATCCCTATCCCCCACCCACCGCAAAGGGGAGGGTAACATAAAAAAATAAATTAAAGATTAAAAATTCCTAAAATTCAGCAAAGTCTATCTTTTTCTTAAATTCAGCAATCTTTAATAAATCTTCTCGGCTATTAGATTGAGATAATTTCTCTATTTCTTTCAATAATCTTTCTAAGTTTGCTAAACATTCTTCTTTATATTCTTGTAATTTTTTTTGTTCAGCTTCTAATATTTTTTTAACTTTTAATTCATCTTTTATCACAGCATAATCTGCTAACTTATTTTCAAAATCTAATCGCTTCCACAATATTTTTTTCAAAATACTATTGATATCAAAACCATAAATATAGTCCTGGTATTTCTTTTCCAGTTCTAAAATTTTAATTTCTTTAAAATTCAAAGCCCCCTTAACTTGCAATTTAAATAATTCCTTAATAACTTCTAAACTAGTTCTCCAAGCTACTTCAATATCTTCGAATAACACTTTATTTATTTTATGTCCATTTTTACAAAAGCCAATATAAGCATAAATAATACCAAGCTCACCCGATTCAAATAAACTATGTCCCACTTCAAATTGACTTAAAAGACCTTTCCAATTTCTCCAAACATCTTCTATTCTAATATTTTTAACTTCCACATTTTTCCTTAATTTCTGCCAATATTTCTTTAAATGCCAATGATCAACCCTATTTTTAAGCTCATCAATATCTTCTCCACTAGTAATTTCCTCTTTATTACCTTCACTAATAATAACAAAATTTGGACGTAAATTAGGATAATCACGCAAATTATTTTTAATAATTTCATTATTTAAATCTTGCAAATCCCCAACATTAACAAAAATATTTGGGCCATCAACATATCTTCCTTCATCAAACATATATTTAATCAGATATTTTTTACCGGACAAAAAAATCTCTCCAGGAAATATCTTATTAATTTTTTCCAAATCACTTTTACTTAAAATTTTATCTATAGTCATTACTAAATAATCTTCTCCAAAATCTTTCAGTAATTCACGAATACCATTAATAGATGTAATTGGCTTTAAACTCTTTTCAAACTTCTTCAAATACCACTCCTTTAATTTTTGATTATTAAAAATTAAATCAGGATTATTTAATTGACTAGCATACAATTTTAATTGTGCTAATAATTTATAATTTTTTTCTAACCAAGGGAAAAATCTCACAAATTGACCTCTAACCAAACCTTCTTTAACTAAAAACTCTTCTGCTAACTTTGGATTTGTTTCTGAAAGATCTATCATTCTTTTCTTCACAATTTTTTTATCTCTAAAATAAACTTCTTCCTCTCTAAAAGTTCTTCCACTTTTATAATCAAAACGGATTGGACCTTCTTTTTTCTTACTTAATTGTGGTGCAATTTCTTCTAACCAAGCCAAATCAATCATTGTATTATTTCTCGCATATAACCTCGTTGTTTCTATTATCTCAGCAGACACAAAAACCTTTGGATTAATATAAAATAAAGCAGAACCAGGATGTATAAAAATATTTTCTGTATTTCTAGTTTTATAAATTTGATGCCCAATTAATTCACATAAATTTTGAATAAAACCAGAAGCAATTGATTTCAAAACTCCCTCTCTATTTTCTAATTTCACAGATAAATCAGTCTGCCCTTCTATTAATTGATATTTTTGAAATTCTTCCTTGGCAAAAATATTTAAAGTATCTAATAATTGCCTATAGATCTGTTCAATCTCTTTAAACATCAACCAATTTAGATAATTTATTTGGCAATAACTTATTTTTTCTTCTTCAGTTTTTAAACTTTGAAGCTTATTCCAAACCACTAAAAATACAATCAAATCAGACATCAACTGTTGATTATTTGAACTCTTATCTACAACTCTTTTTGTAATTAATTTTCTTCCTCTTCGTAATTTGATTGTCTTGTATTTTGTTACATTACCTCCAGCTAATCTCTGAAAATATTTTTTTGCTTTATCAGCTAAATCTTCTTCATCTTTTGGCCTTAAAAAAGGGTCTTTCACAGATAAGGAAGAAGCAATAATAGCTATTTTATTAACACATCCATATTTTTCAGCCATTAAAAGCATTACTGAAATTCTTGGTTCTAAAGGTAAAATAGCCATTCTCTCACCAAGAACAGTTAATTTCTGATTTTGGTCCAAAGCTCCTAATTCTATCAAATTATTAATAGCATTTTTAAATGCTTTTGGTTCAGGGCTATCAATAAAATTAAAATTAAATAAATTCTCTATGCCAATTAAAAGCATATGCAAAACTACTGATGATAAATCAGATCTTTGAATTTCAGGCTTTGTATAATCATCTCGACTTTCAAAATCTTCTTCAGAAAAAAGTCTAATACAAATCCCCGGCTCCACTCTTCCAGCCCTACCAGCTCTTTGAATAATCGAAGCTTTAGAAATTTTAGTAACTTCCAAACTACCTATTCCAGTTCTAAAATTAAAATCAGTAATACGAGCGAGTCCAGTGTCTATAACATATCGAATATCAGGCACAGTTAAAGAAGTTTCAGCAATATTTGTAGCCACAACAATTTTATTTTTATCTTCAAAATGTTGATAAATTTTCTCTTGATCCTCCATTGATAAACGAGAATAGAGAGGAAAACTAATTAAATTAATATTTCTTAATTTTTCTATTTCATCAATAGTTTTAAATATTTCACCTTCACCAGGCATAAATATTAAAATACCTCCCTTCTTTAAGCCTAATTTTCTCTCATCTTCTTCAATTTCTTGAACTATTTTAGCAATTTTACGGTAAATATCTTCTTCATCAACAATAGGATTATATGAAATATCAACCGGGAAAAGTCTTCCTGACACATTTATAATCGGAATTTCTTTTAAAATTCCCTTCTGATCAATATTTAAATCAGCAAAAAAATCAGCAAATTTTTGAGCATCAAAAGTAGCAGATGTCACAACAATTTTTAACTCATTTTTATTAACTGCTTTCCTCTTATTTTGAATATCCTTTAATAGTCCCAATAAAAAATCGATATTTAAATTTCTTTCATGAGCCTCATCTACTAAAATCGCATCATATTTTGATAACAATGGATCCCCTTTCATCTCCTGCAATAAAATACCATCAGTACAAATAGTTACCACCGTCCCTTTTGTAGTATCATCATCAAATCGAATTTTATAACCAACTTCTTCTCCCAAAGTTACTTCCATTTCTTGTGCTATCCAAGTAGCAATAGATACAGCAGCAATTCTGCGTGGTTGCGTACAAGCAATTTTCAGATTAGAAGCACTAGGATCAGCTTTACCTCTATTAGCTAAAGCCTCAATAATCATTTTAGGTATTTGAGTTGATTTTCCGGAACCAGTTTCTCCAACCACAATAGATACTACATTTTCTTCAATAGCTCGAATAATAGTATCTTTATGACTAAATATTGGTAAACTCTCTAAATAATTTAAATGCATTCAAAAACATTTTATTAGCAAATACCCTATACACTAAAAATTTTAATTAATAAATTTTGATTGTTTAAAAACAAGACAAAATATCTAATTTATGATATAATATTTCGATATATTCATCTTCAATTATGAATCAAAAACAAAATGACCAAAATAAATATCAAATCAACATAAAAGATAAACAATTACTAGAAAATATTGCTAAAGAAGCATTATTCAAAACCAAAAAAAAATTATTAATTAAAGAAAATCAAAAAAAGAAATTTAATATATTTCAATAATGCAACAAAATACTCCTACATCTAATCCATCAATAGAAAGGACTGGGGAAAATGAACAAGCACAGTCAGGTAACATCAATATCCCTAAACCTGCACCAGAAACAAGTTCGACACCAGAAGCTATTGGCCAAGAAATTTCACAAGAAGTCCAAACTCCAGAAGCCAAAAGCACTTTTTTTGATGAATTTTTTTCAACTATTAAAGGAAATTTTGAACAATTTACTCACGATTTTAAAGAACAATTTTCTGATCAAAATGGAGATATAGATATTTATAAAATACTAGATGCAATTGGTTTAGGAGGATTATTTAAAAAAGATAAAAAAAATGAAACTCAAGCAGAAAACACCTCTACAACCCCTTCTCAATCAACAAATCAAAATGCACCTGCTTCGGCCCCTACTTCTTCTCCTAAAGCATCAGCACCAAAATTAGAACCAGTTAAATTTGAAAGACCAATCTCGCCAACAAGAATTCCCCCTCGCCCAAGAAATGCTCCTAGTGGACGTACTTTTATGGATGCGGTCAATTTTGGAAATATGAATAATAAAGAAAATCAAAGAAAAATGGAAATAGCTATTTTAGCTGAAATTGAAAGAGGTAATATTCCCTCTTTTAGCCGACCAGAAAATATGAGAACTATTACTATGCAAGGAGAAGATGGGACAAGAGTAAGCTATAGAACTTCTCCAGATTATTTAGCTATTGGTTCAGACAGTGATTATGTAAGAGTCCCAATGACTCCACTACTTGCTCAAGAATTATCTAAAAGATTTGGTTGGGGTTTACCAACGAGAACAATGACAAGACAAACTTACTCTCAAGCAGACATAAAATTACCAGGAATTGGCTTACTCACAGGAAGTGAAGGATCTTCACAAATCACTGAACAAAGAAATCAAATGCAAGGAAATGCTTTTATTTTAAGACATAGTTCAGCAATAGATAATCAATTAGGAGCTCAAGGTAGACAAAGATTAATGAATGGACAAGCCTTAGTCGCTGGCTCAAAAAAAGATGTAATTATCTCTAGATATGCAATTGATCATCCAGGCAAATTAGATTTTGATGGCTTATATATCGATGGCGAGCCTATTCAAAAAAATCCAGCTCATGACGATTTATATCGTGATTATAGTCATGGATTCAGACCAGTAGATAATACAATTAGTATTGCTTATCCAGATGGAAATATAGTTCAAATGGAATATTACAAAGCATTGCAAGATCCTAAAATAGCAAAAATATTAAACGGTGCAGAAGGAGTAATTGATGCCACCACAGCTTATACTAGAGGAAATTTTCCATCAACTTCTTCAGGTCAAACAGCACAAACACATCTTAACGCTTAATTATAAAGCATTCCTTCTTCAATAACTTGATTTGCTGAATTTAAATAATTACGTAAATATTCAAAACCAGCATACCTAGAATCTCTTTTAATAATAAACTCCAAATTTTCAATCAAAAGCACTAACTCATTAATAGTCCAATCAATTTTCATTAACTTTTGATGTAGTTTTGCTGGAAAAGACAAAGTGATTAATCTTTCAATTTTATAAGTAATCTCAATTAATTGAGTAATAGAAATATCTGGGTTTTTAGATACTATTGAGCTTAAAAGAACCAAAGGATTTACCCCAAAATCTTGGTAACTTACAACTATTTTACTAAATAAATCTTTCAACAATCTTAATTCTTGTTTTAAAATCCTTTCATTGGAATTTTTTATATTTAAAAAATCTAAAGTCAAAACTATTTTCAATCCATCTTGTCCTAATTCTGCAAAAATTTCATAATAAAGTTGCATTAATTCTTCATCATTTTCAGAAAACTCACGGACTATCATATTTAAATGACTTGGGATAATCAAATCATTCAATTTTATGGAAATTTGATCTTTAATATCCGCAACCTCACCATTATCTGCTTCATTCAACACCTCTAAGTCTACTTCATCTCCCTTAAGAACTTTTATTATATCTTTTGATCTCTTTAAAAAAAATTTTGGCATCTGTCTATTTAAAAATAAAAACAAGAAAATAAAATAACATCAATAACTATGTTTGTAAAGTATAGCTTTCACATTTTTTAATACTTTATCAAAACTCTTGAATAATGTATTATACACTCACTTACTTTTCAACCCGACAAGAACCTAATGTCCCAAATTTACATTTCACTAGACCTTGAAACAACAGGATTTGAACCAGCTTTTGATCAAGTCATTGAGATAGCCGCAATCAAATTTCAAAACAATCAAATTATCGATAGATTTGAAACATTAATTAATCCTGAAATAGAAATACCTTCAATGGTTAGCCATATCACTGGAATTAACACTGAACTTGTCAAAAATGCCCCTACATTTAGTGAAATCAAACAAAAACTCAGTGAGTTTCTCGGAAATTATCCAATAATTGGACATAATATTGAGTTTGACCTTAATTTTCTTGAAGCCAAAGGTATTCCTATTTTAAACAAACAAATTGACACATTAAAACTGTCTAATATTTTACTTAATAACCTGCCATCTCTTAGTCTAGAAACTATCAGCACTCATCTCAATATTAAACATGAACACAAGCACAGGGCTATGTCAGATGCTTCTGTATGTGTAGATTTATTTAATATCTTAAAGGAGAAAATTACTGAAATACCTAAAAACACATTAGATGAAATTAAAACATTAATTAAAAAAAGTAATTGGGATTTAGCTGATATTTTTCAAAATGCTGAAAGTCAAAATCAAAATATTTCAAATCCCGTCACAGTAATACCCAAACCAGAAAATTCTACTTTAAATATATCAATCAACTCTATTGAAGATTTAATTAATTTATTAAATCAAAATAGCCCATTCACGGAAAATATCCATAACTACGAAGTTAGAGCTGGTCAAATTAAAATGATTAATCACATATTAAATAGTTTTCAAAATAACACTAATGCAATTATTGAAGCTGGAACTGGGACAGGAAAAACATTAGCTTATTTATTAGCTGCAGCTTTTGCTAAAACAAAATGGAATAAAAAAGTAATAATCTCAACCCACACAAATAACTTACAAGATCAAATAACTAACAAAGATTTTAATATAGTTAAAACTCTTTTTCCTAATATTCAAATTACTACCCTCAAAGGCAGAAAAAAATATTTTTCTATCTCCCGATTTAATCAATTTAAAAATAAAGATTATTTTGAAGAATATGAACTTACAGCTATCATCAAAATCCTACTTTGGTTAAATCATACTGGAACTGGTGATTTAGATGAATTAAATTTAATTAATAAAGAAATTACTTTATATGAAGTAATTTGTTCAGATCCAGATCATCAACCTTTAAAAGATCAAGAGTTTGAATACCTCGAAAAAGCCAGACAAAAAGCTGAATCAGCTGATATTGTAGTGGTAAATCATGCCTTACTTATCCAAGATACAATTAGTGATAATATCATTCTACCCAATAATCCTATTTTAATAGTTGATGAAGCACATCATCTTGAAACAACAATCACTGATGCTCAAACTGTATCAATTGGAAGCAATAAGCTAGAAAAAATTTTAAATAATATTATTAGCCCAATAGAAGACCATAAAAATAGCACAATGGACTTTAGTAATATTATTAGTCCACTATTAAGTGATTGGAAAAAAATCAAACCAGAATTATCAATTTTAATTGAAAAAGTATTCTTAATTTTAAAAGGTCTTTTAGAACAAAAAGTTAGTATCAATACTAACAATCAAAACTTAACAATTAATCAACAAATACTCCAATCTACTTCCTGGATTGAAGTCCTAAATCTTCTTCACACATTTATTGTCAACCTACCTCAAATCAACAATCTCATTAACAAAACTAATGAATTAATTACAGATTTAAATTTAAATAACACCGAATTAAATCATAATTTATTTGAATTAAACAAATACTTCAGCGATTTACAAAAATACACGCAAAACACACATAATCTTATTACCTGGATTAACAAAGGAATGGACGAAAGTATTCACTTTAAATTTACACCTTTAAAAATACAAGAAACAGTCACCAATAATATTTTACCAAGATATTCATCCATCATTTTAACTTCAGCTACTTTAACAACTAATAATAATTTTCAATATATTAAAGATGAATTAGGACTTGATCCAAGCTTTGAAGAACTACAAATATCTAGTCATTTCAGTTATCCCGATCAAGTCAAAATCATCATTCCAGAAGACTTAACTGAACCTAAAAATCCTGAATATCTTGAACAATGTGAAAAAATAATTGAACAGGTAATTAAAACCAATGGAGGAAGAACATTAGTTCTCTTCACAGCAAAAAGAGATTTACACAAAATATATTTTGACCTTGCTCCACAATTAAAACAAGAAGGATTTGAGCTTTTAGGACAAAATATATCTGGAGGAAGAGGTAAAATAATTTCACATTTTTCCCATGAACCAGCCAAAACAGCCATTCTTGGAACAAATAGTTTTTGGGAAGGAGTCGATTTAGCAGGTAATATTCTAACTAGTGTAATCATACAAAAATTACCTTTTGACCCACCAGATGATCCAATTATTTCTTCAAGATCAACTTTATTTTCACAACCTTTCGATCAATACAGTTTACCAAGGGCGATATTACGCTTTAAACAAGGATTTGGACGATTAATCAGATCAGCCTCAGACACAGGAGCAGTTATTATTTTAGATTCAAGATTAGTACAAAAATCCTATGGACAATCGTTTATCTCTTCTTTACCAGCCGGCATACAAATTCATCAATGCAAAAAAGACCAAGTACATCATTTTTTAAGCAAATAATTTCCTTCAAAAAGCCGTATTTTTGTGCTAAAATATAAAGATTTAGCCAAATTAAAAATGAAAAAGAAATTAATTATTAGCTTCATAGCATTAGTAGCGGTAGTGAGCGTCGTTCTAATTGCATTATTTAGTGATTTATCAAGCAAAATCTTTCAAGGAGCTTTATATAATGTAAGACCAATTTATAGCTCATGCAAAATGGAAGGAGCAAATTTCAATAGTACTTCTTTAGATACTTGTGAAAATTTTCATAAAAATCTCTTAAATAAAAAATATCCAGATGGTGAATATACAATTTTTGCAAATTATACAGATCGAGGTTTAGGTGAAAATATCATTCCAATTTCCATAAAAAATGGCAGATTAGCCTGTACATATTTAGAAAATAATTATCAACCTACTATCACTGTTTATGATGCAAATAATCAAATCATCTCACAAACTCTAGACAAAAACAGTGTTTACCCACTAGGTTCAGCCAATAAAGTAGTACAAATCAATTTTAAGAAAAATAATCTAAATTATTTTTATGACACTAATATTTGTGAATCGTCCTTAGTTGGAGAATTAACAAATGAAAATGAAGAATTACTTGGAACTGTAAAATTAGACACAAATGGATTTATTAATAGCAGACCATTAATCCATGAAATCTTAATCAATAATAATAGTGCATATTATCAAAAAGATGATGGTCAATATGTTAAAAGCATCACACCTGGTAATACTTTTTTAACTTTAAATTTTGCACCTGACATTAAATTTAAATTAACTATTCCTTGTTCTAATTATTTACCAAAAGTAAAAATACCAAATTTCGAAACAAAAGAAGCACTAACTTTAACATTTAAAGGTATAGATGAAAATTACTTTAAAAATTGTGGTAATAAATTATATTTAAATTTTCAAAACGCTAATAAATCAAGTGAATCACAAATTTTTAATGAAGTTAAATGGGATTACCAAGATGACACATTATCAATGTATTTAGATCCAATATATCTAGGAACTATTTCAGATCCAGAAACTAAATTCCCAGTCACCTATATAATTAGATTAATGTTAAGAGATAGATCCGACGAGCAAAAAGCTTATAGTTTAGGAAATGGAGTATTAAAATTTACTGGATTTGTTCAAAAAGCAAAACCAAAAGTAAAAAATAATGATATTATAGAATCCAATATTACACAACAATCTAATCAAAAAAAAGAAGATACTGATTTAGATAAAGATACAGAGAATAATGACGATGATTATCAACAAAACAAAGAAAATAATCAAGATAATGATAAGCTCAATGAATTAATTGATTATATTAATTCTTTATCAATTGAAGAACAAAAAGATTTACTTAATGAATTTGAAAACTATACTTCCGAAGAAGAAGAAGAATTACTTACACTAAATGATATTAATCAAAATGATTTCAAAAATATAAAAGAAGCCTTAAAAAATAATATTGAAGATGAGGACTATTCTAATGAAGATCATTCTTCAGAAATCAGTTTAAAAATTCCACAAAAAACTAACACAATTAAAGTAAGAAAGAATCCTGAACCAATTTTAGTCAACCCTAATATCCCCTCTTTTCAAAAGCCAGATAATAACTTCAATATTGCTTCAATCTAATCAATTTTTAAGTTAAATTTGATTTACTAACGCAAGTAAATTAAAATTGTCATCAGTGTTAAATATTTAATAATTATTCTATGTTATACTCAACAGGTCTTATAGTTGTCTTAGTCTTATTAGCAATTGGAATTATTGGAATATATAATTCATTAATTCAACTTAAAAATAAAGTAGATGAAGGATGGTCAGATATTGATACTCAATTAAAAAGACGTTATGACTTAATCCCTAATATGGTAGAAACAGTAAAAGGTTATGCAAAACACGAAAGTGGTACTTTTGAAGCTGTTACTAAAGCAAGAAATATGGCAATGTCTGCTTCTACTCCAGAAGAAAAAATTAAAGCTGAAAATGCATTAACTGGAACATTAAAAACATTGTTTGCCTTAGCTGAAAACTATCCTGAACTTAAAGCAAATCAAAATTTCATGGATTTACAGGGAACTTTAAAAGAAGTTGAAGACAAACTACAGTTATCTCGTCGTTATTACAATGCTACTGTACGTGATTTCAACACTAAAATTGAAATTTTTCCAAATAATGTATTAGCAGGAATGTTCCAATTTAAAAGACGCCAATTCTTTGAAATTGAAAACCCAAATGAAAGAGAAAATGTAAAAGTTTCTTTCAGCGAAGAAAAATAAAGCCCATCTAAATTTTAAGACCTACAAATATGAAAAAGTTTATACAAAAGTTTTTATTAATATTTATAGGTCTTTTTTTAATACAGTCTTCTTTTGTAAATGCTCAAGATAGCACTAATTCATACGATTTTAGTTCTACTGGTTGGGGTATCAGATCTTTTGACTCAAATATACAAATTAATAAAAATAGTTCTATTAATGTTCAAGAAACTATTATAACTGATTTCACTCAAGCTTTTAGTAAACATGGTATTTACAGATATATTCCCATTAAATATAAAACTAAATACAATCAGGATATTAATTTTCGTATAAGTGATATTCAAATCACTGATGAAAATGGCAATTCATTAACAAATCAAATTACTTATGAAGGTGATAATGTCAATATTCGTATTGGTGATGCAGATAAATTAGTAGATGGACAAGTAGTCACTTATATAATTAAATACAAATTAGACAGAGGATTAAATCAATTTGAAGACCATGATGAATTATACTGGAATGTCACAGGAAATGGCTGGGATACTATAATAGCTCAAGCTAGTGCAACGGTGAAATTACCAGAGAATGTAAATATCTCTGAAATAAAAAATACTTGTTATACCGGGGAAGGTTATAGTACTGAACAAGAATGTACTTTTGAAGTCATCGATGGACAAACTATTCAATTCAAAGCCAACAAACCTTTAAATAACTATGAAGGTATCTCTATAGTTACTGGGTTCCCAAGAGGTATTGTTGAATGGCCAAGTTCTTTACAATATATCATTTGGTTTTTTCAAGACAATTTTGGGTATTTAATTCCAATAATCTTTTTCTTCATACTTTATCATAAATGGTATACCAAAGGTAAAGACCCAAAAGCACTTCGTTCAGCTATTATGCCTCAATATGACCCTCCAAAAGACTTATCCCCCGCTGAAATAGGTACTTTAATTGATGACAAAGTTGATATGAGAGATATCACAAGTACCATAATTGATTTAGCAACTAGAGGTTGGCTCAAAATAACTGAAAAAAGTGAAAAAATATTTTTCAGCACGGTTTCTTCTTACACATTAACAAAAACAATTCCTACAAAAACAACCGATACCTTATTAGATTTTGAAAAAACTATTTATGAAAAAATCTTTAGTAGTGGTGATGAAGTTAAATTAAGTGATCTCAATAATGATTTTTACACAGTCCTAGAGAAAGTAAAAAATCAAATTTATGATGGATTAGTTACAAAAAAATACTATGACAGTAATCCTGATAAAGTCAGAGGAACATATTTAACAATAGGGATAGTTGGCATATTTTTATTAATAACTATGAGTGGAGCTTTTATTGTCCTACTCAATCTCTCAATTTATTTTGGTTTATTTTTAACATTTATACTTTTCATCATATTCAGTTTCTATATGCCAAAGAAAACTCAGCAAGGAGTTGACACTTTAATTCATATTTTGGGATTAGAAGAATTTTTAAGAACAGCAGAAAAAGATAGAATGAAGTTTTATGAAAAAGAAAATATTTTTGAAAAATTACTACCAATTGCAATCGCACTTAATTTAGGGGAAAAATGGGCAAAAGCTTGTGAAGGATTAATGAAACAGCCACCAAATTGGTATCAAAGTGATAGTATGAATCTTGCTAATTTCTCTACCTCAACATTTGTTAGGTCATTAAATAGCTTTAATAACTCCGCCACCACTAGTTTAACAACAGCTCCAAGAAGCGCTTCTTCAGCTGGCTCAAGTGGATTCGGTGGAGGTGGATTCAGTGGTGGAGGTGGCGGAGGCGGCGGTGGTGGAAGCTGGTAAAAATTCAAACTTCTATTAAGTTTAATCCAAAGAGAAATTTATTGACACTCCTCACAATTCCACATTTGATAATTTAAATAGAAGTAGAAGATGATAAAACTTTAAGATTTTTTTGAGCTAATTTTAATAAAAATTGTTGAATATAAACTTCAGCATCTATCCATCTTTGGAAATATCTTTCAGCATGATTATATTCATTAAAATTAATCCTATTGGTCAAAAGTAAATAACAACGATAAATTAATTCGGCTTCTTGCATCATATTATTCATTATTAAATCCTTCATCAAATCTAAAACCTTATATTGAGTTGATAAAATAAGATCAGACCTAACATAAATCCTCGTAGGTTGAACAACATCAGGTAATTTTTTATCCACTCGCAAAGATTTGTATCGATGTAAATCAGTAATATTAGTTCCTAAGCAAGAAAAAACCTCTTCTTTAACCTCAATATCAATCTCTTTAATTTCTTTAAAAGATGATAAATTAGAAAATTCTTCATCATATACATTGAACAATTGTTGCTTTTTAAAAGAGTTAAATGAATCAAATATTTTTTGATATTTTATATCTTTCAATTCTGCTATCTCTCTTTCTATTCTGTAAGTCCATTTATGATAAGTTGGATAAATATATAATTCATTTAATATTTCATTCATATCATCAATATTAAACTTATCCTGTCTATCTAATAAACTATCAGTCACTACTTCAATTAAATTTTTTAAACAACTTACCGGTATAATTTCTTTATCATTTAAATAGTGATCAACTTTAATCGGAGAGTACATAATATTAAAAGTCTCTTGAATAGTATGAAATTGAGCAATTAAATCATTTATTTTTATCCAAAAACAATGCAAAGCATTAAATAAAATATTAATTGGTAAAGGTAAATCACAATTGTAATTCGCTATAATATCCAATCTAAGAAACTGATTTTCATTCAATAATTTTATTATTTGAGAAAAATGTTTTTCAGTTTCATAAAGTAAAATTTTTGAAGTTTTCCTTAAATCCTCTAATAAACAATCATTCAAATCTATCTCCCATCTGTCTAAAAAATAATCATTATGAACATCAATAAATATTCTTTTCAAAGTTTTAAATTCTGAAACATCGAATATCCCTTTACTATGTAAATCTCGCTTAATCTCCTGCTCCTCATATCCTTTAATCATCAGAGAGACTTCTACAAGCCTTTGCATTGGCAATAATACACATTCATCAATATCTTGAATTTTCTCAGAATTAATAAACTCATCTATATCTGTTAACAGCTTAGCAAATTTTTCAAACTCTTGTGAATTTTTAAAAGTCAGTACATCTTTTAATTGATTTTCTAAAAATTCCAGCTCCTCATTTTTTATCAGGTCTAAACGATTTCTAGTCATCATTAAATATTTAAGAAAGATTAAATTACAACACAAAATACTTAACAAATCAAGGCTATTAAAATACCCTTTATAAAAATTAATTATAAATCCTTCCTCAACATCTCAATTTCATCACGAAGTTCAGCAGCCTTTTCAAATTCTAAATTCATCGAAGCCATCTCCATTTGATTTTCCAATTCATTAATAAAACGAGCCATCTCACTTTTTGGTATTTTCTTTGGATCAATTTTTCTATTTCCAGTCATCATATCTCTCTTGCCGGCCTCCATAGCAATATCCTTTACAGCTCTCACGATATTTTCTGGAGTAATATTATGTTCTTTATTATAAGCAACCTGCACAGACCTTCTTCTTTCAGTTTCATCAATCGCTCCTTTCATAGAATCAGTAATTTTATCTGCATACATAATTACAAATCCATTTACATTTCTAGCACATCTACCAATTGTTTGAATTAATGAGCTCTTAGACCGTAAAAATCCTTCTTTATCAGCATCTAAAACTGCAATTAACGATACTTCTGGCAAATCTAATCCTTCACGCAGTAAATTAATTCCCACTAAAACATCAAATTTCCCAAGCCTCAAATCTCTTAAAATTTCAATTCTTTCTATAGTATCAATATCTGAATGTAAATATTTAACTTTAATACCCGCATCAATCAAATAATCTGTTAAATCTTCAGCTGACCTTTTTGTTAAAGTAGTAATTAAGACTCTTTCTTTAACCGCAACTCTATCGTGTATTTCCTTAATCAAATCATCTATTTGTCCTTTTCTTGGTCTTACTTCTATCGTAGGATCAACCAAACCTGTTGGTCTGATAATTTGCTCAGCAATATTTTCACCACTTTTTTCAAATTCATATTTAGCAGGTGTAGCAGAAACATAAATTGCTTGCTTAATTGCATTTTCAAATTCATTAAACTTCAACGGCCTATTATCATGAGAAGAAGGTAATCTAAACCCATAATTTATTAAATTTTCTTTTCTTGAAAAATTTCCATTAAACATACCTCCAATTTGCGGTATTGAAATATGAGATTCATCAGCAATCAATAAAAAATCATCAGGGAAATAATCAAGTAAGGTAGCTGGAGGTTGTCCTGGCTCTCTCATATTTAAATATCTAGTATAATTTTCAATCCCTTGGCAATATCCAGTTTCTTTCAATATTTCCATATCATATTCAGTTCTCGTTTTTATTCTTTCGGCCTCCAAAAGCCGACCTTGCTTCAAAAATTCCTGTCTTCTCTGTTCCATTTCTTCCAAAATAAAAACTGAAGCTCTATCTATCTTTTCTTTTGATGTAATATCATGTTTAGCAGGAAATATTTTAATCGAATCTAATTCTTGATATTCTTCTCCAGTAAAAGAATCAGCCTCAGTTATTCTCTCAATTTCATCTCCAAAAAACTCAATTCTATAAATAGTATCTCTATCAGGTGGAAAAATCTCAAGAGTATCACCCAAAACGTGAAACATACCTTGTTTAAATTCCATATTACTACGTATGTATTGAATGTCAGTTAAATGTCTGAGTAATTTATCTCTTTTTCTTTCTTCACCTTTTTTTAATTCAATAGCAAAAGCCGTATAATCTTCCACCGAACCCAAACCATAAATACAACTAACTGAAGCTACAATTAAAACATCTCTCCTTGTAAGCAAATTTACTGTTGCAGCATGTCTAAATTTTGTAATTTCTTCATTAATAGAAGCATCTTTCTCAATATAAGTATCAGTAGTAGCAATATATGCTTCTGGTTGATAATAATCATAATAAGAAACAAAATAACTAACCGCGTTATCTGGAAAAAATTCTTTAAATTCATTACATAATTGAGCAGCTAAAGTTTTATTATGAGCCAAAACTAAAGTAGGCCTTTGTACTTGTTGAATCACATTAGCCATAGTAAAAGTCTTCCCAGTACCAGTCGCCCCTAAAAGTACTTGATGTTTTACATCTTTATTTAAATTTTTAACTAAAACATCAATAGCCTTAGGTTGATCTCCTTTTGGTTGATATGGAGCTTTCAATTTAAAACCTGCTGAATTTCCTGGAACTATAGACATAATAAAACAATAAAATATTAAATATTCTAAAACTACACATAGTAGCATTCAGAATACTACAATTTTATTGTTATACAATATTAAATCTAAACTTTTACGAAGCAAATTATGCAGTTTTCTATTGAAAACTTTTATACATTCCGACAGCTTTACTAGCTAATTGAGGCCATTTTGCAGCTACTTGATTTATTTTAGCTATTTCTTCTTCTGGAACTCCAGCATCTCTTGCTTTTTGAGCCAATTCTGCAGCTTGTTTTTCAAAACTTTTCCCACTCCACTTATTAGCTTTAAAGAAATAATCAGCTACATCACCTAATATAGGTATAGCTCCTACTGCAAAATCCGCAGTCTGAAGTCCAATAATTTTTAAATATGACCATTTACTTAAACCAGCTCTTTTTGCTTCAAAAAGCAAATAAACTCCAGATACAATTGATGAACCAGCATCTCCAAGCTCAGGTATTAAAGAAACCAAAGCATCTAAACCAAGATCATCTGCCACTTTTGCAAAAAGTTTAACTCTTTCTGCAGATCCTTGAGCTTTTTTAAATTGATTTAAAATTTCTTTTTGTTCAGGAGTTAAATTTCTTTCTCTTTCTTCTTTTGGAGTTTCATATATTTCTTTTTTTAAATTACCTCTATTTTCCTGACTCTTCCCTTCAATAGTTTCTACCGCCACTTTTCTTGTAACTTTTTTATCTTCATGTACATTTTCTCTTGGAACATTTCGTGATTCATCAGTATTTTTATTTCCCATAAAATTAAAATTATTTTTATAAAACATCTATTTATTATATACTAAAAGCCTCAATTTAACAATTGAACCTTATTTAAAAAAATGCAAATCATCAGCCCAAATTTTCAAAACAATTCTACAATCCCAGCAAAATATACATGCCAAGGAGAAAATATTTCCCCAGAATTACATTTTTTCAATATACCTATTAATGCTAAATCATTAGTTTTAATAATGGATGATCCTGATGCACCAAACCAAACATTCACTCATTGGATTATGTGGAACATTGAACCTACAACTAAAATCTTAAAAGAAAATATAGGACCAAACTTTGCAGTACAAGGGCTAAATTCAGCTCAAACCAATCAATATATAGGACCTTGTCCACCAAGTGGCATTCACAGATATTTTTTCACAATTTATGCTATAGACTCATTACTAGATTTACCTCAAAATACAAATAAAGAAGGCCTATTAAAGGCTTTAGAAGGGAAAATCATTGATAAAAATCAACTAATGGGCACTTATAAAAAATCAAAAACATCTCTATAAACTATAATATTTGCATTTTTTCAAATCTATATTATGATACGCAGGCATTTGATTTAAGCTTTTTAAAAGCATATTCATATGTTTTTGAGCCCGTAGCTCAGCTGGATAGAGCGTTGGTTTGCGGAGCCAAAGGTCGCGCGTTCGAATCGCGCCGGGCTCACCATAAAATAAATTACTGTACCTAGTCTTTGCAAAAAGACTGTTTTTAGTATATAATTTAAAGATTAATCAAATACAAATATGAAAAATAAAACCCAATTCACATTATTAGTATCTCTTGTCATTGTAATATCAGGGGCTTTGGCTTATATGTCACTTGCAGGAAGCACATTTATTGCCAGTAAATTCAGTTTAACAAGCGTTTTTTATGGAGATAATATTTTCAAAAATACTAAAGAACAATGTGAATATATTGACACAAGACTTAATGATGAAAATTTAAGAAATCCATATTTTATCAAAAAATATCAAAAAGATTATAAAAGTTTAAATTGTGAAGAATTAAAAAAGAAAACTGACGAAGAACTTACTAATCCACCAATTAGTTTAGGCTATTTTTTAAGAGAAGCTTCCTCAGGAGAACAAACAATTGAAAGAACTAATAATTATTTCTTATATATTTTATATCAATTAGGTTTATATGAATTAAATCCACAACCTAAAGCCACAACAACAAAATAAAAACAAATTAGTTAAATTATTTAATTCAATAGCTGACATCAAAAATCAGCTATTTTTATTTTCTCAAAGACTCAATAGCTTTAACTTTATCTTTTGCATTAAAAATATAAGAACCGGCAACTAACACATCTGCTCCAGCATTACGACATATTTTAGCCGTTTCCTGATTAATCCCCCCATCAACTTGAATTAAAATATCTTTATCTAAAGACCTTAAATATTTAATTTTTTTCACCGCCAAATCTATAAACCTTTGTCCTCCAAAACCTGGATTCACACTCATAATCAAAACCATGTCTAAATCAGGTAAAATATCTTTAATCAAATCAACAGGTGTAGCAGGATTTAAAGCTACTGAAGCTTTCATTCCAAACTCCTTTATTCTATCAATCAATCTATGTAAATGTTTAGTAGCTTCATAGTGAATAGTCACAGAGTAAACCCCAATTTCAGCTAATTCTTCTAAATATAGTTCTGGATTTTCCACCATCAAATGACAGTCCAATAAAAGCTTTGTTTTAATATGTTTAATAACTGGTACGCCAAATGAAAGATTTGGCACAAAATGATGATCCATCAAATCTAAATGCAACATATCCGCACTAGCCACCGATGCCACTTCTCTATTTAATTGTCCAAAATTAACAGATAAAATTGAAGGTGAAATTAAAATTTTTCTTTTTTTAGGCATAGACTAAGATTAACAAGTTCCTTCATGAGGAGTATTTCTTTGATCCTTAGAAATTTCAGTTTTTTGATTTTTATTATCTCTTTCATCTCCAGCAAATTTAGTTTCTAAAAAAGTATCTACTATAACTTTAGCCACTTCAATAGAAGTCATTTTAGCCCCCATAATTAAAATATTTGCATTATTATTCATTCTAGCTGATAAAGCAGTCTCATTATCATGAGCAATAACAGCTCTTACTCCTTTATGACGATTTGCAGAAATAGACATTCCAATTCCCGTATTACAAATTAAGATGCCAAATGCTCCTTTATTTTCTAATACTTTTTCTGAAACTTCTCTAGCAATATCAGGATATTCAGTAGCATCATTAGAAAACACTCCTAAATCTAAAATATTATCATCTTCACCTTGATACTTTGAACTTAAATACTCTTTAACCTGTTTTTTTAATTCAAATCCAAAATGATTGGAACCTAAATAAACTTGCATAATTTTTTGTTTTTTTAAATATTCATTGTTATATTATACACCAAAAGTGTCTTATTTAAAATCTCAATCCACAGACAACAACAAATGCCTAGCAATACTTCCCTAAGAAATATATTTAGTGAAAATTTAATAAAATTAAGTGCCAAACTTAAAAATATTACTGTACTTGATGCAGATTTAAATAATCAATTAAATACTTTAGCTTTTGCCAAAATATATCCCGACAGACATCACACTATCTTTAACAGTGAAAGCAGTTTATTGTCATTAGCTGCAGGTATGTGTATTCGAAAAAAAACTCCTATTGTTATTGTAAATGCCTCAAATTTATTAAGTAGAGGTTTAGACATTTTAAGAAATGCCATTGCTCAACAAAACTTAAATATCAAAATTATTCTTCTTAACCCTGGAATCAGTAATATAGAATGTGGGCTTGCACATACCATTACTGAAGACATTGCTATTCTCAGAACTTTACCTAATTTAAAAGTTTTAACTCCAGTCGATCAATATGAATTAAAATCTATGTTAGATTGGTCATTAAATGAATTTGGGCCAATAGTATTAAGAATTTACACAAATATTGATGAAGAATATTTAGATTCTAATTATCAATTTGAAATGGGGAAAATCAAAGCGTTAGCCTCTGGCGATCAAATAGCTTTAATTTCATCTGGCTTTTTAATGAAAGAAGTTTGGCAAGCTAGTATTGAATTACAAAGAAAAGGCTTATCGACAAGTATATTTAATTTATCATCTTTTAATTCGATAAAAAGCAAAGAGTTTGTCCAAACACTCAATAAATTTGAAATTATTGCCACTATTGAAGACCACAGTATTTATAATGGAATTGGATCAATGATTAATGAACTACTACTCGAAAATAATATCAATAAAAAAGTCATTAAATTAGCTTTTAATGACATCCCAGCACCAGGAAAGTTAAAAGATATATTAGATCAAAATAATTTATCCGCCCAAACAATTTATTCTGCAATCAGAGATCACTGGATTGGCAGTTAATTACCAATGTATTTTATCTCCCACTTTTATTCCCCACTTATCTGCCATATTCCCATTCACTTCAACAACATATCTAACTGGCTTTTCAGAAGGAATTTTTGGACAATCTTCATCCAAACCACGACAAGGTTGTACATTTTTAGCAATATGTTCAATCACACCTTCTTGATTAATAAAAATCATATCTAAAGGAATTAAAGTATTCTTCATCCAAAAATTTAAAAATCCTTGTTCTTCAAAAACAAATAACATACCACTTTCTTCTGGCAAAGAAATCCTATTCATCAAACCTACCATCCTACTTTGATAATTATCAGCAATTTCTACTTTAATTACCTTCTCGCCTTTCTCAGTAAAAAAACTAAAGTTTACTTCATTTAAATTTTTATTAACAGTTTCATATAAAACTGAATTATCCACATAATCATGATTTGTCGTATTTAATTTGTTTTGTTCAGACATAGTACAAGAAGTTAAATAAAATAAAACACTAGCTAAAATAAAAATTTTTTTAATCATAAATATTTTTAAGGATAAACATCTAAACCAAAAATTTGATTTAATTTTACATAAGGATATTCAAAAAATCGAGAATCTTTACTATGATCTCTATTATCTCCTAAAACAAAATACTCACCTTCAGGCACAATAAAAAATCTTTCATCTCCATAATGGTAAATATTATTATTTAAATAAGGTTCATTTAAAATTTGATAATCCTTTCCCTCTCTTTTTATCTCCACCCTATTATCTTTTATCTTCAATGTTTCACCTGGCAAACCAATAATCCTCTTTACATAGTAAAAATCATTATCAAAAGAAAACACGATAATATCCCCTCTCTTTAAAAGATTTTTATCAAACTTTTGATTAACCAAAATAATTTGATGATTTTGCAAACTTCCTTCCATTGATTCACCTTCAATTAAAAAAGGAGTAAAAAATATAAGTCTTGTAAATACCAACCAAATTATAAAAAAATTAGTCATATTTAATCAATTTTACGCTCTAATGCTTTTATAGCTTCTGCAAGTTCTTCAGGACTAAAAGCTTTATCGTGATAAAAGCTCTTATTTTCAGCAAAATCCACACCTTTCCCTTTTACAGTTTTAGCAATAATTGCAACTGGTAATCTTGTTTCTAAAATAGATTTTTCATAAGCATCTAAAAGCTGTTCAAAATCATGACCAGCAAAAACATTTATTGTTCTAAAACCAAAATACTCTAATTTGTCTGCAATTGGATCTACAACATTTAAATTTCTCACAATTCCATCTAATTGAATATTATTTCTATCAACTATTAAAACAAAATTTCCTAATTTCATTTGACCAGCTTGAATAATAGACTCCCAAACACTACCACTAGCCAGTTCTGCATCTCCAGCTAACACAAAAACTTTATTTCTTGCTCTATCTGTTTTAAGTGATAAAGCAAGCCCTACCCCCTCACCTATCCCCTGTCCTGCAAGCCCAGTACTACCAGCAATTCCAGGAATTTTTATTCTCGGTAAAGATGTCAATAAAGCTCCTGTTCCCTTATAAAATTTTAATTCTTCAGACGAAAAAAATCCTAAATCTGCTAAAATTGCATATAAAGTTGGTGTTGCTCCACCTTTAGATAAAATAAAATAATCTTGATCATCCCAATTTGGATTATTTGGGTCTATATTAAATAAAGGACCATCATTTCCTTGTCCATAATATAATGCAGTTAATATTTCAGTACATGATAAAGCACTTCCAACTGCACCAGAGCCAGCATTAGTAATCATTTTTATAGCTTCAATTCTAATTTCTGTAGCTTTTTTTCTTAATGCTATTAAATAATCTTGAAATGACATAAATCTTCAATTAAGTAAGTTTAAACTACCAATAGTCTATTATTTTAGCAATTCTTATCTTTCCAAAATTCAGTTAATTTTTTAACACAAAGATGAACATTTCCTATTTTATTCTTACCAATCTGGCGAACAGATACAATTTTATCTTTAAAATTTCTTAAATAATCAGAACTACCATCCACAAAAAAGCATTCATCTATATTTTTTAAATCCATCTCTTCAACTTCCAACACAGGAAAAATTGTTTCTAAAAAATGAATAGATCGAGCAACAAAATCCCCTTCAATGCAGTTTTTTAAATAAAAAATTCTACCTTCTTTAAAAAAGAAAATATTAATAACATTTTTTCCATTTAAAACATCTTCAAAAATTCTCACACTTTGCATGTCAATCTTGATTAACTAACAATTTTGATTTAACAATATAGCACCACATTATTCAAACAAAATTTTATGATAGATGATCAAATTAAGTTATCTTTACAAGATATTAAAAAAATTAAAGAAGAATTAAGAGATATTAAAAAAGATATCAAAGCAGAAGAAAAAATAGATAGTCCTGAATATATAGATCTTGAAAAAGCTTTAAAAGATCTTAAAAAGCAAGTTAAAGAATTTAAAGATCAATGGCTTTTAGAGCTACAAAGTGAACAGGATTATAATAATTTACGAGAATTAAAAGTCAAAAAAGAAGAAGAATTAGCAGACGCTAATACTAAACTATTTGAACAAATATCTAAACTACCACAAAAGCCATTAGATATGAATTTAGATACTGACAATGGCCCAATCAGAGTTCAAATTATGCCAGAAATGCGACTTTATTTGAATGGAAGAGAAGAAAAAAGAACTTTATAATAATTTTAAAATAACTTTTAAAAAAGCGACTTACAAATTATAAGCCGCTTTTTGAAATTACTATCTTTTATTCATCTACTCTTTCATCTGACATATAAATATGTTCATACTCGCCTTTAGAATAGCTTAAAATTTCATTTTCATGGAAAAATCTTGACACTTCTGATACAGCATTTTCTACAGAATCTGATGCATGAACAACATTACAAGCTACACTCATAGCAAAATCTCCACGGATTGTTCCAGCTTCTGCATCACAAGATTTAGTAATACCAACAAGTTTTCTTACAGTTGAAACTACTTGTAATCCTTCTAAACAAATCACCATAACCGGTGAACTTTGCATAAAAGCTGCTACACCAGGGAAAAAAGGTTTATCTACAATATGTTGGTAATGATCTCTTAAAATTACTTCATCTAAAGACATCATTTTCATACCTACAATCTTTAATCCTTTTCTTTCAAATCTATGTAAAACTTCACCAACTAAACCTCTTTGAATACCGTCTGGTTTAATCAAAACTAAAGTTTTCTCATGTATTCCTTTAAAATTAATAGTCATATTTTTTAAATTAATAATAAAAATTTGTGTGGATTATATATAGTGTTTTAACTACTGTCACTATTTTTTTATGGATTTAATTTACTCCTTAATCAAATTTTAACAAGTTTTCAAAATGTTCTTGATCGTCATAAGGTCCAATAACCGCCATTCTCATTAAATCTTCCTTAAACAATTCTTGAGCGACTTGATTAATATCATTTAAAGTAACTTCATCAATTTTTTTAATAATATCTTCCACACCTATTTCCTGATTTTGTAATAAAGCATACTTACCAATCAAGTGTGCATATTCTTCAGAATCTTCTAGCCTTAATACCATTTTACCTTTCAAGAATGATTTAGCTTTCTCTAATTCATCAGCCAAAATCCCCTCTTTCACTACTTTTTTAAATTCATTAATTGTAGATTTAATAGCCTGATCAATTTTTTCAACAGTTACTCCCGCACTCACAGACCAAATACCAGTATCAGTATAATCATCTGTATTAGCATTAATATAATAAGCAAGTCCTTGAGCCTCTCTAACAGCTAAAAATAATCGAGAACTCATATTTCCCCCCATAATAACTGCTAACAATTTAGAAGCATACAACCTTTCATCTTTTGCTGCAAAGCCAGGAAAGCCAATTACAATATGAGCTTGTTCAGTTTTCTTATTTCGTAACCATACTTTTTTTTCAGACAATAAATTTTGAATTGGATCAAAACTTAATTTTTTATTTTCACGACTATTTGGAAAAACAAATAAATTTTCAATATCTTTAATAATCTTTTCTTCTTCAAAATTTCCAGCAATAGCAATTACAGTATTATCTGGCGTATATAAGTCATTTAAATAATTCAAAAAATCTTGCTGACTTACGCTTTTAATTAATTCTTTCGTTCCAATTTGATCCCTACCCATTGGCTGATCACCATAAATAAGTCTCTCAAAATCCCAACCAATTTGATACATTGGAGTATCTTGATACATATTATATTCTTCTAAAATAACACCTCTTTCTTTTTCAATTTCTTGAACATCTAAACGAGCATCAATCAACATATCAGCTAAAACATTTATCGCTACATCATACTTATCTGCTGAAACTTTAACGAAATAACCAGCATACTCTTTACCAGTAAAAGCATTAAAATCCCCACCCACAGAATCAATTGCTTCAGAAACTTCTTTTGTATTTTTATATTTTTCTGCTCCTTTAAAAAACATATGCTCTAAAAAGTGTGAAATTCCATTTAATTCCAATTTTTCATATCTAGAACCTGCTCGAACTAAAATCAGCACAGTAATTGAATTTGTATTTGGAAGTAGTTTAGTAACAACTCTCAAATTATTTTTTAATTTTGTTGTCTTGACCATAATTTTTAAAAATCTATTATAAAAGTATATTAAATTCTCACACAAAGTGGTAAAATTCTATCTCAAAATAAAGTAGACTACAAATTTTCATGAATTATCAAGTTTATAAATCTAGCAGAAGGCAAAAGTTCAACTTCCAAATCAATAGGCATTTAATATTTCTAAGTATAATTGGGCTTATTTCTCTAATTATTATTGCTCAATTATTTTCTCTACAAGTAATTGCCCATGATCATTATGCACAAATCGCAGCTAAAGCTCATTATGGATATAGCGAAATTCCAGCACATAGAGGGGAAATTTTCATCAAAGACTATGCATCAGGAGATAATATAAGAATAGCTACTAATTCAACTTTGTATTTACTTTTTGCTGATCCTACTTTGATCAAAAACAAAAAACTAGTTGCTGATCGAATAGCTCCAATGATTTTTAACTTAGAACAAGCCAAAATCGATGACCAAGAAAGAGTTAAACTTGCAATAAATAGAGCAAAAACAGCCGAAGAAATTGAAAAAGCAAAACCTTATTCTGATGATGAATTATATCAAAATTTTTACAATGATATTCTAGAAAAAATTTCAGCAGACATTAGACCTGTGATCATTTTAAGCAATAGTCTAACTCCCGAAAAAGCAAACTTAGTTAAAAATCTCAATTTGCCAGGAATACAAGTAAATGAAAATAATAGTTTATATGCTTATCCTCCACAAATCATTGACTATACTGGTACATCAGAAAAATTATCAACTATTCTTGAAGTACCTTCATTACAACTATCAGCAACATTAAAAGGGCGTAATAGATATGTAGTACTAGCTAAAAAATTAACTCCTGAACTTACAGCACAAATCAAAGATATGGTTCGACAAGATAAAAATGATAATTTTACAGGACTTGGTTTTACTGAAGAGTATTATAGATATTATCCAGAAAATGAACTTGCAGCAAATGTTCTTGGGTTTGTTGCCTCTTCAGGTGAAGGAAATTACGGTATCGAAGAAAAATTTAATACAGAATTAAAAGGACAAAAAGGAATTTTCCAAACTCAAAAAGATTCTATTGGAAGATTAATCACAGTCGGAGATGACACTTTAATTAAACCAGCTCAAGATGGAAAAAATTATGTATTAACTCTCGATAGATCTGTACAAATGGCAGTTGAGGCAAGACTTAAAAAAGCGGTAAATGACTATCGTGCAGATAGTGGTCAGGTAATAGTAATGGATCCAAAAACAGGGAGGATCATTGCTTTAGCTCATTATCCAAGCTTTAATCCAAACAATTACGGTACTGTTTATGAAAAAGAAGAAATAAAATTAACAGAACAACAAATTACAGACTTAGTCCCTGTCACAAATATGGAAGATACATTTTGGTTATATCGTAATTTTGCAGCTCAAGATAGATTAATGGTATTTAAAAAAACTTTAAATGACGGAACAGTAATTTATGAACACTATAAAAATAATATTGGGCCAGAAGCCTATCAAAACAAAATTGTCAGTGAACCTTATGAACCAGGATCCATTTTTAAACCATTAGTAATGGCCATTGCTATTGATGATGGAATCATTTCACCTTCCACATATATTAATGATTCAGGAATACTTAAAGTTGATGAATATGAAATTAAAAATGTATCTGCTAAATGTACCGGCAGACTTAATATGGCACAAGTACTAGCCCAATCTTGTAATACTGGAATGGGTTGGATTGCACAAAAAATGGGAAGAAGTTTATTTTATAACAGTTTAAAAAGATTTGGTTTTGGAGAAAGAACAGAAATTGAATTTGATAATGAACACCCTGGAAAACTAACTCATTCAAATCAATGGGCTGATTCTGAATTAGTTACTCATGCTTTTGGACAGGGGCTTACAGTTACTCCAATACAGATGATTATGGCAATAGGAGCCATTGCAAATAATGGTGTAGAAATGCAACCTTTTATCATTGATAGTATTGAAAAATCTCCAGGAAACTGGGTTTATACTGAACCAACAATTTTAGGTCAAATGATTAAACCTGAAACAGCCAAAGTTATTACAGAAATGATGATAGGTGCTGTAGAAGAAGGTGTATCTAGTAATAATAAAATGAAAGACTATATTATTGCGGCTAAAACTGGTACCGCTCAAACATATCGTAATGGCAAACCACTTTCTGGAGCTGGTACAACATTTGCCTCAGTTGTTGGATATGGACCAGTTAGTAATCCTAAATTTGTAATCTTAGCAAAATTAGACAGACCAAGAAGTAGTGAATGGGCAGATAATACCACCAGTAACTTATTTAAATCTGTAGCTGAATATTTATTTGAATATTATTCATATCCACCTGATAGGAGATAAGGAAACTCAATATAGCTAGAACATGGCGATAGTCAAAAGTACAAATCACCAGAGATTGAAATTCCCCTCTTGAGAGGTGGCAACCGAAGGCTGCTTGTGCTTTAGATAGTATTAGCCCCTAACCATTCCCCTCTTGAGAGGTGACAACAAAAGGCTAACGGGACGGATAAATCACAGCAAAAAACACTGGGTCTTGAGGGGTGGCAAATTCGCAGAATTTGACGGGGTGGATATTCACAAGTAAAAAAGTATTTAAACATTTCACTATTTACATTTATTTTAAATTCAAAAAATGATATAATAATACAATTTATTAAATAAATTATTATGCCATTAAGAAATTCCCCAAATCCTAGTGATAAACAAGAAAAATATAAACAATTACATCAAGAAATAGCTGAATATATAGTTCAAAATCCAGATATAATTTTTAGTGAATATCAAGAACTTTATAAAGTTATCAGCCAAAAAGAAGAAACTATTACTCCAAGAGAAGTCAGCATTATATACAGAAGAGAAGTTGGAAATACAAAAGACCCTGATTTCACATATATAGCCGCTGCAGTTACTTGGCTCATTAATAATTCAAAAAAAGAATTAATTAGTCCAATAGAAATGGTAAATTTCATTGAAGCTAATTTTGAAATATCACCTCAAAAAGTTGATATAAAATCAGATGAGAATATACAAGCATTACAATCTCAAATTCAAAAAACTATCAAAGAAAAATTAAAATTTGAAGACGATAATAGCGCTGAATTATCTGATTATATTCTTCACAAAATGCAAGAAGGTGATGATAAAGATTCAAATTAATTTATTTTTAATCAAATAAAAAAGAGGAAAAGTGTAAAACACTTTTCCTCTTTTTACATCTCTATAATTTAACTAGTTATTGGTAATTTTAATAAACATCTCACTATGAATATATTGCTTATCTACAACAGTATTTCCAACGATAAAATGTTTAATTGGATTTAAATATTGTTTTACCATTTCATATTCAGCAGGTATAACCGGTAAAGCTCCTACTTTTTTAGCCATATTCATAATTCTATCAACATACGCTAAAGATTGTTTAAATGAGATATAAGTTACTGATTGTAAATTACCTCCTAAATCGTTAATCGCATTTTTAAAATCTCCGTTTTGAGCAATACTTAATTTAGTATTAGCAAAATCTTTTTCTAAATTTGGATATAAAGCAATTCCTAAAGTATTGTCGTCAATTAAACCATAATACAATTCCACTTTTAAACCTGTTAATTCTTTTGCAATCTCTTCTGGAGCTGTCGCTAAAAGTGGACCCAGTAATAATTTATACTTCCATAATTTTCCTTTTTCAATTTCTTCTTTTTCAATAAACATAGCTAAATCCTCACTATCTGCTTTTGCCATTTCATAAGCATAATCCATACCTTCATCCATCTTAGAAACTACTTTCGCAGCACTTTCATTATGCCCCTTTACATCTATAAACAAGCCTAAAGAAGGAAGTACTGAATCATTATCCCCAAAAATAAACGCAAAATTATTTTCTAATAAAGGTAAAATATCCTTTTCTAAATCAAGTCCCATCGCACTAATCTCCTCTTTCATAGCATTATATTCTTCATCAAATCCTTCTTCTTGTTTAGCTGTTGCAAGCACTTGATCAAACATAGCTTTTAAACCACTACTTTCAAAATACATAATAGAATTTACACTTGGAATTTTATCAGCCAAATATATCTTCTTTGACTTTCCAGTTAATTTTGTAAAGTCAGCATTACCATCTCCTAACATATCAACTTTAAATCGAATACCATCTTTTTCTGCTACTAATACATATAATTGCGATTTAATACCTTCTAAACCAGTATTAATTCCATTAACCCCTTCTTGTTTTGCTAATTGTTGAACAAATTCCATAGCACCAGCAGAATCACCATAAACAAAAGCTATGCTAGATTTATAGTATTTATTAAATGTGTCATTAAAATTCTTATTATTTTTTAATGCACTAACGCCATTTGCTAAATTATCAAAACCAGCTTTCAATAAAGATTCATTATTCGAATAAACCAATACATCTTTAAGTTGAGCTATAAATACTTGGGAATCATCACTACCAACAAAATATTTATTATTATTATAATTTGCCTCTTTTAATTTGCCGTCTTTAGAAAATTTATTGAGTAAATTACTTAATTTTTCAGGATCCTGAGTAGTTAGTAAAGCAGAAACCTTAATATCATCTGGATTAAATTCCTTAACATCTTGTCCACCTAAAGATATACCAACATAAAACTCAGTTTTCTCTCCAATAATTGGTAAAATATCCTTTTCATAATCCAATCCATATTCATCAAAATCACTACTAGAAGTAAATCCCTCATTAAATCCAGTTATAAACTCTTTATATAGGTCAGTTGGAAAATAAGAATTGATATTTTTTAAATATTCAATTTGCTTTTCATCATTTGTTCCAATCTTAGCAAGTAACATCAAATCTGAAGGCATAAATGATTCTAAATTAACACCTTCTCTTGATTTAAATCTCGAATTATCACTACCAGTAATGGTATTACAAGCAGATAACACCAATAAACTAACAAAACCCAAGGTTAAAAACTTTGGGAAAACAGAGGACTTTTGATTATTAACCATGGGTAAATATTTAAATTGTAAATTTTGTTTTTTAAATTATTTAGATCCTTTTTTTGTATCTTTCCTTTTGTGATCAGTATGTTTCCTGCATTGCTTACAGAACATTGATAATTCTTTCACAATTTGGTCATTATTTTTTTTATTGTAAGCAGTAGTTTTCTTTGGGGCATTACATTCACCACAATACCATGTACAATATGTGCTTTTCCCTTTCGCCATAATTTCTATAATACTAATAAATTACTATCGGATTTTAGCTTAAACTCAAAAGTAGTCAAGTTCTTATCAGAATTTATAATATTATTATTCTAATTTTAATTTATTTTGTCTAATTTTTAATTTTATTAAAACACTAATTAAAATAACAATAAAAATAAGCCAAAAATAGCCAGGTTTTACAGCTGATAAAAGATTTAGATATGAAAAATCATTTGTATCCTGCACTATCTCAAAAGTCAAATCGCTCCAATCTTCTTCATTTCTCATCATATTTTCTACAAGAGTAACTTCTCCAACCTCTTCACCTCCTATAGTCTTCTTGGAAACTACTTGTACTTTTTGTACTCCTTTATAATCCCAATTTACATCAATATCTTTTCTCCCCTGTTCCATCACGCTAAACACTGTATTATCGAACCTTTCAAATTCTTCAATTTTCCCTAAAAAATTAATTTTAAACAAATCATTACTTTTGATTTGAACAATTTCTTCCCCCTTAAAACTTAATCCAAAGATAATCCTCCCATCCTCCTTATTAACTTTGTATAAAAACATCATTTTTCCTTGCTGTACCAAATCATCAATTTGTGGAGCTAAAATTATCTGAGGTTCTCCTTGCAAAAAATTATTTTGCCATTTCAAATCTCCCGCAAGCCCCAACCAATTTTTAGGTAATTTATCAGCTTTTAAAATAAAATTATTTAAATTTTCTTGTTGTAAAACTATTTTAGTCATAAATTTTTTATTTAAGTAAGCCCCTCTTAACATAAAAAGGGGCTTATAAAGTTAATATTTCTTTGCAAAATTAGAACCTAAATCAATTAAATCACTTCCATTTATTAATCCATCATAAGTTGTATCTATTAAAGCTTCAAAATTACCACTTTCAAAATTTTCTCCAAAATGAAGTGCTAATTTTTCCAAATCTCTTCCATCAACCAAATCAGATCTAGTATTATCACCTTTTATTCCTCTAAAATCCATACCTTGAACTTCTTGATACGCACTTAAATCTTCACCTTTTTTAACAGCAACTCGATATGAATAAGTTAAATCTGGAATAATATTTCCTCCCTTATTAACCCCATCTTTATCAATAAAGTAATTATCATCACTAATACCAATTACATACCAATTTCCATCTGCACCAAGTCTTTCAATTTGATATTGTACATTATTAACAGATAACTTATTCCAAGATAATTTGATTTGATAGCGATCATCACCTATTTGAGTAGTTAAATTATTTACAGGATTTAATATTATCTCTGGTTCATACAAGGCATTTTCAAAAGTAATGCTTAAATCATTATTAGGAGTAGCCGCAAAAGAATCACTAGCAAAAATTATAGCAGTATTAGTTTGAATATCAGACAAAGCCTTAAATTGAACTGTAAATAAATTACCACTTCCATCAATTCCATTTTTCATTTGATCAAGTTTAGCTTCTGCAATAAGTAAATTTCCTTCTTCACCACCTCTAAGCCCTGATTGAAAAGAAGTTGCATTTTCATTTCCAGCACTTAAAAAAGATCCTTTAAAAGCTCCTTGAAATTCTAAAATTGAAGAATCATAGATTAATCCAATCCCATAAACAAATAATTTATTAATATTTTCTGCATTTACTTTCAATTCTACAATATCCCCAGCATTCCAATTACTATTTTCAAATACTGCTTTGATTTGATTAAACTTATTTTGTTCTTCTTCAAGTTTAAAAACAGAGTTTTGAGATTTTGGAGTGCCTAAAATATTGTTACCTAAACTACCTTTAGCTCCATTTCCAGAAACTGCTGACGCAAAATTCTCTTTAAAATCACCTAAATAAGGATTGATTCTTTCCATAGTTGCATAAGTAGTAGATGAGCCAGCATACCAAGCTTTTCCACTCATATTAACAGTATCAATAATTTGACTAGAAGCATTAGATAACTGAAGAGTGTCTCCAGCATTTGCTAAAGACATATTATAAATATAGTCAGAAGGTATATCAGTCACAGATTCTTTATCTTCAATTAATTGATATGATTTTGGAGCAATTTGAGATCCTTGAGGAAAGACAAAAGCAACTGTTCCATCATCAATTAATTGCCAATTTGATAAGTCAATCATATTGTCAGTTGTATTATAAATTTCAATCCATTCATCATTTGAAGAATCTTGAGTACCAGCCCACGCGATTTCATTAATTACCACTGAACCAATATCAGCAGCCAAAGCAAAACGAGGCAATAAACCTAATAAAACAATTAATAATAAAAACCCACTAAATGTTCTTTTTAACCACGAAGTATCATAAATTTGATTAATTCTCATCATTTCTATCAGTTAAAATTTAAATTGAATTAGCTAATTCGAAAACACTGTAAAAAACAAAATTAAATTTAAAATTAAAAAAAAATAAATTATTATAATCAAGAAACTTCCTTATAAAAAATATATTTTTAAGAGGCAAAGCCTCACAATTACCCCCCTCTTGAGGGGTGGCAAATCCGAAGGATTTGACGGGGTAGATGAGGGATTGAGACCAAAGATTTTCGAGGAAAACCTTCACCTCTTGAGAGGTGGCAAACACAGGCTGACGGGGTGGACAAGGGGGGAGCCGCAGACTAACAGGGTAGATCCTTTTAACCAAAGTCCAATTTGCATAGAAAAAGCTATATGTTAAAATCGACACAATAAAAAATGCCGCAGTAGCTCAGTTGGTAGAGCGCATCCATGGTAAGGATGAGGTCACGGGTTCAATTCCCGTCTGTGGCTCCAGTAAGGCAGTGCGACAACTGAGAGCTTCCTAGGAAGCTCTATTATTTAACTATAATTCTCTTTGGAAAAAGATCTAAATTCTTCATACAGGCAGTTTCATTACCTTCTCACCAATAAGTCAAATCAACTCAATTTTCTAGAAATTATTTAAAAATTTATTTACCCCCTCTATTCCAAAATTTCATATTCAAAACTTTGCAAGAATGCTGCATTTTCTTCTTGCATTTGACCATATTGAGCTTCATCTTTTTTTGTAAAACATAATTCTAATTCATTTTCTTTCCTCTCAATATCTAACAGTAAATTTTCTGCTTTAGCTATTTTAGCAATTTTATATAAAATATTTTTATTTAATGATTCTTTCCTTGAAAGTCTCACAACTAAAACCAAAAAATTCAAATTTAACACTTTCTGATGATCAAAGTCATTACATAAAACCTCCTCAAAATCTTCTTGAGAATCTATTACCTCATCAACTCGAGCACTTACTTCTACCTTCAAATCTTCAACCTTCCTTGCCTCAATTGGTGCCTTTGCAAAGACTCTATATTTTTTAAATATATCTAAATGTCTTTCATCAAAACTACAATCATCACAATCTTCTGAATAAGACAAAATAGCTCTTCTCACAGGTAATTTCTCATATTTAAGCTTAAAAAGCCCTATAGCTTCACCTTGCTCCAAATACCACCAATCATTACCAACTTCAAAACTCAAATTCTTTGGATCAATATCATCAAAATAAACAATAACTTCCCAGCCTTCACGAGAAATATCAATATCTTTAACTTCACAAATATTAGGATCTTCTAAAACATCAAAAAAACTATCTAAATCAGCATCATCACCAATATTTCCAATCAAATTTTTATTATCTTTTTCAGACATTCAGATATATTTTTACATAATACTTTGAGAAGTTATTTTATAAAACATTTTTAAATATGTCAAATGTCAATAAGTCGCCATCAACAAACCAAAAAATGAGCCACTAATAATATTATAAATCCTTTACTTGCTCTGAATATCCATAATCACAATTTCAGGAGGAAGCAAAAACCTCATAGGTAAAATAACTTCCCCGAGCCCAGAACTCACATAAACACTCCTTCCATTTACTTGATACCACCCTCTTCTAAATTTATTTTTACAAGGGATTAAAAAATCAGATAGTGGTGGAAGAAATATTTGACCTCCATGTGTATGACCAGCTAAAACTAAATCAACAGGATACTTTTCTTTAATCAGATAAGCTGTATCAGGATTATGAGCTACTACAATATTTAAATAATCCTTTCGTAAATTATCTAATAATTCCCACTTAATTTTATTCTCATCTAAGTCGCTAAACCCCAAAATAGCAGTTTTTCGACTATTCAAATAAGCAAAATCATTATCTATCACTAATAAAAAAGGCTTTAAAACTTCTCTCACTTCTTCTACAGGCACTGTTCCTGGCATTCTACAATCATGATTGCCAGTCACAGCCATAATCGGCACATTTATATCCTTAATACATCTAAAAATAGAAAACAATTGCTCATTACTAGGCTCATTAATCAAATCCCCAGCAATAATCACAAAATCAGGCTTCTCACTATTAATTTTTTTCACTACTCTTTTTAAAAACTTCTCCCCTTTAAAAACCCCCATATGTAAATCTGAAATCAATGCCACTCGAAATCCTTTCATCTGAATTCTTTCATTCTGAAATTTTTCCCTTCTAATTTTAATTAATTTAGTTTCTATAAATCTAGCATACAAAAACCACAAACTAAGAAAAAATACTATCCACGCTCCAATACTATTCCCATCTTCACTTAAACAATAAAAAGCACCTGCAAAAACTAAAACAATTAAATAACTCAAATAAAAAACTAATAATTGAAACCACCTACTTGTCAGCATAATTTAAATACTATTTATCTTTTCCAATAATAACATCTAAATTAATATGAGCATATTTCTTTTGAATTTCATCTTTAATTTCTTCCTTATTCAAATATTCCCATAATTGAAATTGTTCATCCACCAAACTATTATTTTTTTTAAACAAAAATTCTTGTCCAAGAACTTCTAATAAATCATTTAGAATTACAGTATCTTCAAAAACTTGATAAGGAGCATTAATTTGTCCCCAAAGTCTTACTAAAGAATTAGAAGAATCCCACCAGGCAACATTACAATTCATACTTCTCTGTATATCAATCAAAACCAAATCCGATAAAGTAAGTCCAGAGTCCATCAAACGCTTTTTAAATTCATTAATATTTTCTTCAATTAAATTACTACCATCACTCTCTTCAATCACCTTATCAAAGCCTTCCACAAAACTATTAACCAAATCTACTTGAGTTTTTCCATTTAAAGTTACAGCTCCAATATCCGGGTTAGTCACTTCTCTCTCTCTAACAAAAGATTTATTTAATTGTTCTAAATTTCTAATTTTTTTTGGTACTCGAAGAACAGGTGGCAAATCTTCATCTTCATATAATTTTTCCATTTTATCTTCTGTTAAACTATTTAAAACAAAAACATGTTTATATTTATTGAATAATTTTTTCCTCAACTGGCCAACAATTATACTTTTAATTTCTTCAATTGTTGGAATATTAGGAGATAAAGGTGGCCTCGGTATATGAATATCTTCAACATTATTATCTATTTGAGGAACAATGGTCTTTTTATAAGTAGTTCCAGATTGATTTTTAGTAGCTCTTGGCAAAGGCTTTTTATCTATGTCAAAAACCTGATCTATTATTGTATCTCTTTCTAATTTATTCCCTTTTTCATTCATAATTTATTTTTAGAATAATTTTAAAATATGTATTTGCATTTTAATCATCTAAATCCATTTGACCAGTAAAAGTAGCCAAAAACACAAAAATAAGGTAGACTGATTTTATAAATAAAGAAAAATTTAAAAATGAAAAAAATAGTATTTTTTGAGACTGAAGGCTGGGAAGAAAATTTTCTAACTGAATCTTTAAAAGATTATCAAGTTACTTTTTATCAAGAACCATTAACTGAAAAAAATGTTAATTTAGCGATTAATGCAGATATTATTTCTGTATTTATTTATTCACAAATCAACAAAAACATACTAAATCAGTTACCAAATTTAAAATTAATTACAACAAGATCTGTAGGTTCTGATCACATTGATTTGCAAGAAACACAAAATAAAAATATCGCAGTTTGCAATGTTCCAGCCTATGGCGACAGAACTGTTGCAGAACATACTTTTGCATTAATATTAGCACTCTCCAGAAAAATAATGTTTGCTTATGAAAGAACTGAAAAATTAAATTTTGATTATCATGGTTTAACTGGATTTGATTTATTTAAAAAAACTATTGGTATTATTGGTGGTGGAAAAATTGGAATCAATGTTGCTCAAATTGCTAAACAAGGTTTTGAAATGAATGTATTAGTAAGTGACCCAAGACCAAATCAAGAGCTTGCAAACCATTATAATTTCACTTACACAGACCTAGATACTTTACTTCAAAAATCAGATATCATTTCTTTACATGCCCCTTATCTTCCCTCAACTCATCATTTAATTAATCAAGAAAATATTCATAAAATCAAAAAAGGAGCTATTTTAATTAATACTTCTCGAGGTGGTTTAGTAGATACTCAAGCTCTACTAACTGCTTTAAATGAAGGTATACTTTCAGGAGCAGGTTTAGATGTGCTTGAAGAAGAAAATGAAATTAAAGAAGAAAGCCAGCTACTATCCGGCAAATTACCTGAAAATACCAACCTAATAAAAATAATCCAAAATCATCAATTAGTAGCTAGAAATGATGTAATTATAACACCTCATATTGCCTTTAATAGCATAGAAGCATTAACAAATATTTTAAAAGTCACGGTTGATAATATTTCAGCATTTGAAAAAAATCAGCCAATCAATCTAGTTATATTTAGAAATTAAGTATTTTTTTAGCATAATTCCGTCCAGCCTTTTTACACTTTTCCAATAAAGCTAAATTATTTTTTGCTAAATTATTAGTATTCAAACCAGCTCCATAAAACCCTCCAATATTTTTTGATCCATAATAATTAAATACGATTTTAAGCCACATTAATGGGAACACTGGCCATAAAAAGAGTTTAACCATCCAAGCAGGACTTCCACAGCTCACTAAATAATAATTTTTTAAATAAGTTAATTTGCCAGTTGGTTCTTTACACCAATTAAGTTTTTTATAGTCCAAAGCCATAAAACTTAATCTATCTAAAAGATTTTTCAAAGTAGCTGGTACATTAAAATTAAAACAAGGAGTACCAATTACTAAACCATCAGCTTTTTTAAGCTCATTAACAATCATAATCAAATCTCGATCATCTTTTTGATTTGGCACTTTATTAAAAAATGTATAATGGCTAATTTCTAAATCAATTAAATAAATTTTCTTAACTTCAATAGCAGGATTTTCTTTTATACCCATAATAAAACTATCAAGCATTGTATCAGAGTTAAAGCCTTTAGAAGGAGAACACGCTAAAGCTAAAATTCTTTTCTTTTTCATTAATTTTTAAAGTTTTAATTAAGCAATAATCATATTATTATATCATTAATTCAACATTTTTCATATTATGGACAATCAACAAATAGCAACAGTATTCGAAGAAATTGGACAATTACTAGAAATCGATGGAGCAAATAAATTTCGAGTATTAGCCTATAAAAATGCAGCAGAAAACATCCGAGGAATGGGAAGAGAATTATCTGAAATATGGGTAAATAATCCAAAAGAATTAGGAGAATTACCTGGAATTGGAGAGGATTTAAAGTTAAAAATTGAAGAATTACTAATTACTGGTATATGCAAATATCATCAAAATCTTCTTAAAAAATATGGACAAGGTTTATTAGATATTTTATCTATCAGAACAGTAGGACCAAAAAAAGCAGCTCTCTTTTATCACCAATTAAACATTGATAATATTGAAAAATTACAAAAAGCAGCTTTAGCAGGAAAATTATCAAAACTTCCTAGAATGGGAGAAAAAAGCGAAAAAGAAATCTTAATCGCTATCGAAGAACACTTTAAATATAGTGTCAGGATGTTATTACCAGATGCATTAACATTAGCTAAATCTATAATTCAACACCTTCAAGTTTTTCAAGCTCCAAAATACTCAGCAAATAAACCAATTGCAAAAATAAAATATGCAGGGAGCTTGAGAAGGAGAAAGGAAACAATTGGAGATATTGATATTTTAGTATCCCCTTTCCACATTGAAGACTCTCAAAAAATAATCACTTATTTCCAAAAATTTCCATTAGTAAAAAATATTATTGCCAGTGGAAACACGAAAAGTTCAGTCATCTTGCAAAATGGCGTTCAAGTCGATTTACGAATAGTAGAATTAAACTCTTTTGGTACAGCCTTACATTATTTCACTGGCTCAAAAGATCATAATATTGCGATCAGAACTCATGCCATAAAACAAAACAAAAAAGTAAATGAATATGGAATTTTTCAAATTACCAAAAATAAAAAAGGAGAAGAAATAGAAACTTTCATTACAGGTGAAAGTGAAAAAAAATTTTATCAAACTTTTAATTTTAATTACATTCCACCTGTACTTCGTGAAAATAAAGGTGAGTTAGAAGCAAGTAAAAAAGGGCAACTACCTAAATTAGTCACCAAAAAAGATTTAAAAGGCGACCTCAACATTAACAGCAATTATGGGATAGGAAAATCCACTATTGCTGAAATTGCAAAACTCTATCAGGAAAACAATTTCCAATATATTTGTATAAATGACCTTTATTCTCCAAGCTCTTTAATTTCTAATCTCAATAACCAAACACTTGAACAACAAATCGAAAAAATTCATTTCCTACAAAAACAATATCCAAATTTAAAAATTTTTCATTCAATAAAAACATCAATTAATAGTGATGGCTCATTAGATTTACCTCCAGACAAATTAATTCAAAATCTCGATTTTTTAACTATCAAAGTAAATAGCAACTTCACACTACCAGAATCTCTACAAAATGAAAGAATTATTAAAGCCATGCATTCACATCCAAAAATAAAAATGATTTCTACCTTAAATGCCAGAATTTTAAATCAAAGAGAAGGCATTTCTATCAATATTGAAAAAATTTTTAATGCTTCTAAAAATCAAAATATTATTTTTGAAATAAATAGTCAGCCAAATTTACTAGAATTAACAGACAGTCAAATAAAACTTGCTGTTGAACAAAAAATTCCTTTAGCAATAAATTCAGATTTCACTACAAATAAAGACATCAGAAATTTAAAGTATGGCGCTTGGACAGCCCAAAGAGGTTGGGCAGAAAACAAAAATATCGTCAACACTTTCAATCTTAAAACTTTCCAAAAATTTTTAAACAAATAAAAAAGCTCCCAAAAAATTGAGAGCTTTCATTATTTATTAAATTACAATAATTTAGTTAATTTCATAAGTAACAGAAACATTTACGGTAAATTCTTTACTTCCTGGTTCTATACTAACCGATTCAGCAGTCGCCATAGCCATATCAGCTTTCATTGAAAAATTAGCATAAGGCATTATTCCACCATAATTATCTTCCGAGAAAGTAATTACTCTACCCAAAGATACTCCAGCTGCTTTAGACATTTCTTCAGCTTTTTCTCTTGCCTTATCAAAAGCCATCTTTCTTGCATCTTTTTTCACTGAACTTGCATCATCCATATCAAAAGTGAGTGAACTTACTTGATTTGCACCAGCTTGAATAGCTCTATCTAAAACCTGATCAGATTTTTCTAAATTCCTAATCTTTACATTTACAGATTGATCTAAACTATATCCCAAAATTGTAGGAGTTGTAGGTCGATATGTTCCACTTACAGTAGATCCATAATCATATCTTGGGTAAAGATTATATTCTGAAGTTTGAATATCCTCAGCCTTAATACCTAATGTTTTCATTTCAGCAATAATATTTGTCATTTTTTTATTTCCATCAGCAGTCACCTCAGCAACTGTTTTCCCAGCAGAAGAAACAGTTAATGTCACCATAGCAATATCTGGTTTAATAGTAATTTTACCTTCACCATTAACTGTAATTGTTCTTGCATAAGGTGTAGATGTAAATTCTGCACGAATATCTTTATACCAAGGTCTTCCCCAAATTTGCATTCCAAGTAAAACAGTCAAAAAAACAAAAAAGATTAAAAAAACAATTCCTTTTAAAAACTTTAAAGGACAACGACGATGTTTAAAATGTCTTCCTCCCATCATATTTGAAGGGCAATTTGAACAAGAACAAAAAGAGGAATCCATTTGTTCAGAATCTTTTGTATTTTTTGGCATAAATATTATTTTATTATTTATTTTTTACTGCTAAATTCTAGCTAAATTTTAATTAAAAAACAAGAAAATAGCTATCAAAGTACCACTCACATATCAAAACGAGCAATTTCTAAATGAAAATTTAGGTAATAATGCTTTCGATTTTAATCAAAGATCAGAAACTCATCCAGAACCATATTTGAGAATAGCTCCTCTTAAATTCTTTTCTACTTTAGAAGAAGTATTTAATGATTTAAAAGAAAATAATCAACCAGCATTTGAAATTTTGGAAGATGGAAAAGTAAAATCTTTCCCAAGCCTAAATTCCTTTAAAATTTTTTCAAACCCTTTTCAAAAAAAATACCCAATTTTACTTTTTGATAATCACAATCATTCGTTTTTCTTCTGGCATTTTTATCAACAAGAATTAAAACTTCCAACACCTTTCACTTTAATTCATATCGACCAACATAAAGATACTAGAATTCCAGCAAGTTTTATTACTCAAGAAGAGTCACTAAATGAAAAATATCTCGCTGAATATACAAATCACACACTTAATGTCGGTAATTTCATCCCTCCAGCAGTCAAAACAAATTTAATCAAAAATATCATAAATATTGATTCTGAATTAAGCCTTTTAAAAATTGAAAAAACACCAATCCCAGAAAATTTTATTCTAGATATCGATTTAGATTTTTTTAGCGATGACTTAAATTACATCGACCACAATTTAAAAATCAGAAATATTCAAAGGTTAATTCCTTTTGCTAAAATAATAACTTTTGCTACCTCTCCATATTTCATCAAATCAGAAAAAGCATTCTCATACTTTCTCAAAATATTCACCGAAAAACATCTGTTAAAAATTTAATTTTCAGCTTCTAAATGTACTGATTTAACAATTGGTGCAGAACCATCATTCGAATACAATTTATCATCAAAAGAATCTGGATTAATTACATTCATTAAAACAATCATAGCAATTACAGCCATAATAAAAGTAAAAGTTTGTAACCACTTTCGCTTCTTCTTAAAATCTTCATGCAAAGCAGGAATCAAATCTGAACAGGAAATATAAATAAACATACCAGAATTAAATGCTAACAAATAAGGCAAAATTCCTTCATTATTAATAAAATACCAACCTACAAAAACTCCAAGTATTGCAGTTACTCCAGATAATAAATTGTAAAATAAAGCTTTAAAAGTTGAAAAACCTCCATTAATTAAAACTACAAAATCAGCTAATTCTTGCAAAACTTCATGAATAATAATTGCAATAGTTGCCACAATCCCCACGCGCCAATTCACACTAAATGATGCAGCAATAGCTAATCCATCAAAGAAATTATGTAATCCATCACCTAGCAAAACTAAATATGCAGATGGTTCAATTTCATCTTTTTTCTTATGTCCATGTGCATGATGATGATACCAAAATATTAATCTTTCTAATACAAAAAAAATACATATTCCAGCCAAGAGTGACCAATAAATACTTTGATTTGTAGACTTTTTCAAAGCTTCAGGAAGTAAATCCAAAACAGCAGTCGTAAGCATTACCCCAGCTGCTAAACTAATCATTATTGAACTATAAAACCCTTTAATAAATTTAGAATTAAACAAAACCAATGCTCCAACAAGAGAAATTAAACTGACAAATACTGTAGCTATAAGAGCATAAATCATTCTAAGGCTTTATTACTTTTAAATTATCTTATTCTATAAAGTATAGCATGACAATTTAAAATTGCTCAAAGGAATTATTATTTTTTATCTTTCTTATCTTCTTTTACTACCGGCAATGAAATTGAAACTCTTGGTTTAAGTAAGTCGGGATTAGTAGGCCTATCACCTTGCGATTCCAATTCATCAATATCAGCTAAAGTATTTCTCAATAAAGATCTTACTTTCTCACGAAGACCTAAAGCTGGATTTTGAGCTAATCTATCATTTTCTTCTGAAGTATCATTAAACCTCAAAAAGTCTGCAGAAGTTTTTCTTTGGAATTGAGTAGTTGAAATTTGATCACTTCTCGAAACACTTTCAAGCCTATATCTACCTTTATCTCTTATTTGGCTCAAAATTTTTAAAAGTTCATATAATTCATCTTGATATTGATCAAATAAGCTCAATAATAATTCGCTAGAAGCATATTTCTTATTTAAAATTTCAATAACAGTAATTCTTATCTTAGACTTTACTAAAGGGAAATCACTATCCAGCTTTTCATATTTACTTTGAATAATAATATCTGGAATTATTGACTCAATTTTATCAGAACTATCACTTTTTTCAGCTCCACTCACCGATTCAGGTAAAGTTTGTAATTTTTCTCTAAAGTTTTTTGACATAAATCACTTTTATTGAATGGCTCAAGTATGACATAAATAAAATCAAAAAGAAAATAGTTTTTATAAATTAATATTAAAATCAAAATTAAATTTAAGATTGGAAAGATAAATGCTATTATTCTAGCAATTTAAAAATCAAATATGACAAATCAAGACCAACAAGAATCACTTCAAAATTTTAATAAATATTACAATTCCTTAAACCCGGAGCAAAAAAAAGCAGTTGATACAATTGAAGGACCAGTAATGACAATTGCAGGAGCAGGTACTGGAAAAACTCAAATTTTAGCTGTTAGAATTGCTAAAATTCTACTTGAAACACAAATTTCACCTTCTAATATTTTATGTTTAACATTCACAGAAACTGGTGTCACAGCCATGCGACACAGACTACAAGAAATTATAGGCCCCTCAGCAAGTCACATCAAAATCACCACTTTTCATAGTTTTTGTAATGAAGTCATCAAAGATCATTTATTTGAATTCAATTTAAGTAGTGACCATTTACAAGTAAGTGACATCGAAAAAATAGAAATTCTAAAAGAAGCTATTGATAGTTTAGGATACAAAAGCGAAATCAGACCTCTTGGAGAGCCATATCATCATTTTCAAAATATTATTCAAGGTATTCAAAATCTCAAAAAAGAAAATATTAATCCAGCCAAGTTTCAAGAATTACTTCAAGAAATAAAAAGTTTTACAGATATTTTCAATCCTTTAATTGAAGAATTATGCAATGCTCAAAGAAAAGTTCCTGATGAATGCTTAAATGCAGTTAATCCACAAAATATTAAAAGTAATTTTCCTACTCCAACTCATATTCAACAAAATTACTTAAATTACTATCAAAAACTTTGGGATAATTTTCAAAGTCAAAATGCAGAAAGTAAAAAAGAAATTAATAAATCCAGATTAAATTTTCGTGATCAAATAAGAATTTTTAAAAAATCTTTAACTAACAAATTACCTCATCAGTTTGAACTAGCTAAAGCATATCAAAAATATCAAGAATTAATGGCAAAAAAGAAAAGATATGATTATGAAGATATGATAATGCTAGTAAGTCAAAGATTTCAAAAAGACTCATTAAATCCACAAGGTGGTATGCTAAGAGATTATCAAGAACTTTATCAATATATTTTAGTTGATGAATACCAAGACACCAATTCTGCTCAAAATCTTACTGTCAGTTTAATCGGTAATTTCTTTAATAATCCAAATATTTTTGTTGTAGGTGATGATGACCAATCAATTTACAGATTTCAAGGAGCCTCAGTAGAAAATATCATCGACTTTCATCACCAATATCAAGAATATTTAAAAATTATTACTCTAAACAGAAATTATCGTAGTCAACAAACAATACTTGATTCTGCTTCCGAATTAATTAAAAATAACACATTAAGAATCGCCTCTCATATCCCAAGCATTGATAAAAATTTAAAAAGCCAAGTAGAGATAAAAGAAAGTCCAATAAAAATAAATATTTATTCTTCAGAAGATAAAGAAAGTTACTATACAGCTAAAAAAGTTCAAAAATTAATAAATCAGGGTGTAGACCCCAACCAAATTGCCATACTCTATCGAAAACACTCCAATTCAAATTTATTAATTGAATATTTTAAAAAATTAAATATTCCTCATCATATTATTGCAGGAGTAAACATTCTTGATGATTTTAATATTGAAAAATTAATACAACTTTTCCAACTAATTAACGATTGTAATAATGATGAATATTTAGCACATGGATTATTTTTAAACTTTTTTGGACTCCCAAGACTAGATGTATTTAAAATTACTCAATACTACAATCAAAAAAATAGATTCAACAATTTTTCTAAAAGTTTATTCCAAACAATTAGCAGTGAAGAAGCTCTCAAAGAAGCTGAAGTTAAAAATCCACAAATCTTTTTAGATTTAGCAGAAAAATTAGCTCAATGGAAAAGTGATTCTGAAAACAAAACACTTAATAAATTTTTTGAAATTGTAATTCGTGATTCAGGTTTTTTAAATAATTTAATCAAAGAAAAAGACAGACTTTCCCAGTTAAACAAAATCAATACTCTGTTTAAAGAATTGAAAAAAGAAAATCAAATTAATCATAAATTAACTATAAATCAATTTCTCGAACAGCTAAAAATTCGTCAAGAATTTAATTTTAAATTATATGAAGATCCATTAGTTGGAGATAAATCAGGCGTGCAATTAATGACAGTTCACGCTTCAAAAGGTTTGGAATTTGAATATGTTTTTATGATTAATTGTGCCGAAAATCATTGGGAAAAAAGTCGTGAAATGAATACTTTAAAATTACCACCAGGTCTAATTGCCTCTGAAATTAAAGATGAACTTCAAGAAAAAGAAGAAGATAATCGCCGTTTATTTTATGTGGGAATGACAAGAGCCAAAAAAGAGCTATTCGTCAGTTACCCCACTGCTAAATCTGACCAAAATAAAAGTAGAAACATTAATCCTAGCAGATTTATTAAAGAATTAAATGAAAGTTATATTGAAATTAATCAACAAGAAACAAATACAGAAGAAGAAATTAATGAATTAGAAACACTATTATTCTTTGAAGAAGACTATGATTTTACAGAACAAGAAAAAGCATTTATTAAAGGTTTAGTTAGTAAAATTGTTCTCTCCCCTACTGCTGTAAACACTTATTTACAATGTCCACGCAAATTTTTCTTTCAAAATGTTTTGAGAATACCAAGTGCAAAAAATGTATCAGCATCAATGGGAACAGCTATTCATAAAGCTTTGGAAGTGTATTTTACTCAATATCACACTACTCATACTAAGCCACCAAAAGAGCTTTTAACCTTAACTTATAAATCAGCTTTAACCAGAGAAATTTTAAATGATGAGGATTATCAAATCAGACTTAATTATGGTCTAGAAATTCTCAATGATTATTATGAAAAAAATAAAGATAAATTTCATCCAAATATTATTTCTGAATATAATTTTAGTAGAGATGGTGTCAATATCGATGGAGTTCCAATCACTGGGAAAATAGATAAGATTGAAGATTTAGATCAAGGTTTAATTATCACTGACTATAAAACTGGTAAACCTAAATATGCTCTTAAAAAATCCAAAAGACCATCTCAAAAATCTGAATCCGATGAAAGTAAAAATGTTGATTATTGGAGGCAATTAGTATTTTACAAGCTACTTGCAGATAATTCCCCAAATTTCCAAAAGAAATTTAAAAATAAAAAAGTACTGAAATCGACAATTGATTTACTTGAAAAAGATAAAGAGAAAAAAGATTATCTCAAGAATCCAGAACTTGAAATAACACCAGCAGATGAAAAAGAAGTAATTGAAAATATTAAGTTTGTTTACCAACAAATGAACTTACTTAATTTTGAAGTTAATGAGCATACCTCTCCAACAGACAAATGCCCATTTCACGACACAGAATGGTAAAATAACTTCAACATAATTTATATAAAAACAGCTTTAAATACCTTCACTTTAATTAGGAAGAATGTTATATTTATAGATGCAATCTTTTGTGTTCGATAAAATCTCGGTTATCTCTCTCACAATCATAAATTAAGGGAGGCTCATATTGCTTCATTCTGCGGAGTGAAGTTGCGGTCACCCACTTATAGGAATACGGGGTATGTATTCCTGAGATGGCCCGGCACAAAGGATTGTATTATTTTTCTTCTTTATTACAAATTTAAGCCAAGCTTTCATTGATTAGTCTTTTTAAAGATCTCCTTTTAATATTTTTTACGAACCTAAAAATAAAATAGATTTCACAAAAAAGACAATCCATCCAATAAGCCAACTTAAAATTGAAAAACCAAAATACTTTCCTAGTATAAAATTATCAATTACTAAAAAAACTAAAAAATACACACCAGCATTCATCAAATAATTTTGGTATTTTCCTTGCCATTTTTTTGGGATAATAAGTTGTAAAAACTTTGATCCATCAAGTGGAGGAAAAGGGAGCATATTAAAAGCAAATAGCAAAATAGAAATATCAAAAACTATACTCAAAAATAAGGCTAAAAGTTGAGGGATATAAACAATAAAATATTTTAAAGGGATTAAAACTACAATAGCAATTAGCAAATTCATCAAAGGGCCAGCCAATGCCGTAATAGCTTCATACATCAAAGGCTTTTTAAAATAATATCTATTTACTGGAACAGGTTTTCCCCAACCAATCCCCACTAAAAACATTAAAATAGTACCCATTGGATCTAAATGCTTCAAAGGGTTTAAAGTTACCCTACCATGGTGCTTAGCAGTTGGATCCCCAAATAAAAAAGCGGTATAAGCATGAGCAAATTCATGAAGTGCAATCACCAATACTAACGCAATAATCGAAAATATAAATTGAACTAAAAAATCCATATAAACACTTTAAAAGTAAATAAATACTAGCATAAATTTACCCAGCACTAAATCAATTTAAAAGATACACTCAATTCCCCTCTCGAGGGGTGTCAGCCACTAGCTTTCGAGGTAACCTTTCCCTTCTTGAGGGGTGTCAGCGTAGCTGACGGGGTGGATCATTTATACAAACAAAAAGCGTAGTCTAGAAGAGGTAAGGCTCCATAAACATAATTTTATCAAAGTTTTCAAAAAACTTGCATTTGCCCACTTATATGCTAATATTCCACCGCTAAAAAGCAATAATAGAACTTAATTCTGAAAAACATGGCTAAGACATGCGTACTTACAGGCAAGAAACAATCTACTGGCTACAATATTTCTCATTCAAACAGACATACTAAAAGGACTTTCAAACCAAATGTTGCAAAAAAAACTATTATTGATCCTGCAACTGGAACAAAACTAAAACTTAATGTTTCAACAAGAGCTCTTCGAACATTAAGTAAAAATCCAGGAAAATTTAAAAATGAATTTGCTGCTTTAGTAAAGAAACAAGCTAAAAAAGTAGCTAAATAAAAATATTTATATTTTGGAACATAAGCCCTATACCAACCCATAGGGCTTTTTTATTTTGCTAATTTATAAATTCACTTCGTTAATTTCAGCAATCAAAGATAAAAGTTAATCTCGATGGCACATTTAATAATGGGTCACCACATATTTTAAACTTAACACTTTTAGCAATTTTGTTGCAAAAATAAGCACCGTCTATTATCATTCGCCTACAAAAAAGCCAGTGTGGAGGAGTCGCATAGTGGCCTAGTGCGCGCGCTTGGAAAGCGCGTAATGTCGAAAGGCATTCGAGAGTTCGAATCTCTCCTCCTCCGCCATTAACAATTTCAAAACCCAAATTTATTGAAAATTAAAAACTCAACCCATCCAAAAGACCTGGAATGTGTATTTCCCCAGCCCCTCTATTCTTTTGACATAATTCTAAAATAAGTTATAATTACACCTCTTTCTAAATCTTCTCTTTTTAAGAATTTAGGTGAAAAAGTTAAAAGTAAAATTAGAAAATAATCACGGTATTTCCAAGATAGATCAGGAATTTGATTTTTCTAAATTCCGTACTTTTTTAATTTATGCATCAAATGGAGTGATGAAAACTTCTTTTGCTAAAACATTTGAAGACTATATACAAAACCGCCCATCTCAAGATAAAGTTTTAAAATCTAAAAAATATCAAAGATCAATTATCAAAGATGATAAACAAACTTTAAATTCCGAAAATATTTTTGTAATTAATTCTTTTATCAATACTGAATATGTTTCTGATGAAATTTCTACACTTTTAGTAAATGAAAAGTTAAGAAAAGAATATCAAGAAATTCTTGAAAAACTTCATCAAACAAAAAAAGATATCATCAAAAAATTAAAAATAAGTTCATCTAGTTCTGATTGTGAAAAAGAAATAATTCAAACCTTTCAAGAATTTGGAGAAAATTTTTATCAAATAATTGATCATCTATTAGATCAAATAACTGATCAAACTTTCGCTAACTATGACTTCAAATACAATGTTATTTTTGACAATCTTACAATTGAAAATTTTATTGAAGAAAATCAAGAAAACTTAAATTCTTATTTCCAAAAATATTTTGAATTACTTAAAAATTCACAAGATCTTTTTTCAGAAGATGGAAATTTTGGCACTCCTCAAGCCTATAAACTTCTATCAGCTTTAAGCGATGAAGGATATTTTAAAACTGGCCATCAAATAAAACTTAAAAATGGTCAAATAATTACAAGTTATTCACAGTTAAGAGAAATTATCGATCAACAAATTAACCAAATTATTCAAAACTCGGCATTAAGAATGATATTTCGTGACATTGACAAGATTTTACATGCTAATAATATGCAAGATTTCAGGGAAATTATTCAACATGATCCATCAATCCTTTTAGAATTAAATGATTTAAAACAGTTTAAGCAAAAATATTGGCTAAGTCATCTCTCTAAATTATCAGATGAAATTAAAAATCTTCATAATTCATATTCTAAAAATAGAGATAAACTTCAAAAAATTATCATTCAAGCCAAAAAAGAAATCCCTGAATGGCAAATAATCATAGAAACTTTCAGAAAAAGATTTGTAAATATGCCATTTAATATTGAACTTCAAAATAAACCAGACTTAGTAGTTTTAGGTCTAGAGAAACCAGAATTAACCTTTCAATTTATAGATCAAAACACAAAAAAGTCACATCCAATAGATAAAGAATTACTCACAGAAAGAATCCTCAGCCAAGGAGAAAGAAGAGCTTTTTACCTCTTAAATATTATTTTTGAAATACGAGCAAGATTAAAGAAAAATCAAGAAACTTTATTTATTATTGATGATATTGCTGACTCTTTTGATTATAAAAATAAATATGCAATTGTTGAATATTTAAATGATTTAGCTAAAGAACCTAACTTTTATTCTATCATTTTAACTCATAATTTTGATTTTTTTAGAACTTTGCAATCAAGAGTTTTGACTGAAAAATATAAAAGAACTCATTCTTTTATTGCAGAAAAAAGAGCCGAAGAAATTCAATTAATTTCAGCTGGTGAAAAAAAATTTACTAATCCTTTTGAAAAATGGAGAGAGGAATTAAATCACAATCAAAAATATTTAATAGCTTCAATCCCATTTATCCGCAATTTAATTGAATTTCAACAAGGTAAAAAAAGCCCAAACTATCAAATTCTAACCAATTTACTTCATTTTATTAATCGTTCAGAAAATGTTTTAAATACAGCAGATATTACAATTAAAGATCTCGAAAAAACTTTTTCTTCAATTCTTAAAGATATCAATTTCACTTTTGAAGATAAAAATAAAAAAATTATAGATATCATCGATCAAGAGTTAAAAGAAATTATAAATGACCAAAATCTCGAAGCTATTTCTTTAGAAAATAAAATTATTCTCTCTATTGGCATTCGTCTTAAAGCAGAACAATACATGTGGTCTAAAGTTAAAAATAAAAAATCTCTCGGTAGTAATCAAACAGGTAAATTATTTGAAAGATTTAAAAAAGATTATAGCAAAAAACCAAAATACCAATCAGCTATTCAAACACTGGAAAGAGTCATGGTGATGACCCCATCAAATATTCACCTCAATTCTTTCATGTATGAACCAATAGTTGACCTTGGGATTGATGAATTAAAAAACCTTTATCAAGAAGTAGAGAGGTTGTTGGGATAAATGAAAGGGTAGCTCCCCTATTTTTCAAATCACCTTCACTAAATTTTTAGTCCATCTTTCACATTTTTATAAAAATATGTATATTTAAACGGAACCGTAAATATCACAGAACAGAACAAAAAAACAAAAATATGACCAATACAAAAGAAGCAAAAGCACGAATAAAAATAAATAAATTACTTGAAGATGCAAAATGGCGTTTTCTCGATACAGAAGAAGGACTAGCAAATGTGCAACTTGAGCCAAATGTAAAAATAACACAGCTTCAACTCGATGAATTAGGCAATGACTTTGAAACTCAAAAAAATGGTTTTGTAGATTTCTTATTGCTCGATCAAGATGGGAATTCATTAGTTGTTCTTGAAGCAAAGAAAGAAGGAAAAAATCCTTTAGATGGGAAAGAGCAAGCTAGAACTTATGCAAAAAATTTAAATACTAGATTTATTATTCTTTCCAATGGAGATCTCCATTATTTTTGGGATCTTGAAAGAGGTGATCCTGAAATCATTACCGAATTCCCAACTCAAGAATCTTTAAAACATCGAGAAAACTTCAAACCTGATAATAGAAAACTCTCAAGCGAAATAGTAAATGAAGACTATATTGCTTTAACACAATCCCCTAATTTCAAAGAAGATCCTTTATATTTAAATGAAAATACAAGAGAACAATTTTTAATTGATAATAATTTAAGAATTTTGAGACCTTATCAACTTAAAGCCATTCATGCACTTCAAGAGTCAGCCGCCGAGGGAAATGATCGTTTTCTTTTTGAAATGGCAACTGGTACGGGAAAAACTTTAGTTTCTGCTGCTATCATTAAATTATTTTTACGAACAGGAAATGCTAAAAGGATTTTATTTTTAGTAGATAGATTAGAACTTGAAAATCAAGCACAAAAAAACTTTCAAGATTATCTCAAAAATGATTTTGAGTCCGTCATTTACAAACAAAATCGAGATGATTGGAAGAAAGCAGAAATTGTTGTATCCACAATTCAATCTCTTTCTAGTCAAGATAAATACAAAAAATTATTTTCCCCAACAGATTTTGATTTAATAATTGCAGATGAATCTCATAGGGCAATTGGTGGAAATTCTAGAGCTGTTTTTGAATATTTCATTAGTTATAAACTTGGTTTAACAGCAACTCCCAAAGATTATTTAAAAAATATTGATTTAAATAAATTATCTCAAAATGATCCAAGAGCATGGGAAAGAAGACAGTTACTTGATACCTATACTACTTTTGGATGTAAATCAGGTATTCCAACATTTAGATTCAATTTGCTAGATGGAGTAAAAGAAGGATATTTAATAAATCCAATTGTCACTGATGCAAGGACAGATATCACCACCGAGCTATTATCAGAAAAAGGTTATGCGACAATGATTGAAGATCAAGATGGTAATCAAAATGAAGAAACTTTCTATCATCGAGATTTTGAAAGAAAATTTTATTCAGAAAAAACTAATCAAGTTTTCTGCCAAACTTTACTAGAAAATGCTTTAAAAGATCCAATTAGTGGAGAAATTGGAAAAACTATTGTTTTTTGTGTTAGTCAAAATCATGCTTCAAAAATCACTCAAACTTTAAATCAAATGGCTAGCCAAATTTGGCCAGACAAATACAATTCTGATTTAGCAGTTCAAGTCACTTCTAATGTCGAAAATAGTCAACAAAATACTATCAATTTTGCCAATAACAATTTAAATGGATATACTAAATTTTTAGAAAATTACAAAACAAGTAAAACTAGAATTTGTGTCACTGTCGGCATGATGACCACGGGTTATGACTGTCAGGATATTTTGAATATTGCTTTAATGCGTCCTATATTTTCACCAACTGATTTTATTCAGATTAAAGGAAGGGGCACAAGAAAATTCACTTTTAAATATACAGATGCATACAATGAAATTTACAAAAAAACAAAAGAGCATTTCAAGCTTTTCGACTTTTTTGCTAATTGTGAATACTTTGAAGAAAAATTTGATTATGATGAAATTTTAAACTTACCACTTCAACATCATGGAGCAGCTCTTGAAACAGTAATTGATAAAGTTAATATAGATAGTTTAGAAATATCAGATCCAGATAAAGTTAAGACTTTAGTTGAAACTCCAATAGGCTTTGAAGGAATGAAAGTAGATAGAAAATTATTCGAAAAAGCTCAAGAAGAAATTAGTGCTGATACTGAAATTAAAACAGCAGTTGATAATGAACAATGGGATAAAGCTATTCAATTAATTAGAGAAAAATATGAAGATAAACCACAACTTTATTTAAATCTTGAAAAAATTAGAAAAAGTGAAAATTTAGATCGTCGACTTACTTGGCGTGAAGTTCTAGAAAGAATTTTTGGTTTGATCACAGGATTTAAAACAAAAGATCAAAAATTAGATGAAGAATGTGATAAGTTTATTTCAATTTATAAACCTGAAAATCAATATATTCCATTTATTAAAAATTATCTCAAAGCTTATATCACTGATCCAAAATTCCGTGAAATTATCGATCATAAGCAATTTGCAGATTTAAATGTATATTCAGGTTTTACTATGGATGAATTCAAACAATTAAACGGTTATCGAGAAATTATTCCAGAATATGTAAAAGATTATATTTCCATTAATCAATATATGTAAAATATGTTAGATCAAAGTACTAAACAAAAAATCGATTCAGCAAGAAATATTTTAGTTGGAAAAGTTCCAGACCCAAAAGCTCAAGTTGAACAAATCACTACTGCTCTGATTTATAAATTTATGGATGATATGGATAAAGAAGCAGAAGAACTTGGAGGAAAACCTACTTTTTTCACAGGTAATTATGCCAAATATTCTTGGAGTAAATTATTTGATCCTAAACTTTCAGGTCCAGAAAGATTAAGTCTGTATATTGAAGCAATGAGTAATATTCCCAAAAATCCTGATATTCCAGAATTATTTAGAAATATTTTTAAAGGTGCTTTTTTACCATACAATGACCCTCGTACACTTTCACTATTTTTAAAAGAAATTAATGAATTTTCCTATGATCATAGTGAAAATCTAGGAAATGCTTTTGAATATTTACTTTCTGTTCTTGGAAGCCAAGGAGATGCAGGACAATTTCGAACCCCAAGACATATTATTGATTTTATTATTGATGTAGTAAACCCAAAAATCACTGAAACCATTCTTGATCCAGCTTGTGGAACTGCAGGATTTTTAATTTCCAGCTATAAACATATTTTAAAACAAAATAAAGATAAACTTCTTTCCCCAAGTGCAAAAAATAAATTAGCACAAAATCTTGTAGGTTATGACATTTCGCCTGATATGGTAAAGCTCGCTTTAGTAAATATGTATTTACATGGCTTTAAAGAACCAAAAATTTATGAATATGACACTCTTTCAAGTGAGACCCGATGGGAAGATACTTTCGACATAATTTTAGCAAATCCACCTTTCATGACTCCAAAAGGTGGGATTAGACCACATTCAAAATTTTCAGTACAAGCAAATAGATCAGAAGTTTTATTTGTAAGTTATATAATAGATCATTTAAACATTAATGGTCGTGCAGGAATCATTGTGCCTGAAGGAATTATTTTTCAAGCAAGTAATGCTTATAAAGATTTAAGGAAAAAGTTAATTGAAGATGGATTAATTGCAGTAATCAGTTTACCAGGTGGAGTTTTCAATCCTTATAGTGGAGTAAAAACCAGTATTTTAATAATTGACAAAGAATTAGCCAAAAAAACTAAAGAAATTTTATTTATTAAAATTTCAAGTGATGGATTTGATTTAGGAGCACAAAGGAGAGAAATAGATAAAAATAATTTACCAAATGCACTTTCCATTCTTCAAAAATTTAAAAAAACTTTAAATGATCAAAATTTCACTACAGAAGAAAAAGAAATTTCTTTACTTGTTGAGCGAAGTAAGATTGCTGAAAGCGGAGATTATAATTTGACAGGAGAGAGATATAGAGAAAGTGAAATTCAAGTTAATCAAAAATGGCCAATGGTGGAGTTGGGGGAGGTAATTGGTACGATTACTCCGCCAAAGAAAATTCCTAAAAGCTCATTTAGTAAATCCGGAAGATTTGCTATTATTGATCAATCACAAGAAGAATTCGCAGGATGGAGTAACGACAAAGAAGCTCTAATTAATAATAATAAGCCTTTAGTTATATTTGGTGACCACACATGTATCGTTAAGTATATCGACAAACCTTTTATACAGGGTGCAGATGGTATAAAAATATTAAAAACAAATGATAATTTGATTCCCAAATATCTTTATTACCTACTTAAATTTAAACCTCTAAAATCCGATGGATATAAAAGACATTTCACAAAGTTGAAAAAATACAAAATTCTTCTCCCACCTATTTCAGTTCAAAAAGACATAGTCGAGCAAATTGAAGTTAAACAAAAAGCAATAGACTCTGCGAAAGAATTGATTGATAGTCTAGAGAGAGAGAGAGTTTATTTTGGACAAAGCTTTAGAAAATTAGAGGGTGTTGAATGGGTGGAGTTGGGGGAGGTGTGTGAAGAGTTATTCGCTGGGGGAGATGTCCCTAAAAATTATTCAAAATTAAAAACTAATCAGTACCAAATCCCCATATATTCCAATGGTTTAAAAGACAAAGGTTTATATGGATTTACAGAAGTAGCAAGAGTACATAAAAAAGCAATAACTATTTCAGCAAGAGGAACAATAGGCTTTCCTGAAATAAGAGTTAAACCGTTTTATCCTGCTATTAGGTTAATTGTAGCGATACCAAAAAATAATATTATAGATATCAGTTATATGAAATATATATTAAGTACATTAAATATTTACAGAAATGGAAACTCCATTCCACAGTTAACAGTTCCAATGATTAAAAATGAAAAAATCCCCCTCCCTCCTCTAGAAATTCAAAAAAAATTAGTTGCCGAGACAGAAAAAGAAGAAGAAATTATCGCCGCCAACAAAAATCTAATTGAAATAATGGAGAAAAAAATAGAAGATGTGATAAATGATGTTTAAATACATGTGTGAATTTATTCAAAAAGTATGGCCATCAATAATAAGTTTTTTAGATTCATTCTTGCAAAGACTTGACCCTTCGTTATTTCAAAGTATCATAATGGGGATTTTAGCAATTTTCATTCCATTCGCAATTGTCTTTCTCACAGACATTTTAAATTCCAAAAATAAAGAAATCAGTGAATTTGAAAAAATGGTATTAAGTGATGAAATACTTGGTGTAAAGAAAGTTTTTTGGCTTTCCATTTTCGGTATAGTATTTTTTTCATTCTTTTCAGGCACAAATACTCCAACACCATATAAAATATTAACAATTTTTGTAGTAATTATACTAATTGTACTTTTCTTGATCCCTTTTACAAAAATTTTAAGATTCTCAGAGGGACAAAAAGCCGAATTTAAATTTAGTTTCTTAAAAAAATTAAAAATCTCAAGATATTCTATCTTTAATAATACAAGTAAATCAAAAAAAATACTTAATTCTTGGCAAGCTGTTTGGTCAGAAAAATTAAACAATGATGAAAGAATATATACCAAAATGTTCATATCACATATAGATAATGTTATTAAGCATAATAAATTAAAACTTAGTATTAAACTTGCCAATATATATACAAATAATATTGATAAAAGAAATATTATTTCAATTAGTCATGATATTTTACCAAAAGTATTAGAATGGGATAAAATATTATGGGGTGAACAACAGCGATTGCAGAAAACATTTGAAAATTCAATTAGAATTCAAAATCTTTTTTCTCAAAAATATTTTCCAACCTTCAAGGAATTGATATCAAAATTTTACAAAACTATAAGTCCAGAAATCGAATCCATTTGGCAGTTGAATTACTTTAGAAATAATTTTTTTCAAGACCTGATCAAGATTATACTCAAAGACAATAATAGCCCATATCAATTATTTAACTCATTTAAACAATACATAGAAGAGGTTAAGAATGAGTCCAAAAAACACAAAAGTAACAAAGAAAAATATGATAATTACATAAGAAGCTTATTTTCTATTTTTTGTGACACTTTATTCAATGAAATTGATAATTCACCATCAAACTTTGATATTTGGAAACATTATTTTCCATCTGAATGGAAGATAATTAGTACCAATAAAGATAGTAAAATAACTCATTTAATATTTAACAATTTCTTACACTGGTCTAGGAACCGTATTCTTAATACAAACGATGATGAAAAAATTGATAAAAATCTAGTAAAAGTAATACATGGAATCTTCCCCGACATAGATCCTTCTTTATTTACTACTTTTTTAATATTATATTTTTCAAATGAATTAATATATACCTTAGAAAAAGACCCTAATTTTTATATTTTAGGTCCTATATTAGAATTATCAGGGTCAATTGAAGAAAGCCGAGAGGAAAGAGATCATAAAATACGTGAAGCAATGGAAGAAAAAATAGAAACACAAAAGAAAGAAACCATTCAAATTATTTTATCTTTTTTTAATTCTTGGAAAGAAATAAGTATCTTTAAAAAAGATTTAAATGAAGATGAATTAAACAATTGGGACATTTACTCTGAAAATCAAAAAGAAAACATATACAAAAAAGTTATAACAAATAAGCTCAAAAAAATATTATCAGATATCCAAAAACCTGAAGTACAAGAAATTTATCAAAACTCAGATATTGCAAATAGAAGAAAAGAAAACATTATTGAATTAATAAACTTATTACTTACTGAAATTCAAAACAATAAACAACACAAATAATTCTAAGACATTCTGTAAAAATTTCTAACAATTTATTTGACAGAAATCTTTACATTATTTATACTAAAAATAACAATATTTTTAGTACAATATGAGTTTTTCATTAAAGAAAATTAGAGAGGGACAAAATATTAGCCAGGAATTTTTAGCTAATAAACTTGGTATTTCTCGACCCACTTATTCTCAAATTGAAAATGGCAATAGAGAATTAACTCTAAAAGAAGCTCAATCTTTAGCTAAGCTTTTTAATATGTCTTTAGAAGATTTCATCGAAGGCAAAGAAAATAATTCTCCTAAAATGACTATCAAATTTGAAAAACCAAAGCCAAAAGCCCCAAAACAAGAAATTCGTATTTCAGTCCCTCAAGAAAGTGTAGAAAAATTTAAAGAGGTATTTATTTATATTTTAGAAAAAATTGGCGCTCGTCCAAATATTGGAGAAGTAGTAATTTGGAAATTAATGTATTTTATCGACTTTGATTACTATGAAAAATATGAAGAGCAATTAATCGGCGCTAAATACATTAAAAACACGCATGGACCAACTCCAGCAGCTTATGCACAAATAATTGAGCAAATGATCAAAAACCAAGAATTAACTCTTGTAAAAAACAAATATTTTCAATATCAACAAAAAAAATACTTACCACTTCGTTCAGCAAACCTTTCCATATTCTCTGCACAAGAAAAGGAATTGATCGATCATGAAATTGAAAGATTTAAAGATTACAACGCTACTAAAATAAGTGAATTATCTCATCGAGATGTACCATGGATCGGTACAAAGGATAAACAAATAATAGATTACGAAGCCGTTTTCGCTAGAACAGACGAATTATCCATAAGAAAATACAATGATGAATTATGTTGAAATATCAAGAAACTAAAGAATTCCAAAAAGATTTCAAAAAATTACTTAAAAAATTTCCCACTTTAAAAGAAGATTTTCAGTCTAATAAACAATTTCGAATCGAACTTTTCCATAGTCAAAATATTGATAGTCATAGTATCTTTAAAATTGAAAGGGTCAATAATTTAAAAGAATATACATTTTTCAAGGTTAAAAAATTCCAATGTAAAAGCTTAAAAGGAAAAGGCGCAAATAGTGGCATCCGACTAATTTACGCCTACCTTCCTACCACTCAAACAATAATTTTCATCGAAATTTATTTCAAGGCTGATCAGAAAAAGGAAAACCCAGAAAGAATCAAAAGTTTTATAAATAATAATTTTCTTAATTAATCAAAATCACATACAAAGTTCTTCCCTCTCTCATCCCAATAAATTATATTATTTTAGTATTTTTGAATTACCCATTTCACACTTTTTAAGCCCAAATATTTGCCTAAAAAAAGATAATCACTTATATTCTCCTTAGTTTATTTTTTAACAAAAACAAAATGGAATCATCATTCGATACTTTAATGGATCCAACAGCCATAGATCCAAACCTAGTAATAAATTTTGATTTTAATGCCTTTCTTAGTTATTTAGCAGGCTTTGGAATTGGCATTATCATAGTTGCAGCATTTTATTTTTTCTGCGCATGGAGACTTTACAGCAAAGGAAATCAACCAGCTTGGGGATTTTTAGTACCTTTTTTAAATCTCTATCTTTTAATTAAAATGGTTGGCAAACCAGATTGGTGGATTCTTCTTTTCATGGTTCCTTTTGTAAATATCATTATGGGAATTATGTTAATTCACAATATCTCAAAAAGCTTTGGACATGGAACAGGATTCACTCTTGGTTTAATCTTCCTTGGACCAATCTTTTACCCAATTCTTGCACTCGGTTCTTCAAAATATGTTGGCCCAGCTCAAGCCTAAGGTCATCTCTCATAAATTTAAAGCCTTTACTCACAAAGTAAGGGCTTTTTTAAAAAATGGCCTTATTATTTTCCTATTTTCCAATATCCCATCAATACAATCCATTTGACTTATTAGCATTTACCAGTATTATAAATATGTTAGTGCTCTTGTTTCGTCTTCTTACCATAAAATTCTCAAAAAAGCATTTCTTTGTAAGGTAGGAAACAGGGTTAGGTCGAACTCTATCTTATATCAAAAAAAATGTTAAACAATTAAATTTATGGCAAAGAAATTATTTTTCGGAAATCTTCCTTACTCAACAAAAGATGAAGATTTACAAAGAGCTGCTGCTGAATTTGGAACTGTCGAATCAGCAACTATTATTTCAGACAGAATGAGTGGACGTTCAAAAGGTTTCGGCTTTGTTGAAATGTCAACAGAAGAAGAAGCTAAACAAGTTGTAGAAGCTTTAAACGGAAAAGAAATTGACGGAAGAAAATGGATTGTAAGCGAAGCTCGTCCTCAAGAAGAAAGAAGAGACAGAGGAGACAGACCAAATCGTGGAGGTCGTTACTAATCACTTCAAAACTTAAATAGTTTAAAACCTATCTATTCACTTAGATAGGTTTTTTAAAATCTATACTTCCACCAATATATAGCTGATTTATTTCAAAATACTTAAAAATTCCTTTCTCAATTTTTCATCCTTTTCAAAAACACCACAACTTGCAATAGTCATTGTTTTTGAATTTACCTTATTTACTCCACGCATACTCATACACATATGCCTAGCCTCAATCACCACCATCACACCTAAAGGCTTTAAATTATCAAAAATATCTTCACAAATTTGTTTATTTAACCTCTCTTGCATTTGAAGTCTACGATAAAAAACCTCTGCAATACGAGCAAATTTTGAAAGCCCCAAAACTTTTTTATCAGGCAAATAAGCAATATGTATTTTTCCAAAAAAAGGCAAAAGATGATGTTCACACAAACTATAAAAATCAATATCCTTCACAATCACCATCTCTTTATTTTCAGCTTTAAAGGTGGATTGATAAAATTTTGTACTTACAAGACCATAACCTTGATTAACTTCCTTAAAAGCCTTTAAAAAGCGTTCAGGAGTCTTCTTTAAACCTTCTCTGTCAATATTCTCCCCTATCTCAGTCAAAAGTTCTTGAATTAATTTTATTTTGTCCATTCTGCAAAGGAATTAGCTGTTTCAAATAATTTAATTTTTTCTAAAAAAACTCCATCAGGAAATTTACTTTCTAAAATATCTACAAATTTCAAAATTATATTTTCAGCAGTCGGAAATTTAATTTCAGGAAAAACATCATTCAATAAAAAATGATCCACTTTATCAATGATATTTTCTTTTACAATAACCGACAAATCACTAAAATTGATTACCATATTATTTACTAATTTTTCAGAACTTACAGTCACAAAAAGCTGATAAGAATGCCCATGAACTCTCTCACATTTCCCATAAATCTTATCCGGCAAAAAATGCGCTGATTCAAAGCCAAATCTTTTTGTAATAGAAATTCTGCTCATAATCAAAAATTATTCATAAACTAATTTAAGCTTAAAGTCTTTCCAATTCTTGTCAATACTGCTTTAAATCTACAAAAGTAGAAATAAGGTGCTTATTACAAACCGCAAAAAACCTTATAAAACAGCTTGTATCTACAAAAGTAGAAATAAGGTGCTTATTACAAACAATCTCGGCTTTTGTAGCGTCTAAAGAAATCTACAAAAGTAGAAATAAGGTGCTTATTACAAACTAGAGCTTACCTGATTGACCAGTACACATCTACAAAAGTAGAAATAAGGTGCTTATTACAAACATGAAGTTTTATTTTTTCAAGAATATTTATCTACAAAAGTAGAAATAAGGTGCTTATTACAAACAGTAAATTGTTTTAAATGTTCACGGTTATCTACAAAAGTAGAAATAAGGTGCTTATTACAAACACATCACAAATCCTACAAATGAGCCAAGATCTACAAAAGTAGAAATAAGGTGCTTATTACAAACCACACTTAGCAGGAGTTGCTGAATACTAATCTACAAAAGTAGAAATAAGGTGCTTATTACAAACTAGTTATACAAGGTACAAGCGGTGATGCATCTACAAAAGTAGAAATAAGGTGCTTATTACAAACGTTTAATCATATTTTTTCTGATGATGTAGATCTACAAAAGTAGAAATAAGGTGCTTATTACAAACTAAATTTAAATGGCTCTCTCCAATTCTCATCTACAAAAGTAGAAATAAGGTGCTTATTACAAACGACTTTCTGAGTTCTCAACCCGAAGAAATCTACAAAAGTAGAAATAAGGTGCTTATTACAAACTAAAACCCTACACTACCAGACGTTAGATCTACAAAAGTAGAAATAAGGTGCTTATTACAAACACTTCAATCTTAGCTTCAAAATATTCAACCAATCTACAAAAGTAGAAATAAGGTGCTTATTACAAACTATTGGAATAAAGTACGCTTAGAAGATATATCTACAAAAGTAGAAATAAGGTGCTTATTACAAACATTTACTCATACCAACAATCAAGTATAATCTACAAAAGTAGAAATAAGGTGCTTATTACAAACTATCATCATATCATACCTCGTCAATAATCTACAATAGTAGAAATAAGGTGCTTATTACA